>DASSNX010000068.1:0-2630 GCA_035701185.1 Candidatus Limnocylindria bacterium
GCCGCACGACCACCGTGAGATTCGTGAGCTCCTGGAGCGTGGCCTGCACCTCGTCGCGCTCCTCGCCGGGCGCGCCGATCACGTAGACGATTCCCGGCGGTCCGACGGCGGGATCGGCGGTATGCGCCCGGGCCAGCCGACCGCGCCCTTCGTGGCGCGCACCGGACTGTCGCCGCTGCCGTGCCCGGCAGGCGGTCAGCGTGGTGCATTCGTAGGTGCCCTCGGCGGTGCGCCGAAAGGCATGCGAGCCGGTCCGGCCGCAGCGGTGACAGGTCTTCTGGAAGCGGCGCGGGGAGCTGCCGTGGGGTCGGGGTGGTGCCATCCACCCGCTGTACCAGCAGCGGACGTGCCAGCGGTGTCCCTACGAGTCGGCGGCTTCGAGGAAGACCTTCGGCAGCCCGGCGCGAACCTGGCCCGATGCACCCGGCAATTCGGCCGGCTCCGCCTCGTCAGGCCGCGCCAGCGAATCCGGCGAGGTCCCCACGTCGGCAACTGTCGGCCGGTAGGCGGCCGATGACTGCAGGGTGTGCACGACCTCGCGGACGCGGTAGCGGTAGGACGCACCGCGCTCGTCGATGTACTCGACGATGTCGCCGACCCGCGGCAGGTGGGCGGGATGCTCGAGATCGGCCTCGGCCCGGCCGTCGCCATCGGGGAACTGGACCGTGTAGGGCATGCCATATGCCCAGGTCTGCTCCATCGGCGGCTCGGACTGCTCTGGCTGCGCCTGCTGGGAGAGGGCCTCTTCCGTGCGGGGCTCGGTGGTCATCTCAACCTCCGGACAGTGGCCGGCGCCCGTCGTCGCGCGGTGATGCAAGACGCGGGCGCCGAAGTTGGGGCCCCGGGATCGACCCGGCCTGACTCCGGTTCACCGGTCCCCGACGCGGTGAATTGCACGCGACGTGCCATTATCGGCCGCCTCATTCGGGTTCGCTCATGCCCGCCAGCGTCGTCTCGTCGACGACGTCCTCGACGCCCGGAATGTCGCCCAGCAGGCCGATGAGGTCGTCCGCGACTTCCACGGATTCCACCTCGCCGCGCAGGAAAATGGTTGAGCCGATGGCGCCCACCCGCAGCCGATCACCGGCTGGCAGATCCGAGCGGCGCAGCGCCTCCGCGGCGCGCTCGCCGAGGTCCTGGCTGGCATCGTCCGGTGGCGCCTCGCGGCGGAGCTCCTCTTCGTCATCGGGCGCTGTGCCGGCGACGTCCGGCCCGCTCTCGTCGGCGCGCGATTCGCTGAGCACGCGCTCGCTGGGCGGCACGTACGGCACGCCCTCCTCCTGCGCCACGAGGTAGTCGTCGGTCTCGCCGGACGCCGGTGCGTCCACGAGGTCGCCCCCGTCCTCGGACGGGAGCGGCAGGCTGTCTTCGGGTTCGCGATCGATCATGCCGCTTCCTTGCCGGCAAGCCGCGTGCCGCGCGTGGCGCCGCTCTGGGTCCTACTCCCGACTGGTACCCGGCTAGGACCACCGCGCTACTGACCTGGAGGCATCGGCTGCGTAGGGTTGATGGCGGTCGAGGAGGACCGATTCAGATGCGCATGGAGCCCTTGTCTTGACGTTCCCATCAATGATTGGCCGCAATCCGGTGGGGCGCGCGGCCGCGCTCGCCGGCGCGGCGCTCATGGGCGCAGCACTGCTGACCGGCGCGCCGACGCCGGTGACTGCCTTCAATGCCAGTTCCGCGGCAGGCACGCTGTTCGGGCTGATGAATGGCGCGCGCGTGAACAACGGCCTGCGCGCCGTGCAGCAGAACGGCACGCTGACCAGCCTGGCCGTGTGGCGCAGCAAGGACCAGGTCGAGCGCGACTACTTCGATCACACCATCAAGGGCACCAGCTACCAGGTCTACCACTGGTATGACCTGAATGGCCTGCAGTACCGATGGGGTGGCGAGAACATCGGCTGGAACAACGGCTACAGCGACGGCGACTCGCCGGTCGCCATCCATGAAGGCTTCATGGCCTCGCCTGGCCACCGCGCCAACATCCTGGAGCCGAGCTGGACGCACGGCGGGGTCGGCGCCTACGGCAAGGACAACGTCATGTTCCTGGGCGCCAAGCGCAGCCCACGCTTCTACACCGAGCTGTTCATGCAGGCGGCGGGCTCTGCGCCTCCTCCCCCACCGTCCGGCGGTGGCGGTGGCGGAGGCGGTGGCGGCACCGGCAGCCAGCCACCCACGGCGCCGGCTGCGTCGTCGGGCGGCGGACACGGCAAAACGGCCCGTGCCCTCCGAGTGGAGTCGCCGGCAGCACCACGCTCGTCGGATCCGCTCGACGGCGCGAAGGTCGTGGCTGCCCGGCCGGGCATGACCGTTCCGCTGGCCGCCCAACAGGCGCTGGTGGACCGGCCGGCTGGACCGATGGTGGTCGCCGCCCCCGCGCCGGACGGCAGCATGCGGATCCAGGCGGCCGACTCACCGCAGCAGGGACTGTTCGAGACCGTCCTCGGCTCGCTGCTGGGCTTTGTCCTGTAGCCCGCGCCCGCCACGCGGCGTTTAGACTGCCGGCGATGCCGGTGATCCTCGAGGCACACGACCTCGTCAAGCGCTACCCCCTGCGCGCCGGCTCGGTGGAGGCGCTGCGCGGCGTCTCCCTCTCCGTGGCCGAGGGCGAGTTCCTGGCGATCATG
>DASSNX010000069.1:0-3540 GCA_035701185.1 Candidatus Limnocylindria bacterium
GGCGCGGCGCCGCCTCGGCGGAGCGCATCAGGCGATCGCGCAGCCCGGCGCTGGGCTCGATCGGCTCCAGGCCGGCCGCCAGGACGGCATCGGCTCCGATAAGGGAGCGGAGCTCGGCATGCGGCTCGGGGCAGGTCGCCAGGTGCTCGCGCGCCGCGCGAGCCTCGTCAGCGTCCACAGCGCCGATGGCCAGCGCGCCCGCGAGCTCGTCCACGTCCTGGCAGGTGAAGCGCAGCGGCGTCATCGGTCCATGCCCTCCGCGGAGATCGGCCCGGGCTGGACGGACAGTGGCGCCGCATCGGTCAGGCTCAGGCTGTCGCGCAGCTTGGCCAGTGCCAGCCGCAGGCGTCCGTTGGCGGTGCCTTGCGGCACGCCGGTGAGCTGCGCGATCTCCCGATAGGTGCGGCCGCCGAAGTAGGCCAGCTCCACGGCCTGTCGCTGCTCGTCGGGAAGGGTCTGCAGTGCGCGGCGCAGCTCTGCAGCGGAACGTCGTGAGACCGCGGCTTCCCACGTCGGGTTCGGGCCGGTGCGCAGCAGCGACTGCTCATCGGCCTCGCCGACCTCCATGCTCGGCCGCGTCCCGCGCAGGCGGTCAATGGCCCGATTGCGGACGATCGTCAGCAGCCAGGAGCGCAGCGTGCCGCGCGACGGATCGAAGCGATCGATCTTCTGCCATACCGCCATGTACGCATCGTGCACCAGGTCCTCCGCCTGCTCCCGGTCCGACACGACGCGGACGGCCACCGCCATCGCGACCGAGGCATAGCGGTCGTACAGCAGGCCGAGCGCCTCGCGATCTCCGGACCGGAGCCGTTCTGCCAGGAGTCGATCGTCGAGCGGCTGAGCGGAATCCATCATGCGTGCGGCTCGCGGCCATCGGCGGTCGCTCCCGACAGGGGAACGCGCCCGCCGGCCGTCCGTATCACGACGTCCATCAGATCCAGCACCAGCCGACCGGGGGCGGACCGGAGCTGATCTCGTCATCCGGCAGCGTCAGGGTCGGCGCACCCGGCCGCGCACAGTCGGTCAGCCACATCCGCGCCCGCCAGCCATCCGCATCCAAGGGGAGGGCGACCAGCACGGGCAGGAAGAAGGCGAACAGGCCGATGACCGCCACCCCCATGACGCCGGCTACCACCCGCGCCGCCAGCCAGCGCCAGGCCCAGGCGGCGATCACGCCGGCCGCGGCATAGAGGAAGGGGATGGTCGGCAGGATGTACCACAGGAAGACCTGGCTGCGGTTGCCCTGCAGCACCAGCCACGGCAGGTAGGTCGCCAACGCGGCGACGATCACCGCCGCCGCGGGACCGCGGACGCGCCATCCCGTCCGGGCCCAGAGCACGACCAGGAGCAGCAGCGCCGCGACGCCCACCGCCCAGGCCAGCGGGCTGCCGAGGGCCAGGATCTCGCGGTAGCCCGACGAGTCGTCCCACGAGTACGCCACCGGACGCTTCAGCAGCAGCCATGACCACGGCGGGGACTCGTACGGATGCTGCCCGGCCAACGTGGTGTGGAACGTCAGCATCGCCTGCTGGTGGTCCCAGATGCCGCGCCAGACGGTGCCTTCCTGCCAGGGCAGGCCGATGATCTCGCCGGGCATCCGCCCGATGTACGCCGCCAGGTAGACGGCCAGCGGCACCACGCCGAGGAGGATGAGCGTGCGCAGCCCATCGGAGCGCACCGCCAGCCAGGTGGCGCGTGGCCAGCTGCGCGGCGCCTCGTCCGGGTCGCCGGCGCGCCAGCGGGCAATCTCCCACACCACGGTGAGCGGGATGACGGCCAGCGCCACGTAGGCGCCGGACCACTTCACGGCCACCGCCGCGCCGAGCGCCACGCCGGCCAGCAGCCGCCACGGGCGATGGAGCGTCAACGCTGACAGCCAGCCCGCCGGACGGTTGGACCACGCTTCCGCGGTGACACGGTCGCGGTCCAGCACCGCGAAGAGCATCGTGGCGATGACGAACAGCGTGACGAACACGTCGAGCATCCCGATCCGTGACTGGACGACGTGCAGGAAGTCGACCGCCAGCAGTCCGGCCGCGACGAAGGCGCCGACCGTCGGGAGCGGGCGCCGCGTGCGGCGCAGCAGCTGCCGCACCAGCAGGAAGAGCAGGCCGACCGAGACGATCCCGGCCACCGCGGCCACGATGCGCCACCCGACCTCGTCGAAACCGAGCAGCTTGATGCCGATCCCGATCAGCCAGTTGCCGAGTGGCGGATGCGCGCGGCTGGCGAGCTGGTCGATCCCGCAGTCGGGGGTGCCGATGACGTAGCGGCACGCGTTGCGGGCGTAGAAGACCTCGTCGAAGACGAAGCCCAGCGGGCGGTTGAGGGCCGGCAGGCGGACCAGGGCAGCCCCCGCGCAGACCGCCACGAGCGCCGCCCAATCGAGTCGCGACCAGCCTCGGGGACGGTCGATTGCCAGCTTCCTCCGCAGCTACCTGCGCGCATCGTACCGACGGCGGCAAGCGGCTCTGCGCCGCGTGCCCAGAGCGGGCTCAGTCGAGCGTCGGGCGTCCGCGCGCGACGTGGTCGCGCGCCAGCTCCTGGCGGCAGCTCAGCGAGCGCTGATGGATCGGATCGTTGAACCAGACCAGGTAGCGGAAGTCGTCGGAGATGCTCGCCAGCCGCAGCCGGGCGTACTCGTTGTCGGGGTGCAGCCACATGTCACCGGGCGACAGGCCGTGGCCAGGGACGAGCTGGAAGCCCAGCTGCTGGCCGCCGCACCAGGCAACCACGCTCCACGCCCCCTCCCACGAG
Source organism: Candidatus Limnocylindria bacterium (assembly GCA_035701185.1). Taxonomy (GTDB): domain Bacteria; phylum Chloroflexota; class Limnocylindria; order QHBO01; family QHBO01; genus DASSCW01. The sequence goes on from DASSNX010000069.1 coordinate 2,761, forward strand.
GCGTTGGCGCGGACGACGCTCCAGCCCGGCAGCCGCTGCTCGACGGTCGCCACGACCTGGGCCTCGGCGGTGTTGTGGGTGAACGGGATCGGTGCCAGCAGGGCGGCGCCGAACACGGCACCGAGCAACGCCACCGCCAGCGGCGTTGGCAGGTGCCACCGGCGACGCGCGCGGAGCCCGGATAGTGGCCTGGAGATCGGTATTGCGGTCATGTCGTTCTGACTGGGGCGCTGAGCAGGATTGGTGCCGATCCTCTGCTAGACTCCGGCGACGCCAGCGACGATCCGAGCCGCGCATCGAGGACCGATGAACTACGAGCTCTTCATGGCCGAGGCGATCGCCGAGGCCCGCCGGGGTGGAGAAGAGGGGGAGGCTCCCGTGGGAGCCGTCGCCGTCCTCGATGATGCCATGATTGCCCGGGATCATGATCGGATGACCCTGGAGCGCGATCCCACCGCGCACGCCGTGCTGCTGACCCTCCAGGCCGCCGCCCGCAAGCTCGAGTCGCGGCGCCTGCCCGAGGTGACCATCTTCACCACCCACGAGCCCTGCGCCATGTGCGTCGGCGCGATGATCGAGACCGAGGTCTTCGCCCTGGTGTACGCCGTGCCGGACGAGGAGCGGGGAGCGGCCGGCAGCGCGGTGCAGCTGGCCCGCAGCAAGGGCCTGCCCCACCAGCTGTCAGTGGTCTCCGGGGTGCGCGAGGCGGAGGCCCGCCGGCTGGCGTCCGAGGCGCCGGCCAACGCCTGAGGGCCAGGCAGCCCGGGCAGGGATCGGTCC
>DASSNX010000070.1:0-17882 GCA_035701185.1 Candidatus Limnocylindria bacterium
GCTGGCGCTGTGCGCCGACCGTGGCCACGCCGTCGACCAGGTCGTGCTGGCGGACGTGCTCGAGCGTGCGGCTCGGGTCGGCCTGCGCGTGATGGGGGCGCAGGCGATGCGCGTTCGAGGCCTCAGCGGTCGCGACCCGCAGGCCCTCCGGACAGCGCTCGAGGCATTCGAGGCGATGGGTGCCGGCCGCTACGCCGCGCGATGCCGGCTCGAGCTCGGGCTGCTCACCGGTGACCCAGCGCTCGTCGAAGCGGGTCGCCGCGAGATGCAGTCGCTCGGCGAGGGCGACCTCTTGCCGACCGCCTGAGGGCCGCGCATGGCCAAATGCGAAAGCGGGCCGCGGCCAACCGCCGCGACCCGCCGGGAGGGCGGATTGCTCTCGGCAGCCCGCCCCTGACGCACCGCGGCGGCCTAATACCTCGGCTTCCCGCCCGACGAGGCGGCGGCCTTGATCGGCTTGCCGGCCGGATCGAAGACGAACCACTTGTCGAACAGGCCCTGGCCGTTCGTGTCGCCGGCCTTGGAGTCGCCGGCGAAGTAGTACGCCGGGAAGCCGTTGACCGTCAGCTGCGAGGTGCCGTCGTCACGCATGAAGGTGCCCAGCGTGGCGGTCACGTCGCCACCGGCCTCCGGCGTGGTGTCGGCCACGACCGGCGGCCAGTTCGCCAGGCAGTCACCGGTGCAGCTGCTCTTGTTCTCCGAGTCGGTGGAGAAGAAGTAGATGGTCATGCCCTGGTCGTCGACCAGGATCTTGCCGAGCGACGAGTCCTCAGCATCGATCTCGCCGACCGCGGCGCCGGCCGAGGGGGCTGCCGATTCGCTGGCCGACGCGGCGGCGGCCGCGCTGGATGCCGCGCTGGTCGGCGTGGCAGCGGCGGGGGTCGTGCTCGCGCCGGCGCTGCAGGCGGCCAGGACGAGGATCAGGAACAAGGGAACGGCTAGCAGTCTGCGGACGCGCATCGAGGTCTCCTGGTGCGTTGGCTTTGGGTGCCATACGTCGCCGGCGGCGCCGCGGATTTCGCCAACGCGCCACGCACGTCGTCGGAGCGTCAGTGAACGCCGGCGTCCCGTAGCAGGGCCGGGATGTGCGAGGGGGAATCGGCCACCCGGATGCCGGCCGCTTCGAGCGCCGCCCGCTTCGATTCGGCGGTGCCGGCACCGCCCGAGATGATCGCGCCGGCATGGCCCATCCGCCGGCCCGGGGGTGCCGTGCGGCCGGCGATGAAGGCCGCCATCGGCTTGCGCACCTCGCGGGCACAGAATGCCGCCGCCTTCTCCTCCTCGTCGCCGCCGATCTCGCCGATCATCACGATCGCCTCGGTGTCGGGATCGCGGTTGAAGAGGTCCAGCACGTCGGTGAAGCTGGTGCCGACGATCGGATCGCCGCCGATCCCGACGCAGGTCGACTGGCCCATGCCCGCATCGGTCATGGCCTGGACCACCTCGTAGGTCAGGGTGCCGGAGCGGCTGACCAGGCCCACGGTGCCCGGGGCGTGGATGTTGCCCGGGATGATGCCCACCTTGGCCTCGCCGACGGACGTCAGGCCGGGGCAGTTGGGGCCGATCAGGCGCACGTCCCGGGCCCGCAGCGTGTGGTAGACGCGCAGCATGTCCAGGGCGGGCACGCCCTCGGTGATGCACACCACCAGGCTGACGCCGGCGTCGGCGGCCTCGAGCATCGCATCGGGCGCGAAGGCCGCCGGCACGAAGATGCAGGACGCGTTGGCTCCGGTTGCGGCCACGGCATCGGCCACCGTGTCGAACACCGGCACGCGGCCGTCGAGCGCCATCTGCCCGCCCTTGCCGGGCGTCACGCCGGCGACGACGTGCGTGCCGTAGTCGAGCATCGCGGTGGAGTGGAAGGCGCCCTCCCGGCCGGTGATGCCCTGGACCACCAGCCGCGTCTCGCGACCGACCAGGATGCTCATGCGCCCGCCCCCGCCCGCGCGGCGGCGACGGCCTTGGCTGCGGCGTCGTCCAGGGAGTCGGCCGTGATCAGCTGCGCCTCGGCCAGGATCGGCTTCGCCTCCTCGGCGTTGGTGCCGACGATCCGGACCACCATCGGCACCTCGCGCTCCAGCGACGCCCGCGCCTCGACGATCCCGCGCGCGACCTCGTCGCCACGGGTGATGCCACCGAAGATGTTGATGAGGATGGCCTGCACGTTGGGGTCGTCCAGGATGATGCGGAACGCCGCCGCCACCCGGTCCGCCTTGGCGCCACCGCCGATGTCCAGGAAGTTCGCCGGCTCGCCGCCGGCCAGCTTGACCAGGTCCATGGTCGTCATCGCCAGGCCGGCGCCGTTGACCATGCAGCCGATGCTGCCGTCGAGCTTGATGAAGTTGATGCCCGCCTCACGCGCCGCCGTCTCGGAGGGCTCCTCCTCGTTCAGGTCGCGCATCGCCTCCAGGTCAGGGTGGCGGAAGAGCGCCGAGTCGTCGAGCACGATCTTGGCATCCAGTGCCAGCAGCTCGCCGCCCTCGGTGATGACCAGCGGGTTGATCTCGGCCAGGTCGGCATCGGCTCCCATGAAGGCGTCGTACAGCCCCCGCAGGACCGATGAAAACGCCGCCCGCAGCTCGGCGGGGATCCCCAGGAAGAAGGCGGCGCGCCGCACGTTGTGGTCCTGCAGCCCCAGCAGCGGGTCGAGTGGCAGCCGCAGGATGGCGTCAGGGTTGGTCCGGGCCGTCTCCTCGATCTCGACGCCGCCCTCGGCGCTGGCGATCACGGTCACCGCCCGCGCGCCACGGTCCAGGATGAGGCCGAGGTAGAACTCCTTGGCGATGTCCGCCGCCGGTGCCACCAGCAGGGTCTTGACCGTGACGCCCTTGATGTCCAGGCCGATGATCTCGCGCGCGCGCTGCTCCGCCTCTTCCGGCGTGGCCGCCAGCTTGACGCCGCCGGCCTTGCCACGGCCGCCGACCAGCACCTGCGCCTTGACGACCACCGGGCCGCCGATCCGCTCCGCCGCGGCGCGCGCCTCCTCGGGCGTGGTCGCGACCTCGCCGGCCAGCAGCGGCACGCCGTGGCGGGCGAGGATCTCCTTCGACCGATATTCCTGGAGCTTCAATGGCTCTCCTGCGTAACGCGCGCGAAAATCTGCGCTGCGAGTGCGGGGACAGCGCGATTGTACCGGCGTGCCTGATCGGCGTCGCCGATGGCCCTACACTTTCCCATCGCACGCCGGCGCTTTGACCGGCGCGAACGAGGAATGCAGACCAGGTGGCGTACGCCGTCACATTGATCCCCGGCGACGGGATCGGTCCCGAGCTCGCCGAGGCGACAACCAGGGTGCTCGAGGCGACCGGCCTCGAATTCGAGTGGGACACGCAGACCGCCGGTGAGGCGACCATCGCCGCCGAGGGCACCCCGCTGCCCGACCGGGTCATCGACAGCATCCGGCGCACCGGGGTGGCCATCAAGGGCCCCATCACCACGCCGGTCGGCTCCGGCTTTCGCAGCGTCAACGTCGGCCTGCGGCAGGCGCTGGAGCTGTACGCCAACGTGCGGCCGGCGCGCACGATGCAGGGCGTCGACACGCGCTACGACCACGTCGACCTGATCGTGGTCCGCGAGAACACCGAGGACCTGTACGCCGGCATCGAGCACCGGGTGGGCCCCGACGCGGCGGAGAGCATCAAGATCATCACCCGCGCCGCCAGCCAGCGGATCGCGCGCTACGCGTTCGAGTACGCGCTGCGGAACGGCCGCGGCAAGGTCACCGCCGTGCACAAGGCGAACATCATGAAGCTGTCCGACGGCCTCTTCCTGGAGAGCTGCCAGCAGGTCGCGGCCGAATACGAGGGGCGGGTGGCGTTCGAGGATCGGATCGTCGATAACATGTGCATGCAGCTCGTCCAGAAGCCGGAGCTGTACGACGTCCTGGTCCTGCCGAACCTGTACGGCGACATCGTCAGCGACCTGGCCGCGGGGCTGGTCGGTGGCCTGGGCGTCGCGCCGGGCGCGAACATCGGTGACACGGCGGCGGTCTTCGAGCCCGTCCACGGCTCGGCGCCGAAGTACGCGGGCCAGAACAAGGCCAATCCCACCGCCCTGATGCTGTCCGGCGCGCTGATGCTGCGTCATCTGGGCGAGACCGCGGCCGCCGACCGGGTGGAGGAAGCCGTCCGCGCGGTGATCGCCGAGGGCCGGACGGTGACTTACGACCTTGGCGGCAGCGCCGGCACGCGTGAGTTCGGTGACGCGGTCGCGGCGCGCGTGGCCGCGACCGGGTAGGGCCGGGGATGTTCCGCCTCTTCGGCTACAACGTCTCGTGGGCCCAGCTGGCCTGGCTCGGCCATCGTCTGTCGGGGATCGGCGTCCTGGTCTACCTGTTCATGCACATCGTCGAGAACGCCACCTTGGCCTTCGGCCCTGAGGTCTACAACTGGACCCAGGCCAACCTCTTCCACAACCTGCCGGTTCGGCTGGGCGAGATCCTGCTGATGGCCGCCCTGGTGTACCACTCGCTCAATGGCCTGCGGGTGATCGTGATGGACTTCTGGCCACGGACGACGGTCGCCTACCGCCCGCTGACCTACGGCGTGATCGTGGCCACCATCCTGACCATGATCCCCATGAGCATCATCATGATCAGCCCCTACGCGCCCTGGGGTCCGGGCTGATGGCCGTCGGACGCCAGATCTGGCCGGTTCCCGGCGATCCGCTGCGGCGCAACCCGTCGCGGGCCGCCACCCCGCGACCGGAGCCCGGCCGCGATCGGCTGTGGTGGTACTTCATGCGGATCAGCGGCCTGCTGCTGGTGCTGCTGGCGCTGGGCCACATGTTCATCATGCACGTGCTGGTGGTGATGACCGGCCAGGAGATCAACTTCGCCTTCGTCACCAGCCGCTGGGGGACGCCGTTCTGGCGGATCTATGACCTGCTGCTGCTGGTCCTGGCGCTGGTCCACGGCGCCCGGGGGGCGCGCACGGTGATTGCCGACTACACCCGCGGCGGCCTGCGCGCCCTGCTGGTCTGGCTGCTGGTCGCCCTGGTCGCCGTCCTGCTGCTGCTGGGCATCGTGGTGCTGGTCACCTTCGATCCGGCGACCGCGCCGGCCAACATCGGGCCGTTCTCATGACGCTGACAGCGAATATCGCCACCCGGCCGATGGCGGCCACGCCATCGGTCCGTGTCCACGAGCTGGACGCGGTGGTGGTCGGTGCCGGCGGAGCCGGCCTCTACGCGGCGCTGGAGCTGAAGAAGGACCTCGGGCCGCAGGCCCGCATCGGCGTCATCAGCAAGCTGTATCCCTCGCGCTCGCACACCGGTGCGGCGCAGGGTGGCGTCTGCGCCGCGCTGGGCAACACGGAGGAGGACCACTGGGAGTGGCACTGGTTCGACACCGTCAAGGGCGGCGACTACCTGGTCGACCAGGACGCGGCGGAGGTGATGTGCCGTGACGCCATCGAGACGATCATCAACCTCGAGCACCTGGGCCTGCCCTTCGACCGCACCCCGGACGGGCTGATCAACCAGCGGCGCTTCGGCGGGCACACCCGCAACTACGGTGAGGGCCCGGTGCGGCGCTCCTGCTACGCCGCCGATCGCACCGGCCACGCCATCCTGCAGACGCTCTACCAGCAGTGCATCGCCCAGGACGTGGCCTTCTACGACGAGTACCAGGTGCTGGACCTGGCGATGCCCGAGGGTCGCGACGGGCCGGTGACCGGGGTGATCGGCCTCCAGCTGGCGACGGGCGAGATCCACTCCTTCCGGGCGCGGGCCGTGATGTTCGCCACCGGGGGCTACGGCAAGGTCTTCAAGGTCACCACCAATGCCCACACCCTGACCGGCGACGGCATGGCCATCACCTACCGCCGCGGCCTGCCGCTGGAGGACATGGAGTTCTACCAGTTCCACCCGACCGGCATGTACAAGCTCGGCTTCCTGCTGTCGGAGGCGATGCGCGGCGAGGGCGGGGTGCTGCTCAACAACGACGGCGAGCGCTTCATGGAGCGCTATGCGCCGACCATGAAGGACCTGGCCAGCCGGGACGTGGTGAGCCGCAGCATCTACCAGGAGATCGCCGCCGGACGCGGCATCAACGGGGAGGACTACGTCTACCTGGACGTCCGCCACCTGGGCGACGAGGTGCTCAATCGGAAGCTGCCGGACATGACCGGCTTCATCAAGACCTACTTCGGCCTGGATCCGCTGCACGACCTGGTGCCCATCCAGCCGACCGCGCACTACGCCATGGGCGGCATCCCCACCGACCTCGACGGCCGGGTGCTGGGCGGGTACGACCGCAAGGCCAGGCGACAGGCGCTCGTGCCAGGCTTCTACGCGGCGGGGGAGTGCGCCTGCGTCTCGGTCCACGGGGCCAACCGGCTGGGCACGAACTCGCTGCTGGACATCCTGGTCTTCGGTCGCCGTGCCGGTAAGGCGATGGCCGAGGACCTGCGCTCCGCCCCGGAGGCGGAGCCGGACGGCGAGGCGGAGGTCCGCGTCTCCCAGGCGGTGAGCTCCATGCTGGCCCGTCAGGAGGGAGAGCGGGCCGCGACGCTGCGCACCGAGCTCCAGGAGGTCATGTTCAGCAAGTGCGGCGTCTTCCGTACCGGCGCGCTGCTGGAGGAAGGCCGGACAGCGGTGCGCGAGCTGAAGGAGCGGGCGCAGCACCTGGTGGTGGACGACAAGGGCTGCCGCTACAACACCGACCTGGGCGAAGCGCTGGAGCTGGGCTTCCTGCTCGACTGCGCCGAGGCGACCGTCGAATCCGCCGTTGCCCGCCTGGAGAGCCGTGGCGGCCACGCGCGCGAGGACTACCCCGAGCGCGACGACAAGAACTGGCTGGCGCATACGCTGGCCTATCGCGACGCCGATGACGCCGCCCCGCGCCTCGAGTACAAGCCGGTGACCATCACCAAGTTCGAGCCGAAGGCACGGGTGTACTGAGCCGATGGCCACCGACGTCAGCCTGCGAATCCGGCGCTTCGATCCCGAGGCCGATGCCGAGCCGCACTGGGAGGAGTACACCGTCAGCGCCGAGCCATCCGACCGGGTGCTGGACCTCCTGCACCAGGTGAAGTGGTACCAGGACGGGACGCTGACCTTCCGCCGCTCCTGCGGCCACGGCGTGTGCGGCTCCGACGCGATGCTCATCAACGGCCGCAACCGCCTCGCCTGCGAGTACCTGGTCAAGGACGCCGGATCGCGCATCACCGTCGAGCCGATTCGCGGGCTGCCCCTGGTCAAGGACCTGCTGGTCGACATGGAGCCGTTCTTCGACCAGTACAAGTCCGTCATGCCGTGGCTGGTGAACGACGATCCGGTGGAGGACGGGCGCGAGCGGCGCCAGTCCCCGGCGGATCGCGAGCGCTACGAGGACACCAGCCGCTGCATCCTGTGCGCGGCGTGCACCACGTCCTGCCCGGTCTTCTGGGGCGATCCCGCGTACGTCGGCCCCGCGGCCATCGTCAACGCCCACCGCTTCATCGCCGATTCCCGCGACCACGCCCACGAGGAGCGGCTCGAGATCATGGCCGACGCCAACGGCGTCTGGCGCTGCCGCACCGTGTTCAACTGCGTCGAGGCGTGCCCGCGCGATATCAAGATCACGCGGGCGATCATGGAAGTCACCAACGAGATCCAGAAGCACGCCGGTGGCTGACGCCCGCCCAGCGCCCCGCCGCCTGCTGATCCATACCGATGGCGCCGCGCGCGGCAATCCCGGCCTGGCCGGGGCCGGCGCCGTCCTGCGCGACGCGGCCGATGGCTCGCTGGTCTCCGAGCTGGCGGTCTTCCTGGGCGAACGGACGAACAACTACGCGGAGTGGACCGCCGTCGCGCTGGCCCTGGAGGAGGCGCTGCTGGTCGGTGCCACGCACGTCGACCTGCGCATGGACTCGCAGCTCGTGGCGCGGCAGATCTCCGGCCAGTACCGCGTCAAGCATCCCGACCTGCAGCCGATCCATGCCCGGGTGATGGGCCTCCTCTCGCGCTTCGAGGGCTACACCGTTGGCCACGTGCCGCGAGCCCTGAACAAGGAAGCGGACCGGCTCTCGAACGTGGCCATCGACCAGCGGGGGACCTGACGCCCGGCGCATACACCTGCGGCTTGTGCCGCGACACGCCCCGCGCATGGCGCACAAGCACGGCTTGCGAGGGCGCGCACGGGCGGGCGGAATGCAAGCAGCCGTTGTGTCCTGACGCGTTTCGGCGTCCTCGCGTGGATCGGCACACCTTGGTGCTTGTGCCGGACAGCCCATGCGGGTCGAACGCGGCGTCCGTACACCGTGTGGCTTGTTGTCTTCCGCGCCTGAGTGTCGTTGCACAAGCGGTGGTTGTACGCGGAACGGCAGGTCTGGCCGATGCCGGGAAGGGGGAGTAGAACGGGCGTTCGCATCGGCTAGAATGAGGGCCCTGGAGGCGGCCGGACGGCCGCGGACGCGAGGGCCGAAAGGCTGCGTTCGAGGAAAGTCCGAGCTCCATAGAGCAGGCCAGCGGGTAACACCCGTCCGCCGTGAGGCGAGGACCAGCGCCACAGTGACGATGCCCGCTTCGGCGGGAGTGAAACGGGCAAGCTCTGGCCGGAGCAAGACCGAATAGGAGGGCGTCGAGGCTGCTCGCTCAGCCCTCGGGTAGGTCGCTCAGATGGATGGCCGTCGCCGGGCCGATGCGAATCGGTCCGGGCACAGAACTCGGCTTACAGGCCGCCTCCAGGGACGCGCCTAGTCCTCGTCGGCGCGCCAGACCGTGGTGGCCGTGCAGGCGTTGCAGATGGGCCGCGCCTCGTCCATGGTGCCGAGGGGGAGTGGGTACGCAGGGCCGCCCAGCAGGCAGTCGACCTGCACCGTCGCGGGCTGGCCATCGGCTCCGGCCACGATGGAGACGTGGCGCACGCGGCAACGCCGGATGCGCCCCTGGCGGGGGATCGGCTTGCGCTCCGCGCTTTCGACAGTCTCGAGGGCCATGCTCCACGCTCTCCGGGGGGCGCTTGATACAGCCTCCCTCGCGTCCAGCCTAGTCGGCCCATTTGTCCAGCCTCAATGGCGCATTCGTACCCCCGGCACGGGGCCGTCCGCGCCACGACGCACGCTAGACTCACGAGACGCCGCCCGGGCACGCGCGCGCCGGGCACACCGTGGAGGAAGCTGCCGGCTTGGTGTTCGGACGTCGGGGACGCAAGGACGATGGGGAGGCTGCCCGGGAGGAGGAGCGTCGCGCCCTCTTTGCCGAGCTTGCCAAGCGGCCGGACACGGTCTGCCCCTTCCTGGGCCTGGCCGAGGCGCGCACCGAGTACACCGATGGCGTCGACGCCAACCATCGCTGCTACGCCTTCGGCGATCCGGCAGAGCTTTCGGCCGAGCAGCAGACCAAGGTCTGCCTGCAGCGCGGCTATGGCAACTGCCCGCGCTACCTGCGCGGCGTGCTCGTCATTCCCACCGAGGAGCTGGAGGCGCTGCGCCGTCCGCCGCCCCCGATCCAGCCGCGCACGGCGGCGGCCGCCGAGCAGCCGCGTGAACGCCGGCGCGGCGTGCCCGCCTGGCTGTTCGGCCTGCTCGTGCTGTTGCTGCTCGTCGGCGGCATCGGCGGGGCGTCGTACTGGTACCTGAACAACCGCGTCATCTCGTCGGCTGCCTCGGCCACGCTGCCGGCGGGGACCGAGCTGAAGGCCGAGCTGGTCAGCCTCGCCGCGCCGTCGGGCGGGCAGCAGAAGCTGCACGCCACGGCCGCCATCGGCGCCACCCAGGCGACCGCCAACACGACCCTGATCTATGTCTTCGACCTGTCGGCCAGCACCCTCAAGGGCGAGGGCTGCGGTGGTGACCGCAACGCCGATGGCACGCCGGACACGCCGCTGGACTGCGAGATCGCGGCCGGCGCGGCGCTGAACGAGCAGGCCGTCAAGAACGGGACGGTGGCGCACGTCGGGCTCATCGGCTTCGCAGCCGGCGCCACCGTCGCCGACCTCTCCGGGGCCGATAAGGACCAGGCGCTGGTGGAACCCGACGCCGACATCAACGCCAACGGGACCTCGGATGTCGTCGACGCCATGCAGTCCGCTTTCAGCGGCGGCGGGGCCGATCCGGTCGGCTTCCGCATCTTCAGTCGTGGCGCCACCGAGAACACGACCACGGATTTCAGCTCCGGCATCCGGGCCGCCTGCGACATCCTGGCCGACACCGACAGCCCGAACCGGGTGGTCGTCTTCCTGTCCGATGGTGCCAACCGCGGCGGCGACCCGATCTCGAGCGTCCCGCCCTGCGACCGGGGTGCCGCCTTCCAGACGTTCGCCGTCGGCGTACAGGCGTCCTGCACCCAGGAGTCGGCGCTGGGCAACCTGCAGGACGTGGCCGACCTGACCGGCGGCACCTGCACCTCCGTGCATGACCTGACCACGCTGCCCAAGATCCTGAAGGACGTGGTCCTGCCGCGGATCACTCGGGTGGAGCTCAGCATCGATGGTGGCGAACCACTCGACGTCACCGATGCCGCCTCCCTGTCCCTGCCGATCGCCGGTCCGGCGGAGATCAGCATCGACCCGCAGGTCGCGGCACTCGGCGCCGGCAACCACCAGCTGTGCCTGACGGTCTACGGCTCCGATGCCGGCGGCACGGGCTCGGTCAAGAGCTGCACCTCGTCGGCCAAGCCAGACGGCGGACCGCTGACCACGGACTGAGCCCCGCGCCCGTCGGCACACGGGCGTGCACCCGCCGGCCCATCCCGTCCCAGGACCATCCGCCCATGCGCTGCTGCGCAAAACCCCTTGACGGGTGCCTCTTGGCCTGTATGATGGCGCCCTGTGGCCCAAAGTGGGGCCAAATGGGGAGCAGTGGTGGAAGCCAGGCACGATGGAGCGGGCGTCCTTCCTCACCGGGGAGTTCCGGCACGCGCTGGACGACCGGGGCCGTGTAGCGGTCCCGGCGCGGTTCCGTGGGCGCCTGGCGGCCGGGGCGACGCTCGCGCGCTGGCTCGACCGCTGTCTCGGCCTCTTCCCGCAGGACGAGTGGGACGAGCTGGCCGCGAAGCTGCGGTCGCTGCCCCTGACCAACCCGCGGGCGCGCGAGTTCGCGCGCTTCATGTCATCCGGCGCCGTGGACGTGGAGCTGGATCGGCAGGGCCGTGTGCTCGTGCCGAGCTACCTGCGGGAGTACGCGGGCATCGAGGGCGACGTCGTCGTCGTCGGTGCGCTGAACCGGCTCGAGCTGTGGGCGCCATCGGCCTGGCAGCCGTACCGGGCCAAGATCGAGGACGAGCCGGAGGCGCTCGCCGAGCACCTGGCCGACCTCGGGATCTAGCGAGGCGCGACGCCATGACGCACGTCACGCCTCGTCATTCATGCGTCTCCGGGCCGCTCGGCCCGTCACCCGACCATCGAGGTGCAGCAGCGAATGGGAGAAGGGCACCTGCCGGTCCTGGTCGACGAGGTTCTCGCCTCTCTCGACCCGCGGACGGGCAGCTCCATCGCCGACTGCACGGTCGGGGGCGGAGGGCACGCCGAGCGGCTCCTGGAGGCCTCGTCTCCGGATGGTCGCCTGCTCGGCCTGGATGCCGATCGGGCGGCCATCGCGGAGGCGCAACGCACGTTGGCGCGCTTCGGCTCACGGGTGGTGCTGCGCCAGGCGAACTTCGCCGCGGTCTACGAGGTCGCGCGCGAGGAGGAGCTCATTCCGCTGGACGGGGTGCTGTTCGACCTCGGCCTGTCCAGCTACCAGCTGGCCGATGCCTCCCGCGGCTTCAGCTTCGCGGCCGATGCGCCGCCGGACATGCGGTTCGATGAAGACGCCGGCCTCTCGGCCCTGGAGCTCATCGACCGCACCTCGGAGCGGGAGCTCGCCGGAATCCTCGCGACGTTTGGTGAGGAACGCCGTCCGGGTCGTATCGCGAAGGCGATCCTGGCGGCGCGCGCGGAGGGCCGGCTGGTGACCGCCGCCGACCTTGCGGCCGTCGTTGCCGCGGCCTCGCCGGCGCGTGGCGCCGACGCCGGCCGCATCCATCCCGCCACCCGCACGTTCCAGGCGCTGCGCATCGCGGTCAACCGCGAGCTGGAGGTCCTGGGCGCCGGCCTGGCCGGCGGCCTCGCCGCCCTGCGCCCCGGCGGACGGATGGCGGTCATCAGCTACCACTCCGGCGAGGACCGGATCGTGAAGCGCTTCATGGCCCGCGAGAGCCGTGACTGCGTCGAGGATCCGATGCCCCCGGTCTGCACCTGCGGTCACCGCGCCCAGCTGCGGATCCTCCATCGGCGAGGGATCACGCCTGGCGCGGACGAGATCAGCCGCAACCGGCGGGCGCGGAGCGCTCGCCTGCGTGTCGCCGAGAAGCTCCAGCAAGGAGGCATTCAGCCATGAGTCGTGGACGCCCGCGTCATCAGGCCAGCCGGCGGCGGATGTACTCCGCCCGGCAGCGCGATCTCAGGGAGCGCCGCGCGCGTGACGTCGAGCAGCGCCAGTTCTGGCTCTCCGACCAGGTGGCCGCGTTCGAGATCGAGGAAAACCTCGACTTCGAGTCACCGACCTCGTGGGCCGTCCAGGTCCCCGGGCGCTCGGCGGCCTGAGCAGCAGCATGGCGATCAGCGGCGCACGCCCGGCGACGGGCATCGGCATCTTCGGCGGCCGGCCGCGAGTGCGGCCCCGCCAGGTCGCACGCCCGCGTCGCCGCTCCGGGGCCGACCGGCGCCGCCGCCAGATGACCAGTGTCTCCGGGATCCTGGTCGCCCTGGCCGTGGCGGCCGGACTCGCCTTCTTCTACCTCAGCCAGTCGACGCATGTGGCGGCGATCGGCTACCAGATCACCGGCCTGGAGGCCCAGCTGGCCGAGCTCCGCGCGGAGCAGCAGCAGCTGATCCTGCAGATCGGCGAGGCGCGGTCACCGGCGGTCATCACCCGCCGGGCCAAGTACGACCTGAACCTCGTCGAGCTTCCCGCCCAATCCGTGACATTCGCACAGCGATCGATCAAGCAGCCATAGAAAGCCGACGGCGTCGCCTGCCCGGCGGCGCCGAGGAGTGAACCGATGCTCGCCAGGACCGACAGTCGTGCCCGTGCCCTGCTCCTGCTCCTGGTGGCGGCGCTGGTCGCCACGGGCATCGGCACGCGCCTGGCCTGGTGGCAGATCGTCGAGCGCGACCGCCTCTCGGCGATGGCGCTGGCGCAGCTCGACCAGACCGAGGAGATTCCCGCGGAGCGCGGCGACATCACCGACGCCTCGGGTGAGCTGCTGGCCACGACCGTCGAGCTGCAGTCGATCTTTGCCACGCCGCCGAGCGTCGACGACCCGGCCAGCACGGCCGCGCTGCTCGCCCCGCTGCTGGGCTGGGACGTCCATGACCTGCAGGACACGCTGGACAGCGACGATCCGTGGGTCTGGCTCAAGCGTCGCGTCGACCTGAAGACCAGCGACGCAGTACGCGCGCTGCACCTGCCCGGCATCGGCCTCCTGCCCGAGACGAAGCGGGTCTACCCGGTGGAGGGCGTATCGCCGAGCACGACGCTGGCTTCACAGGTCCTGGGCTTCGTGAACGTGGACGGCGTCGGCCAGTACGGGATCGAATCCAGCGAGAACGCGCTGCTCGGCGGCCTTCCCGGCTCGGTGACCGCCCAGCAGGACGTCGCCGGCCGGCAGATCGCCGACTCGGTGTTCCAGCTCAAGGCGCCGGTCGACGGGTCGGACCTGAAGCTCACCATCGACGCCGGGTTGCAGCACCTGCTCGAGTCGGCGATGTGGGACACCTACAAGCGCAACTACGCGAAGGGCGTGACCGGCGTGGTGATGGACGTGAACACGGGGGCCGTGCTGGCACTGGCCACCTTCCCGTCGTACGACGCCAACGACTACTCGAAGCTGGACCCGTCGCTCTTCACCAACCCCGCGGTCTCGCGCCAGTACGAGCCGGGATCGGTGATGAAGGCCTTCACGATCGCTGCGGCGCTCGACGCCGGCGCCATCACGACGAAGGACAAGTTCCGCGACGACAACAACCTGCGTCTCGCCGGCGTCAGGATCCAGAACGCCGACCGCTACTGGTACCCGAACGGCCATGGTCGGATCACCGCTGGAGACGTGCTGAAGCTGTCGAACAACGTGGGCGCCGCCAAGATCGGCCTGACCCTCGGCGGGCCGGGGCTCTACCAGGCGCTGCGTCGCTTCGGCTTCGGCGAGCCGACCGGCATCGAGATCGCGGGCGAGGCGTCGGGGACCGTCTGGAACCCGGACGGCCCCAACGGCTCCGGCCAGCTGACCACGGCGCAGAACTCCTTCGGCCAGGGCCTGGCAGTGACCGCCATGCAGCTGGTGGCGGGCTATGCCGCCATCGGCAACGGCGGACGGCTGGTCACCCCGCACGTGGTCGCCGGCTGGACCACGCCGGACGGCACGTACCACCCGGCCGAGCAGCCGGAGCCGGAACGGATCATGCGGCAGCAGACCGCCGACACCGTCCTGCGCCTGCTCACCGACGCGGTCGACTTCGGCATCGCGCAACCGGCCTCGATTCCGGGGTACTCGGTGGCGGGCAAGACCGGCACCGCCCAGATCGCCGGGCCCATCACCCAGCGCGTCCGGGTCGGGACGGACCACAAGGGCAAGCCCATCTACAAGAAGGTGACCCGTTACGGCTACATCCGGAACTGGATCGACTCGAGCTTCATCTCGCTGCTCCCGGCCAGCGACCCGAAGATCGTGACCCTGATCCTCATCCATCGTCCCGCGGTGTGGGGCCTCTACCAGATGGCCCAGCGCCCGGACGACCTGTTCCGCAGCGTGGCGCCCGACATCCTCAGCTACCTGGCCATTCCGCCGGACCGCAGGAAGCCACCGGACGGGCAGGTTGCCAGCCGATGAGGCTGCTAGAGTGGGCCGAACCTGCCGCAGGTAGCCGCGTGCCGCCATCGATCTCACTCGATGATCTCCTGGCCGCCACCGGCGGCCGGCTCCTCCAACCGACGGCGACCACCTCCTTTGCCGGCGCCGCGGTGGACTCACGCCAGGTGCGCCCGGGCTGCCTGTTCGTGGCGCTGCGCGGGGAGCGGGTCGACGGCCATGCCTTCCTGGCCGAGGCGCTGGATAACGGCGCCGCCGCGGCCCTCGTGGAGCGGCCGGTGGACGTCACCGGCCACGACGCCGCGCTGATCCAGGTGTCCGACAGCGTGGCCGCCCTGCAGGAGCTGGCCGCCTGGTGGCGCAGCCGCTCGGCGGTGCGGGTGGTGGGCATCACCGGCTCGACCGGCAAGACGCTCGCCAAGGAGATCGTCGCCGACGTCCTGTCGCGCACGCGGACGGTGCTCCGCAACGAGGGCAACCTCAACTCGGAGACGGGCCTGCCCATGACGCTGCTCGAGCTCGAGCGGCGGCACGAGGTGGCCGTCCTGGAGATGAGCATGTACACCGAGGGCGAGATCGCGCGGCTGGCCGAGATCGCGCGGCCGGAGGTCGGCGTGGTGCTGGCCGTGCACCCGACGCACCTGGAGCGGGCCGGCAGCATCGAGGCCATTGCCCGCGCCAAGTCGGAGCTGCCCCAGGCGCTGCCGCGCGACGGGCTGGCGGTCCTCAATGCCGATGATTCGCGGGTGGCGGCCATGGCCGCGGTGACGTCCGCGGCGGTGCGGACCTATGGGCTGAGCGAGGATGCCGAGGTGCGGGCGCTGGACGTCGTCTCGCGTGGCCTGGAGGGCACCGAGTTCACGCTGCTGGCGCCCTGGGCGGAGCGCCGGCTCCGGATCGGCATGCCGGGACGCCACCTGATCGGGCACGCGCTGGCAGCGGCCGCCGTGGCCGAGCGCTTCGCAGTTCCGCTGGACGAGGTGGAGGCCGCGCTCGCGGCGGGGAGCCACGCCGACCATCGCATGGCCGTCACCGAGGCCGCCTCCGGGGCGATCGTGGTCGATGACTCGTACAACGCCTCGCCGGTCTCGGTGGCTGCCGCGCTCGAGTTCCTGGCCGAGACCCCCGTCACGGGCACTGGCCGCCGGCTGGCGGTGCTGGGCGACATGCTGGAGCTGGGCCCCGACGAGGAGCGGCTGCACCGCGAGATCGGCACCCTGGCGGCGGGGGTGGTCGACGCGCTGCTGGCCGTCGGGCCGCGCGGCGCCTGGATCGCCGATGCGGCTCGCGCCGCCGGCCTGGCCCGGGTGTCGACCGTCGACGACGTCGACGAGGGGATCGCGGCCGTCGACCGCGCCCTGGGCCCGGGCCCGTCCGACGTCCTGCTGGTCAAGGGCTCGCGCGGCGTGGAGCTCGACCGCCTGGTGGCCGCGCTCGAGGCCGGCCGGTGATCGCCATCGTGGTCGCCCTGCTGCTGGCGTTCAGCGGCATGGTGGTGCTGGGGCCGATCTACATCGGCCTGCTGGAACGGCTCGGCTTCGGCAAGCGGATCCGCACCGAGGGGCCGGAGGGCCACCTGGTCAAGGCCGGCACGCCGACCATGGGCGGGATGCTGATGGTGCTGGTGGTGATGTTCCTGGCCATGGCCATGCGCATCGAGGACTCGGTCACGCTGACGCCGATGCTGGCGCTGGTCGGGGTCGGCATCCTGGGCGCGATCGACGACTACGTGAACGCGCGCACCGGGGTGGGGATGCACGGCCGCTGGAAGCTGCTGTGGCAGACGGTGGTGGCGCTGCTGGCGGCGTTCTACGTCCAGCGGCACTTCAACATCACGGTCCTCAACATCCCGTTCGCCGGCGAGCTGGCCGTCGGGGCGGTGCTGTTCGCCCTGTTCATGGCCTTCGTCATCGTCGGCGTCAGCAACGCGGTCAACCTCACCGACGGGCTCGACGGTCTGGCGGCCGGGGTCCTGATCTTCTCCTTCGTGGCGTACCTGTTCATCGCCCTCACCGACCCGCCCGGCCCGCTGGCGCCGCAGACCAACCTGGCCATCTTCTGCGCGCTGATCGTGGGCGCCCTGATGGGCTTCCTGTGGTTCAACGTCCACCCGGCGCAGATCTTCATGGGCGACTCGGGCGCCCTGGGACTCGGTGCGACGCTGGCGGTGGTCGCCACCCTGAGCCGCCAGCTGCCGCTGCTGGCGATCATCGGCATCGTCTTCTTCGCCGTGATCATGAGCGTGGTCCTGCAGGTCGTCTCCTTCCGCCTCCGCGGGCGCCGCATCTTCCGGATGGCGCCGCTGCAGCACCACTTCGAGCTCATCGGCTGGGCGGAGGAGAAGATCACCGTCCGCTTCTGGATCGTTGGCGCGCTGGCCGGGCTGCTGGGTTTCAGCGTCTTCCTGGGCAGCACGTTCGGGATGCAGTAGGGCCGATGCGCATCATGACCGCACCGCCTGCCACCATCGCCGACCTGCGCGGCCGCCAGGTGCTCGTGCTGGGCCTGGCACGGTCCGGGATGGCGGCCGCCCGGATGCTGGCCGACGCCGGGGCGACGGTGACGGTCTACGACCGGCGCTCGGCCACCGACCTGGCGGAAGCGGTCCGGACCCTGGGCACGCGCCAGGTGCGGCTGCTGCTCGCCGCGGAACCGGCGGTGGCCGGCGACGAGCTGGCGAGCGCCGAGCTGGTGATCACCAGCCCCTCGATCTCGGCCCGCTTCCCGACCACCGAGCCGTGGCTGCGCCAGGCCCTGGCTTCCGCAGAAGCGGCCGGCACGCCGGTCCTGTCCGAGGTCGACCTCTTCCTGCGGCTGACGCGGGCCAGGGTGCTGGCCGTGACCGGCACCAAGGGCAAGACCACCACCACCGCGCTGATCGGGGCGGCGCTCGCCGCCGCCGGCATCCCGCACGCCGTGGGCGGCAACATCGGAACGCCGCTGATCGAGCGGGTCGCCGACCTCGGGCCGTCGGACTGGGCGGTGCTCGAGCTGTCGGAGCTGCAGCTGCCGACGATCTCGCGCGGCGCCGACGTGGCGGTCTACACGAACATCGGCGCCGACCACCTGGATCGACACGGCACGGTCGAGGCCTACCGCGCCGTGAAGCGGCG
>DASSNX010000071.1:0-2954 GCA_035701185.1 Candidatus Limnocylindria bacterium
CTGGGCGGGGGCCACCGGGGCGTCCATTGGTCTCGTGGGCTCCTTTGCTTGTTCCCCGGCGGCGGGCAGGGTCACTCGTCCTCGCCGGGTTCGGGGCGCGGCTTGCGCTTTGGCTTGATCACTTCGACCGATGCCGGTGGCTCATAGGCCGATACCGGCGGCGCCTTGGGCGCCTTCGCCTTCGGCTTTCGCTTCTCCTGGTGGCGTGGTCGATCTCGGCCCTTCGCCATCTTGAGCAGACCTCCGCTTCCGGCCGGTCTCGATGTCGCCGCCAGCCTGCCGGATCGGTCCTTATCGGCCCGTTAGCGGCGGCTTATCGGCTTCGACCGACGCTGAAGAAAACTGCGCCGCGACGACCTCCCGCAGCGATGCGAACGACCCGTCGGCGAGGCTGCCCCGGATCCGCCCCATCAGGTCGAGAGTATAGGTGACGTTGTGGACCGAGGAGAGCCGATACGCGAGCAGCTCCTCGGCCCGGAACAGGTGCGCCAGGTAGGCGCGCGAGTAATCGCGACAGGTCTCGCAGCGGCACTGCGGGTCGAGCGGCCCGCCGTCGTCCAGGAAGCGGGCGTTGCGCAGGTTCAGCTTGCCCTCGCTGGTCCACAGCTGACCGTTGCGCGCCACACGGGTGGGCAGAACGCAGTCGAACAGGTCGATCCCCCGCTCCACCGCGTCGAAGAAGTCGAGTGGCGAGCCGACGCCCATCAGGTAGCGGGGCCGCGGATCGTCGCCGAGCGCGTCGCCCACCACGTCCAGGGTGGCCGCCATCTCGGCCTTCGACTCCCCGACCGAGAGGCCACCGACCGCGATCCCGTCGAACGGCAGGGCCGCGATCGCGGCCGTGCTTTCCCGGCGCAGGGCCGCGTCGACGCCACCCTGGATGATGCCGAACAGCGCCTGGTCGTCCCGCGTCCTGGCCGCCAGGCAACGTTCCGCCCAGGCGTGGGTCCGCTCCATGGCGCGCGCGACCTCGGCGGCGGGCAACGTCGGATCGACCAGCTGGTCGAAGGCCATGGCGACGTCGCTGCCCAGGGCCGCCTGGATCTCCATGGCGCGCTCCGGGGTCAGCCGCTGGGGCGAGCCGTCCAGGTGGCTGGCGAACGTCACCCCGTCGTCGTCGACCCGGGTCAGGTGGGCGAGGCTGAACACCTGGAAGCCGCCCGAATCGGTCAGGATCGGGCCATCCCAGGCCATGAACCGATGCAGGCCACCCAGCGCCGCGATGCGCTCGTGACCGGGCCGCAGCGACAGGTGGTACGTGTTGGCCAGCAGGATCTGGGTCCCCGCGCTGCGCAGATCGCCCGGCGTCAGGCTCTTGACCGTGGCCTGCGTGCCGACCGGCATGAACTGTGGCGTGTCGACCGCCCCGTGCGGCGTCTCCAGCCGCCCCAGACGCGCTCGCCCGACGCCGGTGGCGCTGGCCACGAAGCTGATGGCGCCTGCCCGCAACGAGGGTCTGGTCGTCGGCACCGCGAGAGGATAGGCTACGCATCCCAGCGGGAGGACACGAGCATTGCGACTGGCCGACTGGCCCCGGAACCCCTACCTCAACGACGAGCTGCGCGAATGGGTGCGCCTGCATCTCGAGTCGCTGGGCACTGAAGACGTCGCGGTCTACGCACTGGCGGCGAGCGGCCAGGACGACGAGCGACGGGTGCTGGTGGCGACCGAGGTCGGCCTGCTCGACTCGTGGTACGCGCCCCACGGTTCGACGGCGCGCTTCAGCCTCAGCGTCCGCCTCTATCCCTGGACCACGGTTCGTGGCGTCGACCTCCGAGGCGAGACCTTCCGCCTGTGGGCGCATGAGCACCAGAGCCGATGGCGCCTCCGCCTCGCCCGCCCGGCCCTGGACACCATGGCCGACACACCCGACCTCGGCCGCGCGCTCGCCGAGTTCGCCGCTGCCTGCTCGGTGATGGCGGAGCCCAGCGCAGCCGCAGCGCCCCCGCAGCCCCGGGTCGAGGACGCGGTTCCTGCCTTCCTGGGGCGTGCCGCTGCTGCCGAGGCGGCGCGCCAGGGGCCGCAGGCCGCGCCACGTCCCCAGCCCACCCCGGCGCCGCCGCCCGCGGCGAGTCCTCAGGAGTCCCCCGCGACGTCAGCGGATGTTCGGGCGGCACCCCAGGCCAGCGTCGAGCCGGAGCCTGCCGAGCGTCGGCCGGCGTCGGTCGGGGCTCGGTCCGAGGAGACCGTGCTCGACATGGAGCGGCGACTCGGCCTGCGTCAGCCGGAGCTCTAGCCTCAGACGAGCAGCATCGCATCGCCGAAGCTGAAGAACCGATATCCCTCGTCCAGCGCCACGCGGTAGGCGGCGAGCAGCGTGTCGCGCGCCTCGAAGGCCGTGGCGTTGGGCATCCCGGCCTGGACCCAGGCCGTCGCCAGCAGCAGGAGCGAGCTGCGCGGCAGGTGGAAGTTCGTGATCAGCGCGTCGATCGCGGCGAAGGCGTATGGCGGCGTGATGTACAGCTCGCTCCAGCCCGATGCCGGTCCCCCGTGGGCGCGTGTCTCCAGGGTTCGAACCGTGGTGGTGCCCACGGCGACGACGCGGCCACCATCCCGCCGGGTGGCCGCCAGCCGACGCCGCGTGGCCAACGGGATCTCGTACCACTCGCGATGGATGACGTGCTCCTCGATGAACTCGCCCTCCAGCGGCCGAAAGGTATCCAGTCCGACGTGCAGCGTCACGGCCGCGCGATGGATGCCCATACGCTCGAGCGCCGCCAGCAGCTCGGGCGTGAAATGCAGCCCGGCGGTCGGCGCGGCGGCGGACCCGGGTGGCTCGGCGTAGACGGTCTGGTAGCGATCGGCCGGGCTGTCGCGACCGCGAATGTACGGCGGCAGCGGCATCTCTCCGGCGGCGGCGATGACGGCGGCCGGGTCGCGGAAGAAGCGCACCGCGCGGGTCCCGTCGCCGAGGCGCTCCCCCACCTCCAGGACGTCGCCGCTGCGCAGCGTCA
>DASSNX010000072.1:0-15245 GCA_035701185.1 Candidatus Limnocylindria bacterium
GATCCACAGGTTGCCGGTGTTGAAGTCGACGCCGATGCCCTCCGGATTGGTGATCCCCATCGACGCGGTGTCGAAATGCCGGACCACGACGTCGTCGCTGGTGGCGACGACGTTGTCGGGACCAGCACCGATCACCCACACATCCTTGTCGGACCCATCGGCGACGAAGAGCTGGTTGTTCGCGAAGGCCAGGCCCTCGGCATCACCCAGGCCGAAGGCGGCAAGGTCGGTGCTGTTGCGCTGCACCCACTGGCTGCCGTTGCGGGTGTACGCCCACACCCGGGACTTGGCCCCATCCCTCGAGATGTACAGCTCGTCCCTGACCTTGTCATACGCGGCACCGACGGGCTCATTGTTGTTGGGGCTGGCGCTCGTGGTGTCCATGATCCCGGTGCCGGCGCCGGTCACCGGGTTGACCTCCCAGACGTTGTGGCCGGGGTACGGGTAGTTGTTGACCTGCTCCTCCTCGATCTCACCGTCATCGACCACCAGGGTGCCCCGCGTGGTGTCGTAGGCGAGGCCCGACGGATCGGGGCTGAACGGATTCCAGTCCGGGCCGGTGGTGTCGATGGTCTTGATGAGGTGCCCCACGTTGTCAGGCACGCTCGCGACCAGCGCCGAGATCGGCTGGGCGGACAGGGCCAGCTCCAGCACACCCGGCCCGGTGGCGGAGGTCCCGTCAGAAGCGTTCGCGACGGAGACATAGAGGCTCGAGTAGGTGCTCGGATCCGTGGTGTCGGAGGTCGGGGCGATGGCGATGCCCTCGACGCCCTGCAGCCGGAAGGGGGCCATGTTGCGCTGCGACAGAACCTGGCCGCTGGCCGAGGACTCGACCAGCACGCCGTTGCCGAGGTCCAGGGAGAACGCGTGGCCGCTGGACGGATCGGTCGCGGTCAGCGCACGCGAATGCGGTGCCTGCGCGCGAGAGAGATTGCCGTGCGCGGCGCCGCGGGTGGTAACCAGCTTCCCGGAGCCGGTCACCTTATCGGTGATCTCCAGGGCTTTCGCGCCGGCATCCCACGACAGTGGCCCGGGCTTCACGATCCCGAGGTCATGTGCCTCCAGCACGTGCTCGAGGCGGATGAAGCCCCAGCCGGCGGCACGCGCCGACCCGGTCGCAACGGGAGTGGCGGCGGCGACGACGGCCGCGACGAGCGTCAGCGAGATAAGGACGGATAGAACTCGGGACACAGCATTCCCCTCTGGTACCAGGGCACGGTGGGACTATCGGAGCATCTTACCGGACCGGAACCGAGTGTCTACTCGCCCGCCACTCGGTAGTGTTGCCCGCCGTCAACGAGCTTCGAGGCCGGTGGACGCCGCCCGATCAAGCCCGGCAGCCGATGCTGCAGCCGCTCGAGCCCGTCCCATGCCAGCATCCGCGCGGCCATTCCGGGCCATTGCGCCAGTAGGTACCTGGCCCGCTGGGCGGCGGACATCGGGATGCGGTCAGGCTGGTAGCCGTGGCGGAGCATCCGACCCCGCAGACGCCCCTGCATGAAGGCCAGCTCGTGGAGCGGGATGCGGCCACGGTAGTCGCCAATGTGCGCCGGGCTGATCAGCGGCCCGCCGCCCGCGCCGGCGACAAGCTTGGCCCGGTAGGTGGGCGCGTCCGGCACGTCCATCATCGCCGGCTCGAAGGGCTCGCCGACGAACGCGCAAAGCTCGGCCACGACCTCGTCGGGGCGCTGCACCAGGTCCTCGTAGCGGACGAGCCGATAGCGATCCGGCCAGCGGCGGCGATTCCGCTCACCGAGGTCGACGGAATAGCGCCAGCGCGCCACCGCCGCTCCGGCCCGCCCCCGCGCCGTGGGGAAGTAGGCCAGCGAGCCCTCGTAGCGATCGCGGGGGTCACGAACCATGTGGATGAATCGCACGTCCGGCAGCGCGGCAAAGATCTTGTCCGCGTACCGCTCGACCAGCCCGCTCTGGTCGCCCCAGCGCGGCTTGCCGGCTCGTTCGGCGAAATGCCGATGGACCAGCGCGAACAGGTTCGCGTACGTCGGCTCACCGTCACGCAGCTCGCGTCGCAGGCGCGGCAGGTCCAGGCCCAGGAAGCGAGCGTGCTTGTAACGCGCCAGTGCGGCCAGGCAGCGGTCGAGGTTGCGGTCATCGGCCAGGTCGCCGTACTGGCCGTCGAAGTAGGTCCACAGGTTCGAGCCGACGATCGGAATGGCGATGCGGCTGTGCGATCCGAGCAGCGCCGCGACCAGCGTCTTGCCGCAGCGGTCCGGGCCGCCGATGTAGATGGGCCCCTGGCTGGTCACCAGCGCCGCACCACCGCGTTCAGGGGGTGGCGGCCGGCCAGCAGGTCCTCGGCCGCGACGACGCGCCAGCGGGCCTCGGTGTCCCAGTCGAGCAGCGTGCCGTCGGCCGTGCGCGACCAGGCGATGACGGCACGCTGCAGCGCCAGGAAGGCGGCGAGCTGCGGCAGGCGCTGCAGCTCGTCCTCGGTGATCGTGCTCGCCTGGCGGTAGGCGTCGAGGAAGCGCCGTCCCGCCGCCACGTCGAAACGCCGCCGCCGCTGCGCAAACCAGCCGATGCCCGTCGCCAGATCCACGAGCCGCCAATCCCGACGCGCGAGCTCGAAGTCGACCACCATCGGCACCTGGCCCGGGCGGACGAGAAGGTTGTACGGGCCGTAGTCGCCGTGGACCACCGTGGTCGCCAGGCCCTCCGCCTCGAAGCTTTCGTAGAGCTCCCACAGCGCGCCGTGCACCCAGGCGCGGACCCGCCTCGGAGCCGGGGCATCGGCCAGGCGGTCGGCGTACCAGCTCACGTCGCGGACCCGCGGACCGTTCCGCCCGGCAAAGCCGAGCGTCGCCGAGGGCGGGATGTCCAGGTCCTCCAGCACCGCGTGCAGCCTGGCCAGCAGGCGCGCTGCGATGGCGTCGAGCTGCCGCCGGTCGCCAGGGGCCATGACCATTTCATGCGGATGCCGGTAGCCGCGAATCGCATCCGACACGGCGAAGCACGCACCGTCGACGCTGACCCCCGAGGTCGCGTCCGTCGCGGTCCGCAGGCGCGGCGCCGGAAAGTCGTCGACGGCCAGCGCAGCCAGCACGGCATGCTCGATGGCCAGGGCCGACGGCTCGACATTGGGCTTGTAGCGCTTGACCACCACCTCCCCTTCGCTGGTCCGGACGAGCACGGTGGCGCCGCGGGCGCGGGGGGCAGAAAGCGTTCGCGGTCGGCCGGCGGCGCGGAGCCCGTAACGCTCCAGCACCTCGGCGAGCTGCGCCGCTGGAATACCGCCGGACCGCCGGATGCGCAGCCGGCCAACTGCGCGGTCCGGTCGGCCGACAATCGGATAGCGCGGCGTGAGCACCAGGCTGCCCGCGCTCGGGCTGGCCTCGCTGACGAGCCGGCTGGTGGAGCGCGCCGCGTTGGTAATCGAGCGCCGGAGTGACTGGCGATTCGTCACCTTGATCACCGTCGCCCCGGGCCGCTGCTGGAACGCCGCCACGGCGCCGGTGACGACTGCCCGGGCGCGGGCCACGAAGGCCGCCACGTCCGTCTGCGAGCGACCCACCAGGCGACGCGGCAGCCCGCGCGACAGCACCCGGCTCCTTGCGGTATCTGGATCCGCGTCGACGTGGATGAGGGCGTCGGGCAGCGGGACCAGCGACACGTAGCGACGGACCGCATCCTCCGGCACCCCGGGGTACCAGCTGTAGAGGTTGACAGCCCGGTGCACCAGCCCCTCGTCGACCAGCACGACGTGGCCGCGCGGCACGCGGCGCCGGGCATAGGCGATCCGTCCGCCCACGCCGACGGTCAGGCCGAAGATCAGCCGCCGATGCCACCACGGAATGGGTGCACGGGCCGCCGCGCGCCAGGCGGCCCACGTCAGCCGCGGATGGCGAATCGCGAACCAGGTGCTCCACAGCCACGTTCGGGGCCGGTTGAGCCGTGCGACCTCGTTCAGGGTGCTCGCCGGGATGCCGCGGGCGCGCAGCGCCTCCGGCAGCCCCGCCGCGACGGCCGATTTTCCGGCGCCGACCGGGCCGGCCAGCTCGATGATCATCAGAGGCGCTGCCAGATGGCAGCCTCGACCTGGCTGACGACCGCGTCGAGCGGCTGCGAGGCGTCGACGGCCACCACTCCGTCACGTGGCGCGCCACGCGCCGCCTCCTGGACGGCCCGCGCCTTGGCGACGATCGTCGTCCGGTCCTGGTCGCCCTTGCGGGCCAGCGCCACCTCCGGCTCGATGCTGAGCAGGATGACCAGGTCCGGGGCGGGCATCGCCGCGTAGACGGCCTCCTCGCGTCGCTGCAGCAGCCCAAGCAGGCCGCCGCTCCGACCGTCGTGCAGCTCGGCGATCCGCGGACCGTCGACCGGCCGGTTGGCCAGCCTGACCCATGGCAGCGGGTAGCGGTCGAAGAGAACCAGCGTGCCGTTCGCCGCCAGGCGGCGTCCCTCGCGTGCCCGGCTGACCCGGTCCCGGGCCTCGGCCAGGTAGCGGACGGCGGCCAGCAGCCGGGCGGCCTGGCCCAGCGGCGTGGAGGCGCGGCCGTCTCCGGCCAGTCGCCGCCGGTCGGCACGGCGGGCGTATCGGCTCATCGTCTGCACGACCGCGGTCGAGGGCGACGGGCGCGCGGTGCCGAGATATGCGGTACGCAGGCTGAGCCGCCAGCCGAGCCAGCGCACCACCTCTTCGATCACGGTCGACTTGCCGGCGCCATCGGGGCCGATGACCGCCACCGTCAGCCCGCCGGCTGCCGAGGACTTGCGCCGCAGGTCCGCCTTTGACTGCGGGCGCAGCACGCGACGCAGGCCGGGAGCGCGCTGCAGGCGCGCGCCGAGCGACACCGCCTGGGCGCGGCGCGCCGGCAGGCGCTCGAATCCGCGCAGCGCCCGCCGCATCGCAGCTCGCAGGCGGAGGAGCACGGCGGCGTCGCGTGGGTTGGTCCGCAGAACCTCGACGAAGTCGGTGAAGATCTCGGGTGGGACGGACGGCACCAGCCGCGCGGCGGCGGCCCGCAGCTCGTCGGACGAGGCGCGGTCGGACAGGTCGGCGACCTCACGACGGAGGTTGAGCGCGATCCCGCCCCGATGACCCAGCCGCAGCGCGTCCTTGGCGGCATCGGTACGTCGGTACTTCAACAGCGCGCGGACGACCAGGATGACGAGCTCGGTGGCAGGAGCGGGGACCTTGACCCCGTTGCGCATCACGACGTCGTCGAGGACCGCCTTCTCGATCGGGAGCACATGGTTCTTGACGTAGTCCTCGCCCAGCACCAGACGGTAATAGACGTGGAGGTGCACCAGTCGCCCGCTGGGCCGGTCATGGCCCAGCCAGTCCTCGACCCCAACGTAGCGCCGGCTGGGATGGGAGATGAAGGGCTTGAAACCGGCGCCGCGCACGATCGTGGAGAACGCGCCGGCGTCATCGCGATCGACGAGCAGGTCGAGATCGGTCTGGCCCGCCAATCCCAGGGCCAGTGCGGTGGTGCTCTTCCAGTGGCAGTACCGCACGCCCGCCGCGTTCAGCGCGCCGAAGACCTCGCGGGTCAGCGGCAGCGCGTCGGCGGGAAACGCGGCGGCCATCTCCTCCCGCGTGGATTCCGCGGCGGTCATGTCGGCTCGCGACTGGCGCTGGCCTGGGCCAGGCCCGGTGGGCCTCCCCGCCGACGGGTGAACTTGCGCGCGGCTCGCGAGACGATGGTCCGATCGTCGTCGCTCAGTCCCAGGACCAGCAGGACGACGATGTAGGTCACCGCCAGGGCGAGCGCGGCCACCACGCTGCGGATCAGCAGGCCGGTGACGTGCCGGAGGCCGAGCAGCAGCGCCCAGCCCACGGCCGCCGAGGCGAGGCCGGCGATCACGGGCTTGACCCAGGACCGGTCGTACGGGCCGACGTGCACCAGCCACGCGACCTCGCCCACGCGCAGCAGGTTGACGGTCGCGACTGAGCCGAGCGATGCGATCGCCGCGCCGGTGACGCCCATCGGCGGGATGAGCAGGAGGTTCAGGACGATGGCGAGCCCTACCGACAGCGTGGAGTTGACGAGCTTGACGCTGGTGTGGCCGGTCATGTCCAGGATGGCGCCCGACGTGCCGGTGGCGGCGTTGGTCAGCGACGCAAAGGCCAGGATGGTGAGCGCGGTGGCGCCGCTCGTGAAGTCGCTGCCGAAGATGCCGAGCACCGCCTCGGGCATCAGCACGGCGAGCAGGAAGAACGGCAGGTTGAGGGTGAAGGTCCACTTCGAGGTGGTTCGATACAGCGCGTTCAGCCGGCTGCGGTCCTCGGAGTCCTGCAGCTCGGCGAAGATCGGCATGGAGGCCTGCACCACCGCCGAGTGAAAGATGGCGCCGACCATCATCACCTGGTTGGCGATGCCGAAGACGCCGGCCTTCGCCATCGAGGCCATGGCGCCGAGCAGGAGCGTCTGCAGGTTGCCGCCGAAGGTGTTGACCAGGTTCGAGAAGTAGACCGGCAGTGAGAAACGGAGCATGGTGCCCGGCTCCGAGCGCACCTCGCCGGCGATGCCGTCCCACGAGATCTGGCGCTGCACGAACCACAGCAGCAGTGCCGTCGCGGCCAGGGTCGCCAGCGTCGACGCGGTCACCGCGCCCTCCGGCGTCATGCCGACGGCCACCAGCACGAGCAGGATCGCCAGGCGCACCGTTGGCTGCGCGAACTGCTCCGCCAGCACCGCCCAGCCGATGCGCTGCGCGCCCTGCAAAGCCGCGGCCAGGAGCGAGTTCGACACCATGGCCGGGACCAGCACCGCGCCGATCCGAATCAGCGGCTCTAGCCGCGTGTCGCCCGCCAGGCTGGCAATCGGTGCGGCCAGCAGCAGCAGGATCAGCGCCGCGCCGCCGCTCACCAGCATGGGCAAGCCGATCCCCACCCGCAGGGTGCCCAGGACGCCCTGCCGGTCACTGCGCCGCGAATAGACCGCCACGTAGCGAATGAGCGCGCTGTCGAGGCCGATGACCGAGAAGGCGGACCCGAGCGTGGCGATGGTCAGGGTGACGTTGTAGAGCCCGTACTGATCGGCGCCCAGCGTCCGCGCCAGCAGGACCGCCATGCCAAACCGGGTGCCCCACACGAAGAGGCGCCCAGCGAACACCATCCCGCCGCCCTTGGCGGCCAGGACCACATGGCGGTCGACCATCGTCAGGTCCCGGGCTGGACCGACAGTGCCGAGAACGCCTCCGTTCGCCCGATGGGGCCTTCTTTGGCTGCTCGCAGCGCGCTCTGCGCGTGCTGCATCACATCGCCCGAGCCTTCGCGGTACTCGACCACGCCGGCCGCCGGGTTGGCGTGCGCCGGGACGCCGTTGGCCGTCGTCCCGAAGGCCGGCGCTGCCAGGCGGCTGCGCAGGCCCTCCACGATGGCCACGGCCTGCTCCTCGTTGGTGTCAGGCATGACGATCCCGAAGACGCTGCCGTAGAGGCGCGCCACGATGTCCTCCGGCCGGACGTGGCTGTCGAGCAGCGTTGCGATCCGGCGCAGCGCCTCGGTCCGGACGCGGGGCATCAGGTCGTCGAGCGCGTTCTCGTGGTTGACGTCGATCAGCGCCACCGCGGTCGTCTGCCGGCTCCGTGTGCTGCGGTTCATCTCCTGCGCCAGCCGGTAGGCGAAGTACGAGTCGTTGAACGCCCACGTCTCGGGATCGACGATGTCGCGCAGGCCGGCACGGGCCTGCGGCTGGACGAGGTGGGCCACCAGCGCCAGGCCGATGCCGAGCACCAGGCCGCCGGCCACGCCGAGCGCCAGATTCAGTGGGACGTCCGGCTCGACGGGCCGGTTCGGGGTCGTGGCGGGATCGAGGGCGCTGACCGAGAAGACGCCATAGTGCGAATTCACGTAGCTCGCCAGCTGCTGGGACACGGCGTTGGCGTAGTCGGCGGCCAGCTTGTTGCTCGGCGAGGTGGCCGTGATCTGCAGCAGCGTGGTGCCGCTGACCAGGACGCTCTCGAGGTCGAGGTGCGCCTTGTCGGCGTCGGTCAGGTTCAGCTGCTTGGCGGCAGCCTCCTGCACCGTCCGACTGGAGCCGATCTGGGCGTAGGTGTCGCTGATCTCCGACTGGCGCGACAGGAGCCCGATCACGTCGAGCGTGTTCTGGTCCGTCACCGACGGCGCCACGACCAGGGTGGACGAGGCGCTGTACAGCGGCTGCTGGACGATGGTCAGTCCGATCGCCGCAGCCAGCGTCAGCACGAAGATCGGCAGCACCAGCCACCAGCGGCTGGTGACGATGTGGAAAAGGGTTCGAAGCTCCACGTCAGATTCCTATCGCGATCGCGGGCGAGCGACCGATCATACCGCGCGACCTGCCGGGCCCGGTTGATCGGGGTTCGCCTACTTGGCCGATGCGGCCCTGGCCTCCGTTTCGGGGACGATCCGCAGCGGCACGACGGCATTCGGGCTCTCGCCGTCGAGCTCCACCGGATGCGACCCGTCGCGCGCCGAGCGAGCGGCCGCTTCCAGCACCCGCACGGCGCGCAGCCCGGCCATTCCATCCGAGGTGGGGGTGCCACCCTGGCGGATGCAGCGGATGACCTCGTCGACCTCGACCGACAGCGCCTCGCGGTCATCGAGCCGGGGCGCCAGCACGTCGCCCGAGCGGTACGACACGAGCTCCTCGTACACCTTCTCCGGATCGTCGTCCGGGGCGATGGTCACGCCCTTGTCGTAGATCAGCAGCTTCTCGGAGGGCTGCATGTCGTCCCACACGATCATCTGCTTGGAGCCACCGACGATGGTGCGGCGGATCTTGGCCGGGGCGAGCCAGTTGACGTGGACGTGGCCGACCACGTTCGGCCCATATTTCATGGTCAGGTAGGCGATGTTCTCGCGCCGGCTGCCGGCGTGCGCGGCGCCGAACGCGCTGACCTGGGTCGGCATGATCCCGCCCAGCACGTAGTCGATGATGCTGACGTCGTGCGGGGCCAGGTCCCAGATGACGTTGACGTCCGACTGGAAGACACCCAGGTTGATCCGGACGCTGTCGACGTAGAAGATCTCGCCCAGGGCGCCGCTCTCCACCAGGTCACGCATCATGCGGACCGCGCCGGTGTACACGAAGGTGTGGTCGACGGCGACGATCACGCCCCGCTGCTCGGCGAGCGCCACGAGCTCCTCGGCGTCCTCGACCGAGGTCGTCATCGGCTTCATGATCAGCACGTGCTTGCCCGCCTCGATGGCCAGCTTGGCCAGCGGTGCGTGGGTACGCGCCGGGGTGGCGACCACCACCACGTCGATATCCGGCGACGAAATGACGTCCATGGCGTCCGTGGTGGCCATGGGCACGTTGTACATGCGGGCCACGCGCTGCGCGCGGTCGAGCACGGCGTCGCAGACGATCGAGACGGTGGCGTCGTCGTGATGCGCGAAGTTGCGGATGAGGTTCGGTCCCCAGTAGCCGCAGCCAATGACGCCCGCCCGCACGATGCCGCTCATTCGGCACCCCCGGCGTCGACGAGCATGACCCACGGCGTGCGGACCATGATCGAAAGGTCGCGGCGCAGGCTCCAGGATCGGATGTACTCCAGGTCGAGCTCGCACATCTGCGCGAAGCTGAGCCGATTTCGCCCGGACACCTGCCAGAGGCCCGTGATGCCCGGCCGGACCGCCAGCCGTCCGAGCTGCCAGGGCTCGTAGTTCTCCACCTCGTAGCGCAGGGGTGGCCGCGGGCCGACGATGGACATCTCGCCGCGCAGCACGTTCACGAGCTGCGGCACCTCGTCCAGCGACAGCTTGCGCAGGATGCGGCCGATGGCGGTGACGCGATGGTCGCGCGGGATCTTGTACGAGGCTCCCTCATCCAGGCTGAGAGAGCCGAGGATGTAGCGGGTCACGAAGTCGCGGTGGACCGCATCGGAGGTGTCGACCCGCATCGTCCGGAACTTGTAGACGGTGAAGGGCTGCTGGCCGGCGCCGATTCGTTCCTGGCGGAAGATCACCGGGCCGCGCGACGTGAGCTTGATGAGCACGGCGCACAGGACCCACAGGGGACTGAACACGACCAGGAGCACGGTCGCCACGATGACGTCGAGCGCTCGCTTGCGGACGGCGGTCAGTGCCTCCGGTTGCGATGCAGCCGACTCCAGCTCGGGCAGCGGAAGTGCCGAGAGAGCCTGAAGAGCCTCCCCTCGGTGCTGGATGGTATCGGCCAAGGATCCTCCCCCTCGCACTGATGCTCGGGATCAGCGAGTACATAAGCGCTTGATAAGCAAGCGATAACGGCGTCCCCGACTTTGCCTGAACGAAAGTACCAGCGCAAGAAGTGGGACGGTGGTACCGGTGCGTCCAGTCAACTGCGCCGCCAGAGGGTGGTCAGATCGCGGCGGAGCAGTGCAGAAAGGTTCGCAACTTCGGGACCAAATGCCGCCGACAGGCGCGCGGCGGCTTCCGGCGGGATTGGCTCTCGCGGCGCAGCGACGACGTTCATCGACTTCGCCCGCTCGTAGGCGGCTCGACGCAGGCGCGGCGGCACGAGGTGGTGGATCAGGAGCCGCAGCGGCTCTGGCGGACGGGCCAGAAAATGGCGCCAACGCTCGGAGCGGATGCGCCGGTTGGTATTCACCGCCGTGAACGCCGGGGGCTGATAGGCATCGTCCACGCCTAGGAAGCGCAACGTCTCGCCGTAGACCGCCGGCGTGTCGGCCACGAAGTCGTCGAAGACGATCACGTGCACACGCTCGCGTCCGAAGGCGGCGAAATAGCGTTCCAGCTGCTCGGTGTAGCGCGGCACGTCGGTGTACCACAGGCCCTGCGGCAGGTGGGCGTGCGGTGGGATGCGACGCCCGGCGCGGCGATCCGGTTCGGCGTCGAGGGCCGCGGTAAAGTCGCGGATGTCCTCGTTGCCGTTGGTCAGGTGCTCGGCGTGGAGCGCCGGCAGCATGGTGACCGGGTTGCGCAACATGGCGATGATCCGCGCGCCGGGACTGAAGCTCGCGATCTCGCTGGCTGCCGAGCGCGAGTACAGGTACCAGACGTACGCCGTCCCGATCAGGGAGCCGGCTGGCGCATCGGCGAAATAGTCGAGGTACTGGTCCCTTGTCAGTGGCGTGCGGTCCCGGATCTCCAGGTCGGCGCCGAAGAAGCGCAGCTCCTTGCGCTCGGGGAGGAAGAGGTCTGGGTGGCCGCGCAGGTATTCGTACATGGCGGTCGTTCCGGCCTTCGGCGCGCCGACGATGTAGAAGCCCGGGACCCGGGTCACGCGCTGCGTCACCCGCGCAGCAGCGATGGCAGCGAGACGAACAGCTTCGAGCGGGCGAGCACGGGGCCGATGCCGCACGCCCGCGCCTCGCGGTGCCCGGCCACGTCGCGGTGCGAGCCGAACAGCAGGACGCGCGCGCCGGAGTCGCCGGCGGCGTCGCGCCAGCGGCGCAGGTCCTGGCCCCACCCCGATTGGCGATCGTCCCAGTCGACGAAGGCCAGGCCGATGTCTGACGGGCTCGGCAGCAGCTCCGGTCCGTCCACCCGCGCGGCCTCGTAGCCGGCGGCGACAGCCGCGTCGGCGATCCGGGTCGCGGCCATCAGGTCGCGGCCCACAATCACGATGCGCCGCACCTCAGTGCGGGTTGCCGGCACGCTCGGCGTAGATCGGAAGACCGTCGGCGTGGGCCGGGGCACCCTGTCGGGCGGCGGGGGAGGTGGTTCCGTTCGTCGACGGCGCGCCGTTGGGCGCCGCCGTTTGGCCATTGGTGGCCATGTGGCTCACGCCGCCGTTGCCATCGGTCACGTAGCGGGCGATGCGCATCGGATAGACCCCCACCGCGACCGGCGCGTTGACCTCCACCGACAGCTCGACGCCGAGCTCGTCACGGCTCCACAGGTCCTGCAGCTTGGCGGCCTCGCGCTCAGGCAGGCCGATCCAGGCGACCGTCCCGTTGCGCTGCAGCAGGGCCATGGCGTCCGGGTCATCCAGGCCGAAGCGGCGCCGCAGCTCCGCGACGGTGACGTAGGGCCGCGAAGTGATGAAGCGACGCAGGCTGGACGTGCTCGGGCGCTTGCTGGCGCTCATTGCCGCAATCCCATGGTGGCCCGAGTCTACCGCCAGCCCGCCGGCGGCGCTGCCGGGCCGATGCCTCAGCCCGGCCGGCCGTGGCTCCAGCCGCGCGCGCGTTCGACGGCGCGCCGGATCAGCCGCTTGCCGGGCATGGCCTCGGTGGCCGCACCGTCGAGGTCCTCATCCGCCGGGTAGCGGCGTGGGCCGAGGGCGGCGGCCCCGTCGTCCGGCGGCCAGATGTCGGCACCGTCGATCCGGATCGTCGGCGAGCCCGTGAAGCCCAGCAGCTCGGCGTCCTCCTCCGATCGGACGACGATCATCTGGATCGGCGTCTCGAAGGCGTCCTCCGACAGCACCTCCACCAGCCGCTGCCGGACGGTCATGTAGTGAGGATCGGCCTCCGTGTAGAGGAGCTCGACCCGCATCGGCTCAGGAAGCCACCAGGAAGGCGAGCAGCAGCGCGAGCGCTCCGCCGGCCAGCAGACCCGCCAACCAGATGCGCGTCCGCTCCGCGCGCGTGGGTCCCTCGCCGCGCGCCTCCAGCGGGGAGGCGGCGCGACCGCGCCAGGCGAGGTAGCGCTCGGCGTTGGCATCACGGGCTGCGCGCTGGCGATAGCTCGTCCACGACGGCCAGCCGATGGCATAGGCGCCGACGCCGCAGCCGACCGCCGCGACCAGGAAGAGCCACGACATGGGCGCTAGCCTAGCCGCTCGCCGCGCGATCCGATGCATCGCCGCCGGAGGCGGCCGGCTCGGTCAATCCGGCCGCTTCCCGGTCGACATACCACACGGTGCGCGCCGCGTCGACGCCGGCCGCCGGAACGTCACCCGGGCCGTCGCGGACCGATGCCACCGCCACCGCCTTGTCGCTGCCGGTAACCACGAAGTTCACCTCGCGCGCGGCATTCAGGAGCGGGTAGGTCATGGTCATGCGCCACGCGTCGAGCTTCGGGACCCAGTTGGGCACCACCCATCGGATGCTCTCGTGTATCGCGGCCGTATCCGGGAAGAGCGAGGCCGTGTGGCCGTCGCTGCCCATGCCCAGCCAGATGAGGTCGAACGACGAGATGGCGCCATGCGGCGCGCCGAGCGTTCGCGCGATGAGCGCCTCGTAGGCCCGACAGGCAGCGTCGAGGTCCGCAGCCTCGCCGATCATGCGGTGCACCTGGCCCGGCCGCACGCGCGGCAGGTAGTCGAGCAGCGCCGTGCGGGCCAGGTTGTAATTCGACTCGGGATGGCGGGCCGGGACGGCGCGCTCGTCGCCGAAGAAGAACTCGACCTTCGACCAGTCCAGGGCGTTGACGAGTGGCGGGACGACGAGCAGCGGGCACACCATCAGCGGGGTGGACCCGCCGGTCAGCGCGAAGAAGAAGCGGCCATGGTCCGCGATCGCCTCCTCGCCGGCGGCGATGACGCGTTCTGCGGTTGCGCGGGCCACGGCATTGGCATCGTCGAAAACGATGAATTCGCGGGTCACCCGGCTTCCTCGACCGGACGAGCGGCGGCCAGCAGGACGACGGCCGCACGAACGGCGGCCTCGTACACCGGCTCATGCGTGCCGGCCACCATCGTCCCGGCCAGCAGCTCGCTGTCGGTGGGCAGCTCCATCCGCACCCGCCGGAGCTGGGCGGTCATGCCGTCGGCATTCGAGGCCAGGACTGCCTCATCGCCGTCGCGGTCGATGATGAACTCGGCCGCTCCGGTCTCGCCGCGCGCGCGGAGCCGGACTGACAGGAGATCTCCCTCCGGCGCCACGGTCGTCGGCTCGCCCTCGATGCGCAGCTCGACCATGGCGTAGTGGCCCTCCAGGGTCAGCGCCAGGCGGCCGTCCATCAGCGGCTGGACGGTGCTGTACCGCTTCCAGTCCAGGCGCGAGGCGATCCACGAGGCGTAGAGCATGGCCTGCGCGATCGGGCTCGAGACGCCGGGAGCAGGGAACTCGGGCTCGCGCTCGGGGACCGATCCGCTCGCCGGGGCCAGGGCATAGCGGATGAGGACGCGGTTGAGGTTCGGCAGGTAGCGGCGGAAGCGTGGCGCGTCGAAGAACTGGGCGGTCAGCTCCTGCCACCAGCCCAGCCGCTTCCACGAAAGGTCGGCGATCCCGCTGCGGCGCCGCAGCGTCGAGAGCCGGCGCAGGCCGAACAGGAGATCGCCGAAGTCGCTGCTGTCCAGGATGAGTCGATCTCCCATCTCCACCAGCTGGTCGAAGATCGGGTCGGCGAAGGGCGGGTTGCCGGGCCACCACACCAGCGTGGGCAGGTCGTGGATCAGCAGCGGGGCGACGACGCCGTCCAGGTGTTCGGCGGCCTCGCCGCGGACGGTCAGCACTACTTCCTCGTAGCAGACCTGCTCGTCCGCATCATGGATGGCGTGGCAATGCGCACTGACCGAGGCATCGATCGATGGGCCCGCCGCGTGCGGGTTGGCGACGAGCACGATCGCCCGCGACGGGTGGCGGAAGCCCAGCCCGACCAGCGTGGACACCACCCGATCGGCCGACAGCTCGTCGGGGACGGTCACGATCAGGTTCAGCACGGAAGCGCGCGCGTGGGGCATGCCCTTCTCGGTGACGCGCGGCCCGTCGTCACCGGCCAGCGTCCAGAGGCTGGCCAGATGCGCCTCCACCGCCGCCACGCTGGTGTCCTGCTCGGACCATACCGGGGCGACCCGCGACTCGTGGTCACCGAAGCGCATCAGCCGCCGATGAACCGCCAGCTCCTGTTCCGCGGCCGTGCTGCGCTCAGCCGTCGCACCGCGTGGCGGCCGGCCTCGCCCGTCGTTCACGGGCGCCGCCAGCTGCGGCCGTCGCGGGCGATCATCTCGTCGGCCGCCGGTGGTCCCCACGATCCGGCGCCGTAGAAATGGACCGGCCCGCCCTCGCCGGCCTGCCAGGCCTTCAGGATCGGGTCCAGGATCTCCCAGGCACGCTCCACCTCGTCGTCGCGGGTGAAGAGGCTGGCGTCGCCGACCATGGCGTCGAGCAGCAGGGTCTCGTACGCATCTGGCGAGTCCACCGCGAAGCTGAACCCATAGCGGAAATCCATGTTCACGCTGCGGATCTGCATCCCCTGGCCCGGCACCTTTGCGCCGAAGCGCAGCAGGATGCCCTCGTCCGGCTGGATGCGGATGGCCAGGATGTTGGGCTCGATGGTCGGTGCCCCGGCGCGCTCGAAGAGCGCCAGCGGCGGGCTCTTGAACTGCACCGCCACCTCGGTGACGCGAGTCGCCAGCGCCTTGCCGGTGCGAACGTAGAACGGCACGCCGGCCCAGCGCCAG
>DASSNX010000073.1:0-10035 GCA_035701185.1 Candidatus Limnocylindria bacterium
GTGGAGCCGAAGGTGGGATTCGAACCCACGACCGACGGTTTACGAAACCGTTGCTCTACCCCTGAGCTACTTCGGCCCGACAGGCGCCACCATCGCGGTGGCTGAGGCGCAGCCGATGTTACCAGCGTGGCCGCTGAGCCTCCATCACGGTGGGCGCCAACCATTTGGCACTCGGCACCCGCATTGGGTACGCTCGCCCTCTCAACGGACAGGCGTCGCGCCCTGCCGCGGCGCACAGCCGACACGGAGGAGCAGATGAAGATCGAGGACGTGGAGGGCATCGGGCCCGTCTTTGCCGCAAAGCTGGGCCAGGTGGGGATCGTCACCACCGACGACCTGCTCGAGCGCGGCAGCAAGAAGTCCGGCCGAGCTGCAATCGCCGCCGAGACCGGCATCAACGAGGGCATGATCCTGGAGTGGACCAACCACGTTGACCTGATGCGCATCAACGGCGTCGGCTCGGAGTTCTCCGACATGCTGGAGGCGGCCGGTGTCGATTCGCCGGCGGAGCTGGCACAGCGCAACGCGGCAAACCTGGCCGAGACGATGGCCGAGCTGGACATGGCGCGCAACACGACCCGCCGCATCCCGTCGGCCGCGATGGTGGCCGGCTGGATCGAGGAGGCCAAGACGATGGGGCGCACCGTCGAGCACTGACGCGCGCCACCCCATGAGCCGATGAGCGCCGGTGCAGGCAGCTGCGCCGGCGCTTCCGTTCAGTCCTTGAGCTGCTCCGCGGCGAACTGGCGCATGGCGTCCACGTTCGGCTCGAGCACGTAGCCGCGGCCGTCGCCGCGGTCGCCGGCGAAGGTCATGAAGCCGTGGTCCGGGTCGAGGACCTGGGTCGTCACCTTCGCGTCCTGAGCCCGCCGCGCCAGCTCGATGAGCGTCGGCAGGTCGTTCAGCGGCAGATCGGTCTTGAATGAGTGCAGGCTGTCGAGCAGGGCCTGGATGTCGACGTTGGCCGATGGCGAGACGAGCTTCTTGACGATCTGCAACAGGACCTGCTGCTGGCGACCGGCGCGCTCGAAGTCGTTGGTGGTGTAGCGGCTTCGGACGTAATCCTCCGCCGTCTCGCCGTCGAGCAGCTGCCGCCCGGCGGGCAGGTTCAGGTCCAGGTGCGCGTCGACCAGCGGCTTCTTGACGCGGACGCGAACGCCGCCGATCGCCTCGACCATGTCGGCCAGGTCGCCCATGTCAATCTGGACGTAGTAGTCGATGTTGATCTGCAGCAGCTCACCGACCGCGCCCACCACCCCCTCGGCACCCTGCTGCGAGTAGATGGCGTTCACCTTCTGCTGCCAGGTCGATCCGTCGGGCAGTGGAATGTCGACCGTGTCACGCGGCAGGCTGACCAGCGTCACCTCTGACTGGTCGGCGTTGATGCTGGCCACCATGATCGCGTCGCTGTTGACGCCCTTCTCCAGCTTGCGACGACGCTCGTCGCTGTCCAGGCCCAGGCACAGCACCGTCACGCGCTGGTCGAGCAGCGCGGCGTTCAGGGTCGGCACCGGGGTCGGGCTCGGCGACGACGCGGGGACGAGCGGTGCTCGCTGGTTGAGCAGCAGGAAGCCCAACACGGCAGCCACGACGGCCAGCGCCCCGACGCCGGCGATCAGCGGCCACGGGCTGCGGCCCGTGGCCGGCGGGGTACGAGTCATCTGGCCGACCGACACTGCGTGCAGCGTGCCAGCGCTCGGTCGCTGTCAGCCATGCCGCTCGGGCGGCATCCAGCCGTGGATGAGCTCGTCGTGGTACCGCGGCGCGTCCTCGGGGGCAGCCGCGCGACCGCGTGGCGGCGGCGCCATCGGCGCCTTGCCCTTGGCCGCCAGGACGTAGTAGGCGCAGACGTCGGTCAACGGGCAGAGGCCGCAGATCGGGCGTGGCGCGCGGCAGGTATCACGGCCGTGCCGGATGAGCTCGACGTGAAACGGGTACATCTCCTCGGGCGCGAGCACTTCTTCCAGCAGGTCGTGGGCGCGATCGAGCGGCGTGCGCGGCGGCAGCATGCCGAGCCGCGTCGCGACTCGGTGGACGTGGGTGTCGACCGGCACCGCCGGCCGGCCGAAGCCGAACAGCAGGATGATGCTGGCCGTCTTGCGGCCGATCCCCGGCAACGACACGAGCCAGTCCCGCGCCTCGTCCAGTGGCTGCGTCCCCAGGAAGGGAAGGTCCCAGGTGCCCCGCGTCCGCGCGTGGACCTCCGCCAGGACGTGCTGGATGCGTGGCGCCTTGGTCGGGGCCAGGCCACCCGGGCGGATGACCTCGACCAGCTCGTCGGTCGGCGCCGCCAGCACCGCGTCCCAGGTCGGATAGCGTGCGCGCAGCGCGGTGAAGGCCCGGAACGAGTTCGTGTCGGCGGTGTTCTGGGACAGGATCGTCAGCACCAGCTCGCTGACCGCGTCCAGCCGCGGACCGGCCCAGGTCGGGTGGTCGTAGCGCTCGCCCAGCCGATCCAGCACGACGTCCGCGAGTGCGCGGCGCTTGCGCCGGTCGGCGGCTAGCTTCTGCGGGCTCGGCCCGCGACGCCTGACCGGCCTGACCGGCCGCTTGACCGGCCGCGTGGCCGGGCGCTTCCCGGGGCCCTCCGGCCGATTCGCCATCGTGGCGCGCGGCATCTACCCGCCGCGCTCCGCGAGCCCCGCACCCACCTCCACCGTCCGCGCCAGGCGCTCGGCCGCGTTGGCCAGCAGCCGCTCGGTGTCGGCCATCGATTCCTCCAGTGACATCGGACGGTCGCCGATGGGCTGCACCACGGCGAACGTCCCGGAGGCATCGAGCGCGGCGGCGCCAGGACCCAGGGCGCCGCACAGCAGGATGACGGGGGCGTTGCGGCTGCGGGCGAGCCGTGCCACCCCCATCGCCGCCTTGCCGGAAAGGGTCTGCTCGTCGGCGCGCCCCTCACCGGTGATCACGAGATCGGCAGCTTCCAGCGCATCGCCCAGGCCGATGAGCTCGGCCACCACCTCGACGCCCGGCCGCACCTTCGCCCCGGTGAAGCCCAGCAGCCCGGCGGTGGTTCCGCCTGCCGCGCCGGCTCCCGGGATGTCCGCCACCAACCGGCCCGTGGCCCGCTCGATGGCATCGCCCCAGGCGGCCAGCGCGGCGTCCAGTTCCCGGACCGCGGCTTCGTCGGCGCCCTTCTGCGGGCCGTAGGTCGCTGCGGCACCGTTCGCGCCGCACAGCAGGTTGGTGACGTCCGAGGCGATGGTCAGGGCGACGTCCTCCAGCCTCGGGTCGAGGCCGTGCACCTCGACCCGGCTGATGCCGACGAGCGCGGCGCCACCCGTCGGCAGCGCATGGCCCTCCGCGTCCAGCAGCCGCAGGCCGAGCGCCGTCAGCAGCCCGCTGCCACCGTCGGTGGTCGCGCTGCCGCCCAGGCCGAGAGTGATGCGTTTCGCGCCGGCGTCGAGGGCCGCGCGGAGCAGCTCGCCGGTGCCACGCGTCGAGGCTCGGCGGGCAGCGTCGGGCGTACGCTCGCTCGGCGCCAGCCGCGCCAGGCCGGAGGCTTCGGCCATTTCGATGAACGCCTCTCCGTCGCCGAGCTCCAGCCAGTCCGCCTCGACCCGGCGGCCCAGCGCGTCGACGGTGCTGAGGGTGTGGCGCACGGCCGCATCGCCGAGCGCGGCGGTCAGGGCGGCCAGGGTGCCCTCGCCACCATCAGCCATCGGCGCCAGGCGCACGTCGTCCCCGGGACGGACCCGTGCCCAGCCCTGGGCGATCGCCTGCGCCACCGTCACCGAATCCAGCGCACCGCCGAACGAGTCAGGCGCGATGACGAGGCGCGTGGTCGGCGTCACAGGGAAGCGTCAGGCGGGCGATACAGGGCGCACATCGCTCCGGCAGGGTCACGAATGACGCAGAACTGCCCGCCGCCCATGTCGCGCGGTCCGTCCAGCACCTCACCGCCCAACTCGACGCAGCGGGCGGCGCTGGCGCCCACGTCCTCGACTGCGAAGTAGAGCAACCAGGCCGGCGGCACGTTCGCATTTGTGTCGCGGGCGTGGCAGATCCCTGTGACGACCTCGCCCCCGGCCGAGAGAATGTCGAAGTCGTTGTAGTCGCCCATGTCATGCTCGCGCGCCTGCCAGCCGATCACCTGCTGGTAGAAGTCGCCGATCTCCTCGGCGGGGCCGACCGTCAGGTCTTGCCACACGATCGTGCCGACCGGTGGGCGAGCGGGGCTCATCGGTGCCTCCTTCAGCGCTTCAGGGAGCGGCGGCGCTCCTGGTAGGCCGGCACGGTCTTCATCGGCGGGCGCAGCTCGTCGCCGATCTCGCGGACCTCCAGGTTGAATCGGTCCTTGTCCTGGTTGATCAGCTTCATGCCGCGGCCCACCTCGGTCAGCAGCTCGATCCGGTGGCGTTCCTCCAGCTTGCGAATGGCGCCCTGCAGGATCACGTAGCTCATCTGCGACAGGTTGCCCAGCGGCTGGTTGCGGTGGATGCGCCGCTCCAGATCGACCTGCCCCACGGCCGAAAGGCCCACGGAGTCCAGGATGTCGATCAGCAGGCCGATCTCGACGCTGTAGCCGGTGTAGAACGGCACGGACTCGAGCAGTGAGCGCCGCCCGGCGTATTCGCCGGAAAGCGGCTGGATGATTCCCGACAGCTCCGGGAAGAAGAGGTTGATCAGCGGTCGCGCCATCAGCTCGGTGACCCGGCCGCCTCCCTCGGACACGAGCTTGTCGCCCTGCCGGATCGGCCGCTGGTAGAAGCCCTTGACGTACTGGATTCGCGGCTCCCGCAGCAGCGGCCCCACCAGCCCGAAGATGAAGCGCGGCTGGATGTTGCGGATGTCGGTGTCGATCCAGGCCACGATGTCGCCGTCCAGGACGTGAAGGCTCTTCCACAGTGCCTCGCCCTTGCCCGGGTGGCTGCCCAGCTCCGGCAGGATCGCCGAGTGGCGGTAGACGGGCACGCCCAGCGCCTCAGCGATCTCCACGGTCCGGTCCTCGGAGTCCGAATCGACCACCACCAACTGGTCGATCAGCGGCGCGCGGTCCATCAGCGCCGACTTGATGCGCTTGATGACCAGGCCGATCGTCTTCTCCTCGTTGAGCGCCGGCAGCCCCACGCTGACGGTCAGCCCCTGCTTCTCCTTGAGCTCGATCAAGCGGCCGATGTCGCGGAACTCCGAGGCGTGGAACGTGTTCTCGGCGAACCAGCGGTCCACGATCGTCGGCAGGGCCTGGCTGTGCTCGGCGTACGCGTCGGCCGCGGCCAGCGTGCCCTCTGCGGAGCGCAGCTCCTCGAAGGTGGCGATCCCGAGCTTCTGCTTGGTCTTGACCACGATCACGGTCGGCTTCGCCTTGGAGGCGACCGCGTCCGCCACGGTCCCGAACAGGTAGCGGCCATCCGGCGCCGCGTTCGAGGGTTGGGCCGATGCGCCCATCACCACCAGGTCGTGCTGCGCGGCCTCACGGATGATGGCGGTCCGTACGCTGGTGGCCTCGCGGATCAGGCCCTTCACCCGGCGGCCGCCACCGTGCTCGGTGACGAACGCGTCGAGCGCGTCCTGCTCGCGCTGGATGGCCCGGGCGCCGATGCCCTTGGGCACCACGTGCAGCACTGCCACCTGGGCGCCGAAGCGGCGTCCGAGGTCGCGCGCCAGCCGCATGGCCAGCTCGGCGTGGGGCCCGCCGCGGACCGGCACCAGGATCGACTCCACTCGCTCGACGCCCCGTTGCTTGACGACCGCGATGTCGCAGGGCGACTCGCGCACGACGGCGTCGATGGTCGGCGAGAAGACCGGGGCCGTGGCCTTGCCGCCGCGCGCCGCCTCCGCCTTGGCGGCCGCTGCCGCCGAGGGCGGCCCGCCCCAGCCGAAGATGACGAGGTCGGTGCTCTCCTCTCCCACCGCCTCGATCACGCCGTCAGCGGCGCGGCGGCCGATGCGGACCATCGTCCGGATCTCGACGCCCTCCTCGTCGCCGAAGTCCAGGACGCGCTGCAGCAGGCGGCGAGCGGTGCGGGCCTGGGTCGCACCCTCGGACAGCGAGACGCCCTCGGGCACCTCCACGATCCCCAGCGCGGTGATCTCGGTCGGCCGGCCGTCACTGACTCCGGAGCCGATGCGCACCAGGTCGCGCGCCGTGCGCGGGTTGGCCAGCGGCAGCAGGATGCGGTACGGCGTGCGACGGCGTGGCATCAGGCCGGCCGCTTGCTCGCGCCGCGCATCTCCTTCCAGCGCGTCACCAGGTATGGCTTCAGGTCCTCGAACTCGCGCGCCTGCGCGTCGATGACCCGCTCTGCCTGGTCCGTGGTCATGTCCAGCGTCTCGGCGATGAATCCGGCGGTGCGCGCGAAGTAGAGCGGCGTCAGCGCGGCCAGCAGCTGCTCACGGTCCGCGCCGGGGCGATGGAAGGCGACCATCGTGTCGTAGAGGCAGCGGATCCACAGCTCCGGTGGGAAGTGGAACTGCGGCGGCTCCTCGGGGATCTCCATGGCCATCACCCGCTCCAGCTGCTCCGGGGCGAGCATCTGCTCCCAGACCTGGCGCTGCGCCAGCCGGGCGCTCTCGAAGTTGTCGATCAGCTTGGCGTGGTTGACGTCGATCATCTCCGGCGCGATCACCCGCTCGAAGCCGTACTCGGGGATCGCGTGCGAGCCGCGCACGCGGAGCCATCGGTCCTCGTAGACACCGGCCAGGCGGAAG
The DNA here is from genome assembly GCA_035701185.1 of Candidatus Limnocylindria bacterium. Classification (GTDB taxonomy): domain Bacteria; phylum Chloroflexota; class Limnocylindria; order QHBO01; family QHBO01; genus DASSCW01. The sequence continues at coordinate 6,658 of DASSNX010000073.1, forward strand.
AGGGTGCCGACGACCTGGCGGAACATCGGCCCCAGATCCGACGCCGGATCCTTGGCGTCATGGATCTTGGCGCCCAGCCGGGCCTGGCAGACGGCGAAGCCCTCGTTGATGGCGGAGTGGGTCATCCAGATGTCGATCCCGAAGCGCGCCGTCAACTCGTCGAAGGTGTCCAGCTCCAGGTAGCGTTCCACCAGGTCGCCGCTGACCGCGAACTCCCCGCCGATGGGCTGCCGGATGCGCGCCCCGTACAGCGCCCGGGTCAGCGGGTAGGCGATGTTGTTGGTGATGGTGCCGTCGTACTTGTAGCGGGCGTACATCGGCGCCACGAAGTCGTAGCCGCCCTTCAGGATCGGCCCGGCCAGCAGCTCGATCCATTCCGGCGCGATGCTGCGCAGGTCGGAGTCGACCATGACGAAGGCCTTGGCCTTCAGCTCGCGCGCCACCTCGAACAGGGCCCGCACCGCCGTGCCCTTGCCGCTGATGCCCTGGTAGGTGAACGAGATGCGCTGCAGCTTGTGGCGCGGGCTGACCAGGATCACCTTCTCGATGTAGTCCGGGCTCTCGGTGCTGACCGCCACTCGCGGCGTGTCGTCCGGGGAGCCGCCGTCGCTGTTGACCAGGATCGGCTTGAGGTCCGGGAAGTACTGGACCATGCCGGCCGTGGCGGCACGGACCACGTAGCCGATGGTCTCCGCGTTGCCGAAGCTGGGGATGCCGACCATCAGGTCCGCGTTCCCCACCCGGCGGACCTCCGCGAGCCCCTTTGCGTCGAGCGCCGATTCGGGCGGGGCGGACGATGTGGTCGTCAGGGCTGGCCTCCTCCGAGCGTGGCTGCTGCGTTCGCGAGCGTGGCTCCTGCGTTCGGCCCGGGGCTCAAGCCTAGCACCCGCCGCCGCGTAACGATGAGTGCGCGGCCCACCGCGGCTGACCGCCCGCCGAATTCCAGCCTGGCTGGTCTTATGGAGCCGATGCGTCCATTGGCTCGCCAAATCCCAGCCTCGTTGGCCTTAGGCGCCCTGCCAGCCCCGTGGCAGCGCGTCCACGCGGCCGGCCGAGCACGAAACGGGCGTCGCAACGCAGCGCGCACACCCATCCTGCGACCTACGGCCAACCACCCTGGAATCTGGCAACTTGAAGGTCCGGGACGCGGCGCCGAGGCCCCGGCCGCCGCCCGGCGATCACCGCGCGGCCCGCCGAGGTTGCTTGACACCGGGTTGGCGCCGCCGCGCAACCGGTACCGGGTTGCTCCGCCGCGCGAGCGCACCTAGGTGCGGTTTGCGACTGGTGGTCGCGTTACAGAGGTCTGCTTTCGTCAACCGCTGTAACGAGATGCAATCGTGCTCAGGAACAGGCGGCGCGACGCCTTCCGCGCCACCTGGAGCGCCGTAACGCTACTCCCATGCGCAGGCCGTGCCTCCAGTGCCGCAACTCCCCGGAATGTCGCCTCAGACCGGCATCCCGCGGATCAACACCCCCCGCCGTTGCCAGATGACGCTCACACCGTTCTTAGGCAGCCAATCGCCGCTGGTGGCACGCCTCTGCGCGGATCGCCGAGCGTGGAAAGCAGCCCGGGACGCAGCCAGACACGGCCGCGGCGCGCCCAAGCACGCTCACACCGTGATTTGGCAATGAACACCGGCGATGCACCCATGCATCGCGAGCCTGGAATGCGGGCCGTAGCATCTGGACCCAAGCATGGCTGGGGAGCAGACTGCGCATCTTGGTATCGCTCCGGCGGCAATCTCTGTTGCACCTGGCTTTCCACGGAATCCTGTGGCGCCGTGTTGCCCGGCTTGCGCTGGCGGGGGCAGGCGCCAGGCGCATTGGGCGGAGCCGAAGCAGGTGCGATGGTGGGATCGTTTGGGGGTCCTGTTGGCATCGCCGCGGGAGGCATCGCGGGTGGCATCATCGGAGGTGTCGCTGGAGCCGTGGCGGGATCCGGGCTTGGCGAGGCATTGTTCGGGTGGTTGAGCGATGACAGTTCGTGAGCTCCGGCTCCTCAGCCTCGGCGACCGCGGTGTGGCCATGTCGCCAAGTGCGCCCCGTTCGTCTGATGCGTCGTGGCGCATGACCATGGCGTTGGTCGCGGAGTCGGCATTCACCGGACGTCCGGTCTGCATGGTCGAACGGCGGCTCCCGGTTAGGTCTCTACTGAGAAGCGTAGGTCTGAGGCCTGTCACGCCCCGGCGCGAAGGCTTGCTGCTTCATTGCGAGAATGCCGCTCCGGATGGTTTGATCGGGGAGCTAATTGGCACGGACGCAGCTTTTGAGCTCCGCGATTTGTGGCTTATCGGAGTTAGTTCAGATGCGGATGCCTTGGCGGTAATGGAAGACCTCCGTCAGGTGGAGGGCTCAATTTCCGGCGAGGTGCCTTCGACCGAGGCTGAGGCAATGTTCACGATGTTTGACGGGTCAGTCCTGTGGTGGCTGAATGCCCGCGCCAGTCTCGGACGCGTTCAACGGGTCGTAGCTGTGCTGGGAGACAACGGGATTACCGTGCGAGAGGACTAGGAAGCAGTTTTGACTGCAGCGGGCCCTCGCTCGTGTTTCAACGGCTTCAATTGCAGGATCAGCCCGACGGCCTACACCTTCACGCTGGATGCGCTCGGCCGCCCGGTGACCCGCAGCGGCGGGGCCGCCACGCTCAGCTATGCCTACGTCGGCACCGGCACGACGGCCTGGCGCCAGGTCACGGGAGCCGCCACCGTCGATGCCGGGCTCGGCCCCGACGAGAGCCGGGTCGCGCTGAAGTCGTCGAGCACCTTCGACTGGCTGCTGCCGGACCTACTCGGCAACATCGCGGCCGGCATCAACAGCGCCGAGACCGCGGTCACCGATGCCTGGCGCTACGACGGCTACGGCCGCAAGGCGGCCAGCACCACCACCGGCGTCACCAACCCGTGGAAGTACCAGGGCCGGCTGGATATCGGCAACGACGCCAACAACCCGTTCTACGCGGCTGGTGCACCGCCACCTGGTTCTTCTCGCTGGATAAGCAGTCGAGCGGGGCGTGGCGAGTCGCCGCGATCGGGAGCGGCCCGTAGGCCTCAGCCGGGACCGTAGAGGTCCAGCTGCCCCTCTTCCACCTCGGCGCCGACCTCGGCCTTGATGGACTCCCAGGCGTCCAGGTCCCACTCCCCGACGAAGGTGATCGCGGTCCCCTCCTTGCCGGCACGCGCCGTGCGGCCGATGCGATGGACGTAGGTATCGGCGTCCTCGGGGATGTCGTAGGACAGCACGTACGGCAGGTCGGTGATGTCCAGGCCGCGGCTGGCGACGTTGGTGGCCACCAGGAACTGGATGCGCCCGGCCTTGAAGTCGGCCAGGGTGCGGGTCCGCTCGCGCTGGCTCATCCCGCCGTGCAGCGCCGCGACATTC
>DASSNX010000074.1:0-2314 GCA_035701185.1 Candidatus Limnocylindria bacterium
CGCGGCGAGCCGAAGCCGATGGCGTGGCGCGCGCCGAACGTTTGGCGGTGGTCATGGGCCCCGAGGATAGCAGCGCGCTCAGCCCTCGGCCGATGCCGCCCGCAGCTCGACCCCGATCGGCACCCCGGCGGCCTGGCGAACGACATCCGCCAAGCGATCATCCCACTCGGCCTGGTGTGGCAGGCGGACCTGGCGCGTTGCCCCCGCCACCGGGATGTTGATCACCACCGGCACGCCACCGGGGCGGCTGCGGACCGCGGCAGTCACCGACTCGATGGCCGGCAGCAGCCGCTCCATGTTCAGGCCGCCTTCGAAGCTGATCTCGATGACCCCGCTGCCGGCCGGCACGGCGGGAAGCGGCACCGCATCAGCGGGCGCGGAAGGCTCGTCGGCGGGTTCCGCGAGAGCGACCGGAATGGCGGCCGGGGCCGGTGCCTCGGCGACCGACACGGCGCCGTGCGGGACAGCCTCGGCGACGGGGAGCGCCACCGGCTGGCGCGGGGCGGCCGAGCCGTTGCCGCCGCCATTCCCGTTGCCGTTCCCCCGCCACTGGCCACCACCCCGCGAGCGGAGCAGCCGGTCGCGCTCCGCAGAAAAGGCCACGGGCCCCATCCGCACGGCATCGTCCCAGGCGTGCACGGCCTCGCAGAGGATCTGCGCGGAATCGTCCCGGTGGTCGACGCGACCCGACACCAGGACGATGGAGTCATCGGCCCAGGCGTTGGCCGTATCGGCGAAGACCTTGGGGAAGACGACGACCTCCACCGATCCCTGGAGGTCCTCGAGCGTGGCGACCAGCATCGTGGCGCCGGCGCGCGTGATGACGCGGCGCGAGGTCTGGATGATGCCGCCCAGCGTGACCTTGGCCTGGTCGCTCTCCTCCGCCAGCTCGCCGGAGTAGGCGGTCACGTACTCGGGCAGCTGCGCCTCGATGTCGCGCAGCGGGTGCTCCGAGAGGTAGAGGCCCAGCAGCTCCTTCTCCCAGCGCAGGCGCTCGCGGCGGGGCACGTCGTCCTCATCGGCTTCGGAGGTTGCGCCTTCGCCCGAGCCGATGGCTGTCGCCGGCTCCGCCGGCGTGGCGAACAGGTCGAACAGCGTGCCCTGCCCGGCGGCCACATCGCGCTGATGGCGAGCACCGGTTTCCAGGGCGTTGTCCAGGCGGTTGAGCAGCGTCCCGGGTGAGCCGAGCGAGGTCATGGCGCCGGCCTTGATCAGCGACTCGGCCACGCGCTTGTTGACCGTGCGCAGGTCCACGCGGCGACAGAGGTCGTCCAGCGAGGTGAAGTCGCCGGTCTCATCGCTGATCTCCGAGCGACCCTCGCGCGCAGCCACGATTGCCTCGATTGCCCCCTCGCCGACGTTCTTGATCGCCGCCAGGCCGAAGCGGATGGCGGAGGTGCCGTCGGCGTCGTCCTCGACGGTGAAGAGGGCGGCGGAACGCTGGACGTCCGGCGGCCGGACCTCGATCCCCAGCCGGTGGCACTCGGCGATGACCGCCGCCACCTTCTCGGCCCGCTCCCGGAAGCCGTTGAGCACCGCGGTCATGAACTCGACCGGGTAGTTCGCCTTGAGGTACGCGGTTTGGTACGCGATCAGGCCGTAACAGGTGGCGTGGGCCTTGTTGAACCCGTAGCGCGCGAACGGCTCGAACGCGGCAAAGACCTGGTCCACCACCGACGCCGGGATGCCCTTCTTCTTGGCGCCGGCCTTGAACTTCGCCTCGTGCTCGCGGAGGACCGATTCCTTCTTCTTGCGGATCGCGTAGCAGAGGTTGTCCGCCTCCGGACCGGTGTAATCGGCCATGGCGATGGCCGCGGTCATGATGTCTTCCTGGTAAACGAAGATCCCGTAGGTGTCGCGCAGCGCCGGCTCCAGGGATTCGTGGAGGTACGTCACCTCTTCCTCGCCGTGCTTGCGGCGGATGTAGGACGGGATGTTGGCCATGGGACCCGGGCGGAAGAGGGCGACCATGGCCGCCAGGTCGCGCACCTCGGTGGGCCGCAGCTCCTTGACGTAGCGGCGCATGCCGCCGCCCTCGAGCTGGAAGATGCCGGTCGTCTCGCCGGTGGACAGCAGCTCGAACGTCTTCGTGTCGTCCAGCGGCAGGTTGTCGACGTCGATCTCCACGCCGCGGTGCTTCCGGATCAGCTCCACGGCGTCGGCCAGGATGGTGAGGTTGATCAGCCCCAGGAAGTCGAACTTCAGCAGGCCCAGCGCCTCGCAGGCGTGCATCTCGAACTGGGTCATGGTCGTGCGGCCGTCGGTGGCGCGCTGGAGCGGCATGATCTCGGTCAGCGGCTCGCGCGAGATGACG
>DASSNX010000075.1:0-2807 GCA_035701185.1 Candidatus Limnocylindria bacterium
AGCAGCGATATCGCCACGCCGGCTGGATCTGGCAGACGGTCGTCTATGCCCGGGTCAGCCCCCCGACTGCGGCGACGGCGGCCGCATCATGATCGCCACCAGGCCGACGGCCAGCGCCACCGCGATGACGATCCAGATGACCAGCGGCTGGTAGAGCAGCTCCACCGGCATCAGCTCGTCGACAGCCCACGCCCCGGGGCCAGTGAAGGCCAGCCCGAGCGCCACGGCCCCGAGGACCAGGGGATATTCGTAGCCGCCCTTCGTGTTCCAGAACCCCTTGGCCCAATGCACGCGTGCCACGATGACGGCACTCTGTGCCACGACCACGGCGGCAGCGACCGGGGTCAGCAGGCCGATCGCCAGCAGCACGCCGCCGAGCAGCTCATTCAACGACGAGATCGTCGCCCACAGGCGCGGCGGCCGAACGCCCATCCCCTCTATGACGCCGGTCCAGCGGTCCATCCCCGGCCCACCCCACCAGCCGAAGAGCTTCTGGGCACCGTGGGCCGCGAAGACGAGCCCCACGGCCAGTCGCACGACGAGCAGGCCGAAGTCGAGGACGTTCGGATCCAACATGCCGATCCCGAAGCGTGCAGAGCCTGTGCCAGCGTGCTCGCGTAGACTCGGGGCGTGACCGCACACCGTTCCGCCAACCTGTTCGCCCCCGGCGAGCCCCGCCTCGAATACGCCGGCTACGCGGCGGGCCGCTGCAACATCGGCCCGGCCGAGATCGCCCGGCGTCGGCGCTTCGGCCATGCGGCGCTGCTCGTGACCGCTGCCGCCTTTGTCGCGCTGCTCGCGCTCGGCGCACCGGCGTGGACCCGGCTGTTGCTGTTCTTCCCGGCCGCCGGTGCGGCTGCGGGCTACCTCCAGGCGGCCCTGCGGTTCTGCGCCGACTACGGCTGGCGGGGCGTCTTCAACTTCGGTCGCGCGGGGCATCGCCGCACGACGGCGGTGGCCGAAGCCGAAGCGCGTCGCGCCGATCGGCGCATGGCGCTGTTCATCGCCGCCACCAGTGCCGCGGTCGGCGTGCTCGTCGCGCTGCTGGCGCTCCTGGCCTAGGCGCCGTCCTCATCCGTCGCCGGCCCACCGGCCGGAGGCTGGTACTCGACGCTACCAATCGGGGCCTCGTCCAGCGCCCAGTCGCGCTCCCAGGCGGCTGCCGCGCGCGGGGCCGGCTCCGGCGCGGCCGCGCCAGCGGCCGCGCCAACCTGGAGCGCCTCTTCGGGCAGCAGCTCGAGCCGGGTGTCCTTGCCGCGGCGGCGGCGCGCGGCCAGCACGATCGACATCACCACCAGGGCCAGCACGCCGATGGCCACGAGGGTCCCCGTCACGACCGTGACCAATCCCGATGGACCGCTGCTGCCGCGACCCGCGATGCTGCGCGGGGTCGGGCTCGGCGTCACGAGGCCGCCGCCCACAAGGCCGGTCGCGCGAGCCGATGGCGTTGCGCGCGGTGTCGCATGCGGTCGCCGGCTCGGCTTGGCCGGCTTCGAGGAGTGGCGGGGGCGGGCCGTCTGCGGCGCGACATGGGGCGTCGCAGTTGCCCTGTGGGTCGGTGCCGCGGTCGGTTTGGCGGTCGGTTTCGGACTCGGCTTGGGCGTCGGGCGCGGCGTGGGCCGAGGTGTTGGCCGCGGCGTGGGCGCTGGCGCCTGATCGACGGTGACCGTCGGACCCGTGACGCTTGGATCATTGCCCTGGGCCGCGGCCTGGAAAGTGACGTTCCAGCTGCCGGCGGGAAGCTTGGCCGTTCCCCGGTAGCGCCCGTCGGACGCCGTCCCCGACACGAGGGCGAGTGGGATGACGACGTTGCCGGCGATGGCCGTCACGCTGCTCGGGTCATTGCCCTGGGCGCTGCTGAACGTCACGCTGAAGGCAAAGGTCGTGTTGGTCGTGCCTTTGGCCGGCGCGACCCGTGGGCTCGCCAGCTGGTTCGGTGGCGCCGCGGCGACCGGGCCTCGAATGCCGAGCAGGATCGAGGCGCCCAGCAGCGCACCGGCGCCGGCTGCCAGCGCAGCCCGGCCGCCCAGCGTCGCATGAGCCGCACCCCGGCCGACGCGCCGGGGGCCGAGCGCCGTCATCGGGCGCAGGATGGTTCATGCACGCATGAGCGTCCACCGCCTTTCGTACGGGGTGGGTCCCGGTCACGTGGTAGCGCTACACCGACTCGGCATAGGTGCGCGGCTGTCGCCGATGGCGCGTCACCAGCCGCCGGGACCGGCGGCCCCGTTTCCCCTATTCGGCGGCTGGCTCCTCCGCCGGGTCGAGCTTCAACGCGGCCGAGTTGATGCAGTAGCGCAGCCCCGTCGGGTTGGGGCCATCGTCGAAGACATGGCCGAGATGGCCGCCGCACGACGCGCAGAGCGCCTCGGTCCGGACCATGAACCACGACTTGTCGGTGTCGGTCTGCACCGCCGACGCATCGGCCGGCTGATAGAACGAGGGCCAGCCGGTGCCCGACTCGAACTTCGTGTCGCTGGTGAACAGCTCGGCGCCGCAGCCCGCACAGCGGTACACGCCTCGGGCGTGCTCGTCCCAGTACTTCCCCGTGAAGGCCCGCTCGGTGCCCTTCTCGCGCAGGACGTGGTACTCCTCCGGCGTCAGCTCGGCGCGCCACTCTGCGTCGGTCTTGTCGATCTTGGTCGTCATGCCCGGCAGGATACGACGGATACGTGAAGGACCGATGACGGCCGAGCGGTGACATACTCCCGCGGGTGTCTCGTCGAGGGGGTCCATGAAGCCGATACGCCCCGCTCTCTGCCTGCTGGCAGTCGCATTGCTGCTCGGCGGTTGCCTGGTCGACATCC
>DASSNX010000076.1:0-12082 GCA_035701185.1 Candidatus Limnocylindria bacterium
GACGAGGTGGAGGTCGCGGGGACGATCGGCGATGACGCGGTCGTCACTACCTGCGGGACGGTTCGCCGAGTCTCGTAGTTCCAAGAATCGCCGATCGGCGGCTGGCTGAGCGCCTCCGTCGGCTGCTCGCCTGGTGAGTCACCGGATCAGGGAACGACCGGCGAGCTCACGGAACCGGCCGAAACGCGGCTCTCGTTGGCGAAGTGCTCACCGGGCGAGCCAGATGACTCACCTGGAGAGCCGCGGCGGCGGCCCGGCTCAGCGCGGCGTCATGCGGCGGTCAGGGCGTAGATCCGGTCGCGGACCGCTTCCAGGTCGACCTCCGGCGTTGACGTCCCGCCGGTGATCCCGATCCGCCCCTTGCCGGCCAGCCAGGCGGCGTACGTGGACTCGAGCTCGTCCGCATCGGCGATGTGGATCGTCTCCTCGCAGACCTCGCGGCACTTGACCGCCAGCTCCTTCGTGTTCGACGAGTTCTTCCCGCCGACCACGATCATGGCGTCGACATCGGCTGCCAGCTCGACCGAGTCCGACTGGCGGGTCAGGGTGACCGGGCACACGGTGTTGACCACGCGCAGGTCGTGGCAGCGGCGCAGGCAGAAGGCGGCGAACTCCTCCAGCTTGTGCGGCAGGATGGTCGACTGCGAAAGGACGCCCAGCTTCTTGGTGTGCGGTACCCGCTCCCAGGTGTCGCGGTCCATGTCGTCCACCACCACGTGCTTCTCGCCGGCGTAGGAGCGAACGCCCTTGACCTCCGGGTGGTCCTCGTGGCCGATGATGCACACGGTGTAGCCGGCATCGGCCAGCTCGCGAGCGGCCTTCTGCGACTGCAGCACCCAGGTGCAGGTGGCGTCGATGACCTGCAGCTCACCGGTCTCCTCGGCCTTGGAGCGCAGCTTCTCCATCTCCGAAGCCGGCACGCCGTGGGCGCGGATTACGAGCGTCCCGCCCTCGACCTGGTCGGCCAGATCGGCGGTGCGGATGCCGCGATCGGAGAGATCGGCCTTGATGCCGGGGTTGTGGACGAGCTGGCCGAGCGTGGTCACCTCCTCGCCCTGCTCACGGGCGTGCTTCGCCTTGTCGATCGCCAGGCGCACGCCGTAGCAGAAGCCCGCGCGCTCGGCGATGCGCACGTCGGGACGGGTCGGAGTTGCGGTGGTCATCGGCTCAATTCTATCGAGCGCAGGCGGAAGAGCCGATGAGCGGGTCTAGACTGTCGACTCCATGAGCGAGGGCCATCGCCAGCCGATCGTCTACATCGATCGCTCTGACATCCGCCCCGGAGCGCTGCCTGAGCTGCGCGAATCGGTTGCGCGGATCGTCGCGTTCATCGAGGAGCGGGAGCCGCGGCTGCTGGCATACGGCTTCCACATCGACGACGAAGCCTCCGCGATGACCGTGGTGGCGGTGCATCCGGACGCCGCCTCTCTCGAACTGCATCTGCGGGTTGGTGGGCCCGAATTCCGAAAGGTCGCCGGGCTGATCGTGCTGCGGACGATCGAGGTGTATGGCGAACCTGGGGATGAGGTGCTGCGCCTTCTCGAAGCAAAGGCACTCGCACTCGGAGGCGCGTCGGTCTCGACCCATCCCCGGACAGCGGGCTTCGCTCGCCTCTAGGCCGCCCAGCGACCGCGTTGCTCGGCCGGCAGCAGAGCTGCGATGGCCTGCATCATCCGCTCGGTGCCTGTACGGAGTGCATCGCGATCCAGGCCGTCGGGCTGTACCGGCAGGCTGAAGGGCTGCCCGATGCGGATCGTGATCCGGTTGCGGCGCGGAAGCCAGCTGGCGAACTGCCGATGGGTGCCGGCCACGCCGACCGGCAGGATGCGAACGCCGGTCCGGATGGCCAGCAGCGCGGCCCCGGCACGGCCTTCGCGCAGCACGCCGTCGCGGCTGCGCGTGCCCTCGGGGAAGACGCCGATCATCCGCCCCTCGTTCAGCAGCTCGAACGCCAGTCGCTGCGCCGCCCGATCACCCTCGCCGCGCCGCACGAAGAAGACGCCGGCACTGCGCGCCAGGAAGCCGATCACCGGCCAGTGATTCATCTCGTCCTTGGCCATGAAGTGCAGGATCCGGCCGGTCCGGTGGCCGACTGCCCAACCCACGAACAGCGGATCGAGGTTCGAGCAGTGGTTGGCGACGACCAGCACCGCCCCGTCCCGGGGCACGTTCTCCAGGCCCTCCAGCCGCCCCGGGCCGAACAGCCACAGCAGCCAGCTGGTGATGATGGCGCCGGGATGGAAGAACCACGTGCTCGTCCGCGGATCGGGGTCAGCCATGGGCCGATGCGTCCGGCAGATGGCGGATGATCTCCTCCACGCTGGCCTCCACGCCCAGCTCGCCGGTGTCGATCACCAGGGCGCCCTGCGCCTTGCGCAGCGGGGCGACGGCGCGGCCAGAGTCCGCCGCGTCGCGCTGCTCGATCTCGCGCAGGTAGCGCTCGAAGCGGTCGGGCCGCCGCATCTCCGATGCGCGCCGCGCGGCGCGGACGGCAGCGGTCGCCGTCAGGAACACGACCAGCGTCGCGTCCGGCAGCACCACGGTGCCGATGTCGCGCCCGACCATCACCGTGTCCTGGCGCCGCGCGATGGCGCGCTGCAGGCGCACCATGGCGTTGCGCACCGGCGCGTGGCGGCTGACGGCGCTGACGGCCCGATCCACGCGCGGCGTGCGGCTCTCGTGCGTCACGTCACGGCCGTCGAGCAGCACCGTCTCCCGGCGATCCGACTGCTCGGGCAGCGGGCGCCGAACCTCGATCTTCACCTCGCGCGCCAGCTGACCGAGCGCCTCGCCGTCGTCCACATCCATGCCTCGCTCCAGTGCCGCCAGGGTCACGGCGCGGTACATCAGCCCGGTGTCGACGAACGTGGCGCCCAGGCGCTGCGCCAGCGCGAAGCCGATCGTGCTCTTGCCCGAGCCCGATGGCCCGTCGATGGCCACCGCCAGCCGCTTCGTGCCGCCGCCGCGCTGGCGCTTCGTGCGCGGCGCCGGTGGCTGGCCGACCAGGCTGGTGACCTCGGCCCCGGTCAGCGGACGCCACGCCCCGGTGGTCAGGCCCTTCAGCGACAGCGGCCCAAGCCCGACGCGGACGAGGCGCAGGACGCGCAGCCCCACCGCGGCCAGCAGGCGCCGCACCTCTCGCTTCCGTCCCTCGCCAACACGGACACGTAGCCAGGTACCGGTCTCCGCTGGCTCGCGCGCGATCTCCCTCGGGGGCGCGGCGGCGCGCGCGGTCAGCAGCCGGGCCGGGCCGTCCTCCAGCTCGACGCCGTCCAGCAGCGCCACCAGCTCGTCGGCGGTCGGCGGCCGGTGGACGAGCACCGCGTACTCCCGCTCCATGCCGTAGCGCGGGTGGAGCAGCCGGTTGGCCCAGGCGCCGTCGTTGGTGAGCACCATGAGCCCCTCGGACTCCACGTCCAGGCGGCCGGCCGGCCAGAGGCGGGTGCCGGTTGCCTCCGGCACCCCGTCGAGCAGGTGGACCACGCTGCGCCGGCCGCGCTCGTCCTGCGACGAGGAGACCATGCCGCGCGGCTTGTGCACGGCGTAGTGGAGCGGCGCTTCCGCGCGCGCCACTGGACGGCCATCCACGGCCACCACGTCACGCTCGGCATCGGCCGATTCGCCGATGGTCGCCGTGCGCCCGTTGACGCTCACCCGTCCCGCGGCGATCAACGCCTCGGCGCCGCGCCGCGAGGCCACGCCGGCGCGGGCCAGCACCTTCTGGAGGCGCTCAGCCGGCATCCGCGGTGAGTGCGGTCAGCGCGGCAGCTTCGCTGGTGAGCGGCGGCAGGTCGTCCAGCGAGGTCAGGCCGAAGCGCTCCAGGAAGGTGAAGGTGGTGCCCAGCAGGATCGGGCGGCCCGGCGTGTCCCGGCGTCCGACCTCGGTCACCAGGCGCCGATGGAGCAGCGAGCGGATGACGTAATCCGAGTCAACGCCCCGCACCCGGTCCACGTCCGCCCGCGTGCACGGCTGCCGGTAGGCGATCACCGCCAGCGCCTCCAGGGCGGCGTTGGAGAGCCGCGCCTCCTGGCGGGCGGCGTAGTCGGCGAGGCGCGCACCGAGCTCCGGGGCGGTGACCAGCTGCCACTCGTTGCCCAGCCGCTGGAGCCGCAGGCCGCGGCCGTCCTCGGCCAGGCGCTCCCCGAGGTCGTTCAGCGCGGCCTCCGCCTGTAGCTGGGGCACCTCCCCCAGCTCGGCCAGCTCGGCAGTGGCCAGCGGCCGCTCGGCGATGAACAGCAGCGCCTCGAAGTAGGCGTCGAGGTCGTGGGTGGTGCTCATGCGCCAGCCTCCGAGCCGATGCGCCGCACCAGGATCGGCCCGAACAGCTCGGTCTGCTCCACGGTCGCCTGCCGGCGCCGAACGAGCTCGAGCATGGCCAGCACCGTGACGCTGATCTCCGTCCGGCTGCGACACGCCGCCAGCACCGTCTGCAGGACGACGCGCCCGGCCGATCCCATCGCTTCACGCAGCGCCGCGATCTGCATGGCAATGGTGACCTCGCGCTTGACGACCTCCGGTGGTGGTGCCTCCGGTTCGGGAATGGCCGCCAGCCGCTGGAGGGCGTCGGCCAGCGTGCTGGGTGGCATCGGCTCGGTTGGGGCTTCGGGCAGGTCCGCCTCACGCGGCTCGCGTCGAAGGGTGACGCGCTCGCCATCCCAGGCGCCGAGCTGGCGGGCGGCATCGCGCAGGGCCCGATACTCGAGCAGCCGGCGGCGCAGCTCCTCCTCGTCCGGCTCCTCCTCGGCGGTCGCGGCGCTCGGCTGCGGCTCGCCGGGAAGCAGCCGCCGGGATTTCAGCAGGATCAGCTGCGAGGCGATGGCCACGAAGTCGGCCAGCTCCGCCGGCGGGACCGGGTGCGTCGCCAGGTGTGCGACGTAGGCATCGGCCATCTCGGCCAGCGGCACGGTCAGCACGTCCAGCTCCCGCGCCTCGATCAGGTGCAGCAGCAGGTCCAGCGGGCCGCTGAACACGTCCAGGCGCAGCTCGAAGGGCTGCGGATCGGCGACCGGATCGGCCTCGACGGGGATCGGCTCGAGTGGCATCGCGCTCAGGATGCCTCGTCCGCGGCCTTCAAGGCGGCCGCCAGCGACGCATCGGCCTCGGCCGGCGTGCCGCGAATGAAGGCTGCGGCACGTGCCGAGCAGCCGGCCGCGAGGGCGGCATCGGCCGAAAGTCCAGCGTGGTGGAGGTAGAGATGAAACGGGTAGCGCCACGACCCGGGATCCGCCGATGCCAGGCGGGTCAGCGCGCGGGGCAGGAAGGTCTCCAGCAGCACCCCCGCCACCCGGTGCCAGAGCCGCATGCGGCGGCCCTTGGCGCAGTCATGGAGCAGCGCCGCGACGAGCAGGTCGGGGTCGTCATGGCCGCCGGCGGTGAGGCGGCCCACCACGTCGAGCGCGTGACGCCGATCAGCCACCGGCATGCGCTCGAAGAGCGGCCAGGCCGCATCGGGCAGGAGCTGGCGGGCCAGGCCCGCCTCGTCGGCGCCCACCCGGGCGCGCAGATGGCCGACGAACTGCTCGACCCTATGCACCGATCAGCAGCCGGGTGATGTCCTGGGCCAGGCCGAACAGCCAGTCGAGCGGGCTGAAGCCACCGCCCAGGCGTGGCAGCAGGACGAGCACCAGCAGCACCAGCACGCCGTACACCGCGTAGCGCTGGACCATGAGCGCCGTGCGCAGCGGCAGGAAGGGCAGCACCAGGTTGTAGCCGTCCAGCGGCGGAATCGGCAGCAGGTTGAAGAGCCCCAGGATCACGTTGAACTCCACCACCCACAGCAGCACCCGGCCGATGAAGCTGCCGGTCTGGCTGTCGAAGACGCCGCTCATCTCGGCGCCCCGAAAGACCACGGCAAAGACGGTGGCCACCACCAGGTTGGCCAGCGGTCCGGCGGCCGCGACCCAGGCCATGCCACGGCGACCGGGGCGCAGCGCGTAGGCGTTGACCATCACCGGCTTGCCCCAGCCGAAGCCGGCGATGAGGAAGAAGATGGTGCCCATCGGATCCAGGTGATGGAGTGGGTTCAGGCTGACGCGGCCCATGGCGCGGGGCCGATGATCCCCGAGCTGATCCGCGACGAAGGCGTGGCTGAACTCATGGAAGGTGGTGCCGACGACGAGCGCGGTGACCAGCCCGATCAGGACATCGGGCCCGTAGCCGAAGATCATGCGACCAGCTCCGGCAGCAGCTCGCGCAGGACCTTCACCAGCCGAGCAGCGCCGATGGGTCCCATGGCCAGCACCTCCTCGTGGTTGACCTCGTCCTCCATGTCCGGCGTCGCCTTGTTGGTGATCAGGCTGAAGCCGACCACCCGCACGCCCATATGGCGCGCCACCAGCAGCTCGTGGACGGTTGACATGCCGATCGCATCCGCACCGAGCGTGCGGAGCATGCGCAGCTCGGCCCGTGTCTCGTAGGCGGGGCCCGACAGCATCAGGTACACGCCCTCCCGCAGGGTCACGCCGGCGCGCTCGGCGGCGCCATGGGCGTGGATCCGGAGCTCGGCGTCCCAGGCGTCGGCCATGGCCAGGAAGCGCGGGCCGAACCGGTCGAGGTTGGGTCCGAGCAGCGGATTCTCGCCGGAGAGGTTGATGCTGTCGCCGATGACCATCACGTCGCCCGGCTCATAGTCGGGGTTCGCGCCGCCGGCGGCGTTGGTCAGGACCAGCGTCTCGATGCCGAGCGTCAGCGCCGCGCGCAGCAGCAGGGTGGCTTGGCGGTGGCTCCAGCCCTCGTAGGGATGGGCCCGGCCCGAGAGGATCAGGATCGTCGCGCCCGCTGCGCGTCCGATCACCACCTCCCCGGCGTGGCCCTCCACCTCGGAGCCAGGGACGTTGGGAATGTCGCGATACGAGATGCGGACCCGCGGCTCCGGGTCGAGCAGCTCCACCACCCCGCCCAATCCCGAGCCGAGCACGAAACCGAGCGTCGGCATGCCGAGCCCCGGTTCGGCGGCCAGCCGCTCGCGCAGGACGGCCGCTGCCTCGTCGATGCGCCGCTCGAGCTCCGCGCCGTAGAGCCCGTCGGGCAGCGCGCCCCGGCGGACCGGCTCCACCTACATCCGCTCCAGGATGTCGCGCTTCTTGGCCTCGTACTCCTCCGGCGTGATCAGGCCCTTGTCGCGCAGGCCGGCGAGGCTCTCCAGGGTGGCGGCCAGCTGGCCGGCGGAATCGGCCGGTGCCGGGGGCGGCGCGGCCGGCGTGGGGGCGGCGACCGCCGGAGCGGCGGCATCGGTCCGCACCTCCGACACCCGGTCCGAGCCGGCGCGTGGCGGCATCGGCTCGGCGCGCTGCAGCTGGGGCATCGGCGCGGGCCGCTGGACCGGAGGCGGAGCGAGGTCGGGGAACTCCATGCGCTCCTTCTGGTTGAGCATGGCGATCTTGAACTTCACCGGCTCGGCCAGCATCGGGAAGTCGTTGAGCAGGCCGGTCTCGGCCGCCTCGGACGCGGTCAGGATGTCGAGCGTGCCGTAGTCGAAGATGCGCCCCATGAAGCTCTGGGTCAGGCGGGCGTCGTTGACCTTCTCGAGGCTCGAGTCGCCCATCTGCTTGTTGAAGATGCCCTCGGCCTTGATCACTCGCCGGGTGGTGATCAGGTATTCCTGGTTGCGCCAGGCCCAGATCTTGAGGCCGATGTAGGCCAGGCAGATGATCAGCGCCACCGCGGCGATGATCTCCAGGATGCCGCTGAGGTTGCTGGACTTCGAGGTGGCCTGCCAGACGAGCAACGCCAGCGCCAGGATGGCGCCGATGACGTAGAGCCAGGTCTCGGCGAGCACCGCGAACCAGTGCTGGCGGCTCTCGAAGACAACTTCCTCGCCCCGGCTCAGCAGGTTCCTCGCGTAGCTCATCGGGCCGTGCTCCGTGCTCAGGCTCTGGGGTGCGCCCGGGCGTACACCTCGCGCAGGCGCTCGCCGGTCAGGTGCGTGTAGAGCTGGGTGGTGCTGATGCTAGCATGGCCCAGCAGCGTCTGGACCACGCGCAGATCGGCGCCGCCCTCGAGCAGATGCGTGGCAAAACTGTGCCGGAACGTGTGCGGGGTGACGTGGCCGGAGACCCCCGCCGCGCGGGTCCAGCGGCGCACCAGCCGCCACACCGCCTCACGTGTCAGCCGCTTCCCGCGCTGGCTGACGAAGACCGCCGGCGTCGGCCTCCCCGCCGTCCAGGTCGCCCGGGGTCCGTTCAGATACCGATGCATCCGTTCGCGGGCCGGCTCCCCCATGGGCACCCGGCGCTCCTTGTTGCCCTTGCCGATGACGCGCACCTGCAGGTTCGGCAGGTCGACCCGATCGAGGTCCAGCCCGGTCAGCTCGCTGACGCGCAGGCCGCAGGCGTAAAGGAGCTCCAGGATGGCCGCATCGCGGACCGCGGCCGGCTCGTCACCGGCCGGTGCGGCCAGGATGCGCTCCACGTCGTCGGCGTCGAGCACGTCGGGCAGGTAGCTGCCGGGGCGCGGGCTGTCGAGGAGCGCCGCCACGTCGCGGCCGGCGATGCCTTCCCGCAGGGCGAAGCCGTAGAAGCTGCGGATGGCGGCGACCTTGCGCGCCTGGGTGCTGGGCCGCCGCCCCGCTCGCCGCAGCCCATTGACGAAGTCGGTGACGGGCTCCGGATCGTTGCGCCAGCGGGAACCGGCCGTCGCCGCGAACTGCTGGAGGTCCCGCCGGTATGCCGCGATCGTCAGCGGCGAGAGCCCCCGTTCGACCCGCAGCTCCAGCAGGAACGCGTCGATGGCGTCGGCCAATGCGGGCTCGGCCATCAGCCGCCCGCGGCGGCGCGCAGCAGGGCGTCGGCGGCGGCGCGCGCCTCCTCACCGGCCCCCTCACCGGCGAGCATCGCCGCCAGCTCGGCGCTGCGCGTCGCTCCTTCCAGCTGCCGTGCCTCGGCGACCGTGCGGCCGTCGATGATCCGCTTGCCGATGTGCACGTGGCTGTCGGCCAGGGCCGCCACCTGGGCGAGGTGCGTGACGCACAGCACCTGGTGGTACTGCGCCAGCGTCCGCAACCGCTCCCCGAGCGCGGTGGCGTGACGGCCGCCGATGCCCGCGTCCACCTCGTCGAACACGAGCACCGGGGTCTCGTCGGCGGCGGCCAGCACCACCTTGAGCGCCAGCGAGAGGCGGCTCGCCTCGCCGCCGGACGCGATGCGGGCCAGCGGCCGCGGCGGCTCGCCGGGATTCGGGGCGAACGTGAATGTGACGCGGTCGCCGCCGCCCGGACCGATCTCGATCCGCTCCAGGCCGATGCCGAAGCTGCCGGCCGGCAGGCCCAGGGGCGGAAGCTCGGCGTTGACGCACTCCGCCAGCTCCGCCGCCGCAGCGACCCGGGCGTCGGTGAGGTCGCCGGCGACGCGTTCCAGGGCCGCGCGCCGCTCCGCCTCCTGCACCCGCAGCCGCTCGCGGATCTCGTCCTGGTCCTCCAGCCGCGCGAGCTCGGCGGCCGCCGCCTCCCCGAAATCGATCACCTCGGCCAGCGTCCCCCCGTACTTGCGCTTCAGGTCGTAGAGCAGGGCCAGCCGCTCCCCGATCGCCGTCCGCGCGGCGGGATCCAGGTCCACGCCCTCACCCAGACCAGCCGCGTCGCGGGCGAGCTCGGTGGCCTCGGCCTCCAGGCCGGCCGCGCGTGCGGCAACATCCGCGAACCGTTCGTCCAGGCCGGCTGCCGCCGCCAGCTCGCCGGCGACCGTGCGCAGCGCATCCAGCCCGCCAGCCTCGTCGCGCAGCGCGCGCACCGCGGTATCGGCCGCACGGGCGATCGCCTCGGCGTGGGTCGCCGTGCGCAGCTGCCGCTCCAGCTCCTCGTCCTCGCCGGCGCGGGGCGCTGCGGCCGAGATCTCGTCGACCTGGTGCCGCAGCAGCTCCATCCGCCGGGCCAGCTCGTGAGGATCGGCCAGCATCTCGGCGGCCTGCGCGACGGTGGCACGCCAGCCGGCATGCGCGGTTGCGACCGCCGCCACCCGCTCCCCGAGGTCGTCGAAGCGGTCCAGCAGCGCCAGCTGCCGTTCCGGCACAAGGAGGCGCTGCTGCTCGTGCTGGCCGTGGATCTCGGCCAGCCGCTCCCCGAGCGAGGCGAGGCCGCCCACTGTCACGCTGCGGTCGTTGACGCGCACCGAGGAGCGTCCATCGGCGCCGACCTCGCGGCGCACGATCGCCTGGCCCTCGCCGGCAGCCAGCACGTCGGCCAGCGGATCGTCGGCGAGCGGCGAGACCGCGTCGAACACCGCCTCGACCCGGGCGGCATCGGCCCCGGCCCGCACCTGGTCGGTGGCGGCACGGGCGCCCAGCGCCAGGGCCAGCGCGTCCACGATCAGCGACTTGCCCGCGCCGGTCTCGCCGGTCAGCACGGTGAAGCCGGGCGCGATCGGCAACCGGATACGCTCGATGACCGCCAGGTTCTCGACGGCGAGCTCGGTCAGTGACATCGGTCCATCAGACGGTCAATACGGCAGCCGCGAGGCCTTGGTGCGCAGCAGGTCGTAGAACGGCGTCGCCCCGCTCGGCTCGATGAGCCGCAGCGGCACCTCAAGGGCCCGCACCTCCACCCGGTCGCCCGCCACCATCGGCAGATCCCATTGCCCGTCGATCGAGACCACTGCCCCGGTCGGGGCGGCCCGCAGCGTCATGGTCACCACGTGCTCCTCGCCGGCCACCACGCTGTGCAGCGAGCTGAGATAGGCGGCCACCGGAGTGATGACCATGTTGCGCAGCCGCGGGTCCAGGATCGAGCCGCCGGCGCTGAACGAGTAGGCGGTGGAGCCGGTCGGCGTGGCGACCACCACGCCGTCGGCCACCCACGTCGCCAGGTGGCTGCCGCTGACGTCCACCTCGATCTGGATCATCCGCACCCGCCCACCGCGGGCCAGCACCACCTCATTCAGGCAGGAGTGGCTCTCCTGCGTGCCATCGACCCGCAGCAGGGTGGCCTGGATCCGGAACCGTTCGTCGATCCGGTAATCCCCTGCCGCCACCTGGCCCAGGGCTCGCTCCAGGTCGACTGCCTCGACCTTCGCCAGGAAGCCAACCCGCCCCAGGTTGACGCCAAGGGCCGGCACGCCGTTGTCGCCGATGGCGCCCGCGGTGCGCAGGAACGTCCCATCCCCGCCGAGGACAACGACCAGGTCGGTGCCTTCGCACGAGGCGGCGATGACGTCCCGCTCTTCGGCGGCCGACTCCCAGGCCTCCGCGCCGTGGGTCGCGCACCAGGCTCGCCCGCGCGACAGGGCGGCCACCGCATCGGGATCGGTGGGGTTGTAGGCAAAGCCGATGCGCATCTACTCGTCCGCGGTCCGCTCGGTGTCCCGCCGCGCCGTCGCCCCCAGCCGCGCCGCGATGTCCGCCACCTGCCGCCGCAGCGCCGCGATCTCGCCGCCGATGTCCTCCTGCACCGCCGCGTACGAGCGATCCAGGCCGGCGGCGATCAGCGCACGCATCAGGCTGGACGGCGAGACGCCGCGAGCACGCGCCGCCTGCTCCACCCGGGCCAGCAGCGCGTCCGGCATCCGCAGCGAGACGATCTGGCGCATCGTATCTGGCGCCGGCTCGTGGATCGCCGGCGGGACGACCTCGAGGCCCTCGAACCCGACGCTGAGCTGCTCCCCGGGCGCCTGCGCGCTGCGCTTTGCCATGTCGCGCCGAATCGTAATACGCCCGACCTAGCCCGATGGCGCGGCGACCACCCGAATGCGCTTTGCCAGCGCCTCCGGCGCCATCCCGGGCGGCTCGACCAGGTGCCCCAGGAACTCCACGTTCCCGTCGCCGCCCACGATCGGCGAGCGGATCAGCCCGGCGAGGCCGAAACCGGCCGCCGCGGCATTCACGGCGAACCTCTCCAGGACGGACGCGTGGACGGCGGGGTCGCGTATGACACCGCCGCGCGGCACGGCGGCCTTGCCGGCCTCGAACTGCGGCTTCACCAGCGCCATGACCTGGCCGTCCCGCGCCAACAGGCGACGCACCGCCGGCAGCACGAGGCGCAGCGAGATGAATGAGAGGTCCAGCGTCGCCAGCTGGATCGGTTCGGGCAGGCTGGTGAGCGTGCGCAGGTTCGTGCGCTCCATGCTGACCACCCGCGGGTCGCGAGCGAGGCGG
>DASSNX010000077.1:0-27583 GCA_035701185.1 Candidatus Limnocylindria bacterium
CCGGCGGGCGCTGCCGCGCCCCGTGCCGCCTCTCCCATCAGCCGCTCGAGCTCGTCCTCGACCGCCTCGTCCACCTTGCGCCCGCCGGAAACGACCTTCAGGCCGTTGTCCGCCGGGGGGTTGTGCGACGCGGACACCATCACCCCAGCGGCGTGGTCACCTGTTGCCGCCAGGTAGGCCAGGCACGGCGTGGTCACCACGCCCAGCTGGATCGCATCGCTGCCGGTCGCGACCAGGCCGCCACTGAGCGCTTCGACCAGGGTCGTCCCGGATCCGCGCGTGTCCTGGCCGACGACCACGCTGCGGCCCGGGCCGGCCAGGAGCCGGCCAACCGCGCTGCCGAGATCGCGGGCCGTGGCCGGCGTCAGGTCGACGCCGACGGTGCCTCGGATGCCATCGGTCCCGAACAGCCGCCCCATCAGGGGCTGGGGGTGGCAGCCGCGCGAATGTCGACCGTCACCGTGCCAGGCGAGATGGAGACGAGGGTGATGCCGTTCGGCAGCGAGACCGTGGGCGTAAGCCGATGCCGGCCCGGACCGAGGCCGGAGGCGTCGGCGATCGGCGTCAGATCGGCGGGATCCAGGTTGGCCAGCTGGTTCGCGCGGCCGCGCACGGTGAGCGCCAGCTGCGATTGCTGCGGCAGACAGGCGCTCCCGTTTGGAGCGTTGCGGCACTCGACGCCGACGGTCAGGGTGCGGGTGGCGATCGCCGGGTCGATCGCGATCGTCACCACCGGAGCCTTCACATTCGGCGCTGTCCGCGTGCCGTCGGGCAGCACCAGCGCGGCGTCGCGCTTCAACGTATCGGTGGCATCGTTGATGGAGATCGGCTCGGTCGGCACGTCGGTAACCTCCGCCAGGGCCGTCGGCGAGCCGAAGATCGTGACCACTGCCGGTTCCACGGTCACCGATGTCACCTCGTTGCCGGGGCCTGGCGAGCCGTTCAGGACGGGCCGGATCGGCACCGTCTTGCTCGTCTCCACCGCGCGCACGTCGATCTCGACGCTCACCGTGGCGGGGTTGAGCTCCACCGACTGGACCTCCTGGCCGTCCACGTCCACCGGCACCAGGTCGACGCTCGGCTGGCGAACGTCGATGCCGGACTCGAAGACCTGGACGTGCGCCACCGCCCGGAAGACGCGCCCGAGCTGGCTCTGCGGGCCGCTGGCGATGACCGTCTGGCTGCTGACGCGCGGTGTATCGATGGCCAGGCCATCGGGGACCTCGCCGGTCTGGACCTCGACGCGTACCGAGCGCTGCGTCAGTCGA
Organism: Candidatus Limnocylindria bacterium; assembly: GCA_035701185.1. Classification (GTDB taxonomy): domain Bacteria; phylum Chloroflexota; class Limnocylindria; order QHBO01; family QHBO01; genus DASSCW01. The sequence continues at coordinate 1,269 of DASSNX010000077.1, forward strand.
TCGAGCGCGACCGGCACCGTCGTGGGCGTGAAGCTCAGGATCTCGACGCCGTCCTGCAGCGAATTGACGTCGACGTTCAGTGCCTGCGGCTGCGGCGCGCCGCTCATGTCATAGGTCGAAAGATCGACCGTCACGGCGAAGGCCTCGTCCGTCACGCGATCAACGCTCGCGGAACGGCGGTACTGGACCGTCACGGTGCCGAGTGACTGCGTCAGCGGGTAGGCACCGTCCGGCTGGTTGACCGCCTGGATCGGCAGGCCGGCGAACTCCTGATCGGTGAACGACCCGGAATAGACGAAGCCGGTGTACAGGATGGTGGCCAGGCCGACGGCGGCCAGCTTGAGATGCCAGTTGCGCAGCAGCCAGCCCATCTAGCGGCGGCGCTCGACGGGCGCGATCGGTGTGCCGGCATCGCGCGGCGCGATCGGTTGAACGGCGGGCGGCACGACGCGCGCATCCCGGTCAATCGGCGCCTCCGGCTGTGGCTCGCGGCGGAGCTGCCAACGACCCTCGATCGTGCGCCGCAGCAGCGGCACGCGCTGCCGGGGAGCCTGTGGCCGGATGAGATTGAAGATCCGACGGCGCAGCTGCTCCTCGGTCAGGTTGCGCTCGATGCGCCCACGCTGAACGAGGCTGATGGACCCGGTCTCCTCGCTGACCACCACGACCAGCGCGTCAGTCTGCTCGCTGATGCCGATGGCCGCGCGGTGGCGGGTGCCGTAGTGCTCGCTGTCCAGCACGTTCTGGGACAGCGGCAGCAGCACGCCGGCGGACAGGATGCGTTCGCCGGAGACGATGACCGCACCGTCGTGCAGGGCGGTGCCGTGATAGAAGATCGTGGCCAGCAGCTCGGCCCGCAGGTCGGCGTTCAGGGGCACCCCGCTGTCCGAGGCGAGGTCATGGAGGCCCGTCTCCCGCTCGACGACGATCAGCGCCCCATGGCGCGACCCCGCCAGCAGCCTGGCGGCGCGGCTGACCTCGCTGGCGATCCGGTCCGCCTGTGAGACGTCGCTCGACACGAAGAAGCGGTCGACGGAGCCGAAGCGGCCGATCTGCTCCAGCGCCCGGCGCAGCTCGGGCTGGAAGACGACCACGATCGCGAAGAGGCCCACCACCGCGCCGGCCTGCAGGAGCGTCGAGAGCAGCTGGAGGTGGACGGCGGCGGCCACCAGATAGACGAGGTACAGGATCGAGAGGCCGATCACGATGCGCACCGCTCGGGTGCCACGGATCAGGATGAAGACCCAGTAGATGATGACTGCGACGAGCGCGATATCCAGCAGCGCCGTCCACCCGCCGCGAAGGTAGGTTCCCAGGAAGTCGCTGATGGCGTCCAGCACAGCGGTTCGATGATACCAAGGGCCCCGGCGCTCCAGCCGGGACCCATCAGGTCAGCGCTTCGTGTACTGCGGTGCCTTGCGGGCCCGCTTGAGCCCGTACTTCTTCCGCTCCTTGGCTCTCGGGTCGCGGGTCAGCAGTCCCGCGTCGCGCAGCGCGGGGCGCGCGTCGGGGTGCGCGCTGACCAGCGCACGGGCGATGCCGTGCCGGATCGCGCCGGCCTGGCCCGAGAAGCCGCCCCCGGCGACCAGGATGGAAGCGGAGTACCGCCCCTCCGTCTCGGTCACGCGGAACGGCAGCCGCAGGCTGTTCGCCGCGGCGATGGCGCCGAAGTAATCGGCGACGTCCTTGCCGTTGACCACGATGCTGCCGTCACCGGGCAGCAGGCGGACGCGTGCCACCGACGTCTTGCGGCGGCCGGTTCCGTAGATGTAGGAGGTGCTCATGCGTTCGTATCGGCTCCCTACAGCTCCGCAGCCTGTGGCTGCTGCGCCTGGTGCGGGTGCTCGGCCCCGCTGTAGACCTTCAGCTTCTTGATCATCGCCCGGCCCAGCCGGTTCTGCGGCAGCATGCCCTTGACGGCGCGCTCGATGACGAGCTCCGGCTTGCGCGCCAGCAGCGCCTGGAGGCTTTCCTCCTTCAGGCCGCCGGGATAGCCGGAGTGACGGTAGTAGCGCTTCTGGACCAGCTTGTTGCCGGTCACCCGCACCCTGCCGGCATTGACCACGACCACGTGGTCGCCGGTGTCCAGGTGCGGCGAGTAGATGGGTTTGTGCTTGCCCTCGAGCAGCGTGGCGATGCGCGTCGCCAGCCGACCGAGCGTCTGGTCGCTGGCGTCCACCACCCACCACTGCCGCTCGATCTCGCTCGCCTTGACTGCGTAGGTCTTCACGTCTGCTGCTCTTCCTGATCTTCCTCTGGGTTGTGCCTGCGCGGGACCGATGTCCGGGCCCGCCCCGTATTCGAATAGATGACCCGCTCGAGGGTCAGCCCCCTGGCCGGCGCCGCGCGCCCGCTCAGGGCGCGGCCCCTGGCCGCCAGCAGCGCCTCCACCGCCGTCGGGTCGAGCCGTCCGCGGCCCGCCTCGATCAGCAGCGCCACGATGCTGCGCACCATCCGGCGCAGGAAGGCGTTGGCCGTGACGCGGACCTCGATCAGAGTCCCGCGCTGCACGATCCGCACCTCTGTCACGCGCCGGACCGTTCGACCGTGCCGGTCGCTGCCGAGGGCCGCGAAGTCGCGCTCCCCGGGCAGAGCAGCCGCGGCGCGCCGCATGGCGGCCACGTCCAGCCGGTCGTCGATCTCGAGCGTCCGATGCCGGTCCGTCGGTCGCCTCTCCCCCGCCATCCGAATCCGGTAGCGGTAGATGCGCGTCACGGCGTCCCGCCGCGGATCGAAACCCGCGGACGCAGATCGGAGCGAGCGCACCGCCAGGTCCCCCGGCAGAAGGCCGTTCAGGCGCTCCTGCAGGACCGGCCAGTGCCAGGCCTCGTCCTGGGGACGAGGTTGCAGGCAGAAGGCCGCGACCTGGCCGGTGGCATGCACCCCGGCATCGGTTCGCCCGGCGAATCGGACGCGAATCCGCTCGCCGGTCAGTCTGTTAAGCGCCTCCTCCAGCTCCCCCTGCACCGTCCGAGCGTTCGGCTGGTACTGGGAGCCGGCAAAGGCGGTTCCGTCGTACTCGATCACCGCCCGCGCGCATCGCTGCATCCCGGGAGGCATCGGGTCCGTCTGTGGTTGTCCGTCCCGCTCGGGCGCGCCTGGGTCAGACGAGCTCGATCTGGACGATGGGCGCGGCGTCCCCCAGCCGCTCCCCGATCTTCACGATCCGGGTGTACCCGGACGCGCGGTCGGCGTATTTCTCGGCAAGCTCGCCCATCAGCTTGTCGACGATGAGCGGCTCGTGCGGCATCTCGGCCACCAGGCTGCGGCGGGCGTGCAGATCCCCGCGCTTGGCGGTCGTGATCATGCGATCCACCACCGTGCGGACCTCCTTGGCCTTGGCCTCGGTGGTCTTCACCCGCTCGTAGCGGATCACCGCCACGGCCAGGTTGGCGAGCATGTGGAGCCGATGGCTGCTGGTGCGGCCCAGCTTGCGTCCGGCGTTCCGGTGCGGCACGGGGGCTAGGCCTCGCGATCCAGCTCGGCGGCGGCAGCCTCATCCAGCTCGGCCGATGCCGGCAGGTCCGACTCATCGGCGTCCGAGCCCTCGGCATCAGGGCTGATGAAGCCACGCAGGGCGAGGCGCTCCTTCAGCTCGTCGAGGCTCTTGCGGCCGAAGTTGCGCATCCGCAGGAACTCGTCGTCCGACAGCGCCAGCACCTGGCCGATCTTGGTGATGTTGTTGCGCTTCAGCGAGTTGTAGGCCCGCATCGGCAGGTCCAGCTCCTCGATCGGCGCATCCAGCAGGTTGGCGGCAACCGGTGCGGCGGCCTCCTCCTCGCCGGCCAGCGGGCGACGGGTGATATCGGTGAAGCGGCTGAACTCCTGGACCAGGATGTCGGCCGCCTGGCTGAGCGCCGCCTTGGGAGTGGCAGTGCCATCGGTCTCGATCTCGAGCGTCAGGCGATCGAAGTTGGTCATCTGCCCGACGCGGGTGTCGCTGACCACGAAGTTCACGCGGCGCACCGGCGAGAAGATGGCGTCCACCGGGATGATGCCGATTGGCATGTCCTCGGTGTGCTCGGCCGGCCGATAGCCCACGCCGGTCTCCACCGTCAGGTCCATCTCGATCGAGCCGGCGTCGCTGTCCAGCGTCAGCAGCACCAGCTCGGGATTGACGATCTCGACGTCCGCCGACTCGGCGATGTCGCCGGCCGTGACCGTCCCGGCGCCGTGCTTCACCAGCTTCAGGGTGACGGCGTGCCGCGCGAAGGAGCGCAGGCGCAGCTTCTTCACGTTCAGGACGATCTGGGTCACGTCCTCCTTGACGTTCGGCAGGGTGCTGAACTCGTGGAAGACGTTGGCAATCTGGATGGAGGTGACGGCGGCGCCCTCCAGCGAATTCAGCAGGACGCGGCGCAGGGCGTTGCCCAGCGTGACGCCGTAGCCATCGGCCAGCGGGTTAACCTCGAAGACGGAGAGGTTGCCCTCTGCCTCCGCCTCCTCGATGCGCGGGGCCGGCGTGGTCTCAAGTTCGATCATGAACGGTACGTGACTCCTTCAGCGGCTAGCGCGAGTAGTACTCGACGACGAGCTGCTCGTTGAACTCCAGCGGCATCTGCTCGCGGACCGGCTCGCTGAGGATCGAGCCCGCCAGCTTGGCCGCGTCGACGCTGACCCAGTCAGGGATCTGCGCCGCCTTGACGGTTTCCGATGCGGTCTTGAAATACTCCCGGCCACGCCGGCTCTCGCGGACCTCGATCTTGTCGCCTGCCTTGGTCGGGTAGCTGGGAATGTTGGTCGGGCGGCCGTTGACGGTGAAGTGGCCGTGGCTGACCAGCTGGCGCGCCTCGGCCCGGGAGCGGGCCAGGCCCATGCGGTAGACGACGTTGTCCAGGCGCATCTCGAGCATGCGCAGCAGCTCCTCGCCGGTCATGCCCTTGCGCTTCGAGGCCTTCTCGAAGTAGTTGCGGAACTGCCGCTCCATGATCGAGTAGGTCTTGCGCACCTTCTGCTTCTCGCGCAGCTGCAGTCCGAACTCGCTCACCTTGCGGCGGCGCTGGGTGTTCATCCCGGGCGGGGTGCTGCGGCGCTCGAAGGAGCACTTGCGGCTGTAGCAGCGCGAGCCCTTGAGGAAGAGCTTCAGCCCCTCGCGGCGGCAGATGCGGCAGACGGGATCGGTGTAACGGGCCATGACGCTCCCCCTAGACCCGGCGCCGCTTCGGCGGGCGGCAGCCGTTGTGCGGGATGGGCGTCACGTCGGTGATGGCAGTGACCTCCAGGCCGGCGGTCTGGAGCGAGCGGATCGCCTGCTCGCGGCCGGCGCCCGGGCCCTTCACGAAGACCTCGATCTGGCGCATGCCGTTCTCCATCGCCCGCTTGGCCGCGAGATCGGCGGTCTGGCTGGCAGCGAACGGCGTGCTCTTGCGCGAGCCCTTGAAGCCGACCAACCCGGCGCTGCCCCAGCTGATGACGTTCCCGCTCGTGTCGGTGATGGTGACGATCGTGTTGTTGAACGTCGACTGGATGTGCGCGTGCCCGGTCGGCACGTTCTTCTTCTCGCGCTTCTTGGTGCGCGTGGCGCGCTTCCGCTCTGCCATGGAACTCCCGTGCTACTTCTTGCGCCGAATGCCGACGGTCCGGCGCGGACCGCGACGCTGGCGTGCGTTGGTCTTGGTGCGCTGCCCGCGGACGGGCAGGTTGCGCCGATGGCGCAGGCCCCGGTAGGAGCCGATCTCCATCAGCCGCTTGACGTTCATGCTCACTTCGCGGCGGAGGTCGCCCTCCACCTTGTAGCGGCGCTCGACGAGCTCGCGCAGGCGGTTGACCTCGTCCTCGGTGAGGTCACGGACGCGGCGGTCCTCGCCGATCCCCGCGGCCGCCAGGATCTGCCGCGCCGAGGTCGGCCCGATGCCGTAGATGTAGGTCAGCGAGACGACCGCGCGCTTCTCGCGCGGGATGTCGACGCCGGCAATTCGTGCCACGCTTCTTGCCTACCCCTGCCGCTGCTTGTGCTTGGGAATGACGCAGATGACCATGACCACACCGGAGCGCTTGATGACCTTGCAGCGCTCGCAGCGGGGCTTCACGGATGCGGAAACTTTCATCTCATCCTGTACGTGATGCGACCTCGACTGAGGTCATAGGGACTCAGCTCGACGCGGACGGTATCGCCGGGCAGGATGCGGATGAAGTTCTGGCGGAGCTTGCCGGAGATGTGGGCCAGCACCTCGTGCCCGTTCTCCAGCCGCACCTTGAACATCGCGTTCGGCAAGGGCAGGACGACCTCACCCTCGACCTCGATTGCATCCTTCTTCGGCAAGCGCCACGCACCCTCGTAAGAGCTGTCTGACCCATGTTGGAAACACACGGAAAGGCCGCCGCACAGGGCGACCCACGGAACGAGGAGTATACGCGCGCCGGCCGTCCCGTGCAAGGACCGCCGAGGGTGAAGAATCTTCAACCTGCGCGCAGTTGCCACTTTAGCGTGCGGGACTAGGTTTGCGCCGTTTGCGCCGCCTCATGAACCGGAGGTGTCCATGCCCCGTGCCCTTGTCCGCAGCCTCCTCGCCGGCCTGCTGCTGCTCGCGCTATCCGGCGGGATCTCGCCGGCCGCGGCCGTCGTCGGGCTCAACGTCACGACTCCGTACCCCTCGGTCTCGGTCCAGCCCGGCGCGACGCTGAGCATGACCGTGACGGTCAGCGTCCGGCAGTCCGCGCGCGTGGCCCTCTCGCTCGCCGGACTGCCGCAGGGCTGGCAGGCCCAGCTGACCGGCGGCGGCAACGAGATCCATGCGGTCTACGTCCGCTCCGGCTCGCCGGTGGACGTCACGCTCACGGTCGACGTGCCGAAGGCCGCGCGGGGCACCCACTCGATAGCCGTGGTGGGCAGCGCCGGCGGCGAGCAGTCACGCCTCGCGCTGCAGCTGCAAGTCGCCAGCGCCGCCGGCGGCAGCGCGAAGCTCGAGTCGGACTATCCCTCGCTCCAGGGACCCGCGGACCAGGACTTCAAGTTCAACCTCACCCTCTCCAACGACACGCCGCAGCAGCTGACCTACGGGCTCCAGGCGCAGGGGCCGTCAGGCTGGACGGTGTCCATCCAGCCGTCCGGTGAGGCGAACGCCGCCAGCGTCACGGTCGACGCCCACGGCACGCAGCGGCTGGAGGTGACCGCCACCGCTCCCTCGGATGCGGCGGCCGGCCAGTACCCGATCGGCGTCGCGGTCGCATCCGGCCAATACCAGGCCACCGCGGACCTGACGGCCATCGTCACCGGTAAGGTGCAGATGACGTTCTCGACGCCTGATCAGCGGCTGAACACGACCGCCAACGCCGGATCGGCCAGCGACCTGCAGGTGGTGGTGCTGAATGACGGGACGACGCCGCTCCGGAACGTGACCCTCTCCGGCAGCGGACCCAGCGACTGGAAGGTGACGTTCGAGCCGGCCACCATCGATGTCGTCGCGCCGAACGACTCGGTGACGGCCACCGCCCATATCACGCCGTCGGACAGTGCGGTGGCCGGCGACTACCAGGTCTCGCTGTCGGCCAAGACCGAGGGCGCCGACGAGAGCATGGACATCCGCGTCACGGTCGAAACGCCACCTATCTGGGGGTTGCTGGGCATCGGCCTGATCCTGGCGACCCTGGCGGGGATGGTGTGGATCTTCCGCCGCTTCGGGCGGCGCTAGCCGATGCAGCCCACGGCGGCCATCGAGGCCACCGGCCTGACCAAGCGCTACGACGCGGTGGTCGCGGTCGACGACCTGAGCTTTCGCGTGCAGCCCGGCGAGATCTATGGGCTGCTGGGGCCGAACGGCGCCGGCAAGACGACGACCATCCTGATGCTGCTGGGCCTCTCCGAGCCGAGCGCCGGCACCGCCTGCGTGGTCGGCCTCGACCCGGCGCGCGAGCCACTCGAGGTCAAGCGCCGCGTCGGCTACCTGCCCGATGCGGTGGGGTTCTACGGACGCCTCTCCGGCCGCGAGAACCTGGCCTACACGGCACGCCTCAACGGCCTGGATCCGGCCGGCGTCGAGGAACGGATCACGGAGCTGCTCGGCCAGGTCAACCTGCTCGACGCGGCGGACCGGCCGGCCGACGGCTATTCCCGCGGCATGCTGCAGCGACTGGGAGTGGCCGATGCCCTCATCAAGGACCCCGACGTCCTGATCCTGGACGAGCCGACGGCCTCCATCGACCCTTCCGGCGTGGCGGAGCTGCTCAGCCTGATCCGGCGCCTGGCCGACGAGCGCGGGCTGGCCATCCTGCTCTCCAGCCACCTGCTCAGCCAGGTGCAGCAGCTGTGCGACCGAGTTGGCATCTTCTCGCGTGGCCGGCTGATCGCCGAGGGGGCCCTGGCGGAGCTGGCGACCCGGGCCGGTGACGCGGACCTGTCGCTGGACGAGGTCTATCGCCGCCTGGAGGCGGCCGCCGAGGAAGCCGATGACCGCCGCTCCTGAGGCCGTGGCGACCCGGGCGCCGGCCACGGCCGGGTGGCTGCAGCGGCGCGGTCCCGGCTGGCTCGTGGTCGCCGGCAAGGAGTTCGGCGAGGGGCTCACCAGCCTCCGCTTTCTCGTCCTGCTGGGGCTGTTGGCGCTCGCCGCCGCCGGCCCGGTCTACGCGGCCTCGGGCGCGATCCGCGACGCAGCCGAGCAGGCCAGCGGCGCGGTGGCCGTGTTCCTGGCCATGTTCACCATCGGCGCCGATCCGGTGCCGTCGTTCGTGGCCCTGGTCGGCTTCCTGGCACCGCTGCTCGGCATCGCCTTCGGCTTCGACGCGATCAACGGCGAGCGCGCACAGGGCACGCTGCCACGCCTCCTCTCCCAGCCGATCCACCGCGACGACGTCGTCAACGGCAAGTTCGCCGCCGGCATCGGCACCATTGCCGTCGCGCTGGTGACGACCATGCTGCTGGTGGCTGGCATCGGCCTCCTGCGGCTCGGCATCGCGCCGTCGCTGGCCGAGCTGCTGCGCCTGCTGGTGTGGCTGGTGCTGACGATCGTCTACGTGTCGGTCTGGCTGGCCTTCGCGACGCTCTGCTCCGTGCTCTTCCGGCGGGCCGCCACCTCGGCACTGGTGGCGCTCGGCGTATGGCTGGCGCTCAGCCTGTTCGGCGTGCTGCTGGCGCGCCTGGTGGCCGGCTTCCTGGACCCCAGTGGCGCCACCGGCTCATTGGCGGCGCAGGTCGGCCACGCCCAGCTGGAACAGCAGCTGTCGGTGATCAACCCCGGGACGCTGTATTCGCAGGCGACCACCGCCCTGCTGTCGCCCAGTGCCACGAGCGTCACGCTGCCCGGCATCGCGCAGCTGATCCAGCTGAGCCAGCAGATCCCGACCCAGCTGTCGCTCGAGCAGAGCCTGCTGGTGGCGTGGCCGCAGATCGTGATCCTGGTGGCGCTGACGGTGGCCTGCTTCGTGGCGGCCTACGTCGCCTTCCTGCGCCAGGAGGTGCGGGCCTAGCGAGTGCCCTAGGGCTCGGTGAGGACCTGCGGCCCGTCGTCGGCGACGGCGATCGTGTTCTCGAAATGCGCCGACAGGCTGCCGTCGGCGGTGACGACCGTCCAGCCGTCACGCAGCATGGCGACGTCGTCGCCGCCCAGGTTGAACATCGGCTCGATGGCGAAGCACATGCCGGCCTCGATGCGCAGGCCGGTCCCCGGCCGCCCGTAGTTCGGGACCTGCGGGTCCTCGTGCATCGACTGGCCGATCCCATGGCCGACGAACGGCCGCACGATGCCGTAGCCGTGCTCGTGGGCCACCGCCTCGATGGCGGCCCCCACGTCGCCCAGGCGGTTGCCGGGCACGGCGGCGGCAATCCCCGCCTCCATCCCGCGTCGCGTGGCGTCGATCAGCTCCTGTACGCGGCGGGGTGCCGGGCCCACCGACCAGGTCCGGGCACAGTCGGCGTGCCACCCCTGCCAGATGCAGCCGACATCCAGGCTCACCACGTCGCCCTCGCGGACGTGACGCTTGCGGGACGGGATGCCGTGCACCACCTCGTCGTTGATCGAGGCGCAGATGCTCCCCGGGAAGGGCGGGTCCGAGCCGTAGCCCTTGAAGGAGGGCACCGCGCCGGCGGCGGCGATCATGTCGTCCGCGATGCGGTCCAGCTCGCCGGTCGTGATCCCCGGCCGCAGCGCCTCGCGGAGCGCGCCCAGCACGTCGACCAGGATCAGGCCGGCGTGCCGCATGCGGGCGATCTCGTCCGGCCGCTTGATGGTCACCATGGCGGTGCGCGAGGGCATGCCCATCAGGCCACCGCCGCCAGGATGTCGGCCTGCACCTCGTCGATCGGCCGGCGGCCATCGACCTCGGTCAGCACGCCGGCGTTGCGGTAATGCTCGACCACTTCCAGCATCGGCGGCACCTGCTTCTCCAATCGGGCCCGCACCACCTCCGCGGCATCGTCGTCGCGACGCACCAGCGGCGTGCCGTCCTTGTCGCAGATGCCGGGCACGCGCGGCGGGTCCGTGACGTCATGGTAGGGCGTGCCGCAGACCGGGCACACCGAGCGACCGGCCACGCGCGCAACCAGCTCCTCGGTGGGCACCGCGATATAGATGGCGCGCGTGATCCGCTCGCCGCGCTCGGCCAGCGTCGCGTCCAGCGCCTGCGCCTGTCCCACGGTGCGCGGGAAGCCGTCCAGGATGGCGCCGCGGGACGCATCGGCCTGCGACAGGCGCTCCATGAACATGGCGATGGTGATGTCGTCGGGCACCAGGTCGCCGCGTTCCATGTACTCCCGCGCGCGCTCGCCGAGCGGCGTGCCGTCGCGCAGCGCGGCGCGGAAGAGGTCGCCCGAAGCCAGGTGCGGGATCCCGAGCCGCTCCTCCAGGCGTTCCGCCTGGGTCCCCTTGCCGGCACCGACCGCCCCGATCAGGAGCAGGATCAGGCGCCCGTCGGGCGCCGACTGGGCAGCGCCCGCATCGGTCACCGGATGAAGCCCTCGTAGTGGCGCATCAGCATCTGGGCCTCCAGCTGCTTCATGGTCTCGACCACGACGCTGACCACGATCAGGATGCTGGTGCCGCCGAGCTGCAGCGCGCTGGTGCCGGGGATGATGGCCGACACGACCAGCGGCAGCACGGCCAGCGAGGCGAGGAACAGCGCACCACCCAAAGTGATCCGGTTGGTGACGCGCGCCAGGAATTCCTCCGTCGGCCGCCCGGGCCGGATGCCCGGGATGAAGCCGCCGTTCTTGCGCAGGTAGTCGGCGGTCTGGTCGGGACGGAACTGGAAGGCCGTGTAGAAGTAGGTGAAGAACACGACCAGCACGAAGTAGAGGATCCCGTAGACCACCACGTTGTTCTGCGACAGGTTGCGCACGATGAAGTCCGCGGTGCTCTTCACCCAGCCGATGTCGCTGGCAGTGAAGTACTGCGCGATCTGGGCCGGGAACAGCAGGATGCTGATGGCGAAGATGATCGGGATCACGCCGGCCATGGTGACCTTCAGCGGCAGGTACTGGGTCTGGCCCTGGTACATGCGCCGGCCTCTGACGCGGCTGGCGTACTGCACCGGGATGCGCCGCTGGCCCTCGTTGATGAAGACCACGCCGGCGATGACGATGATGGCGATGATGATGAACGGGATGATCCGGGCCAGGCCGTCCGGCCCCGTCACCACGCCCGACGCCTGGTGCGGGATGCGCCCCACGATGCCGGCGAAGATGATGAAGCTGATGCCGTTGCCCAGGCCCCGCTCGCTGATCAGCTCGCCCAGCCACATCAGGAGGATGGTGCCGGCGGTGAAGCTCAGCAGCAGCGAGAAGGTCTCGATGCTGAAGAACGGGTGCGGCGTGATGACCTGGTTCGCGGAGAGCAGCACGCTGAAGCCGTAGCCCTGGGCGAAGGCCATGGGCACCGTCAGCAGGCGGGTGTACTGGTTGAGCCGATTGCGCCCGTATTCGCCCTCGCGCGCCAGCTCGCCCAGGCTGGGGATGACCCCCTGCATCAGCTGCATGATGATGCTGGCGTTGATGTACGGGTTCACGCCCATGCCGATGATCGAGGCCGTTGCCAGCCCACCGCCGGAGAACAGGTCGAGCAGGCCGAGCAGCTGGTTCGAGTTGAACAGCGTGGCCAGCCGCTGCTGGTCGACGCCGGGCACCGGGACGTTGGTCAGCACCCGGAAGATCAGCAGGATCCCGAGCGTGAAGAGGATCTTCCGCCGGATGTCCGGCGCTCGGAACGCCGTGACCAGCGAATCGATCACCTAGGCCTCGCTCTCGTCCGCATCGGCTTCCGCTGGTTCCGCGGCGGCGTCCGCTGCAGGCTCCTCGGCAGCCGGCTGGTCATCCGCGGCCTGCGCCTCCTCGGAGGCATCGGCGCTGGCGCCTTCGGCGGTGGCCTCCGCCTCTGCGGCCTCGGCCTTCGCCTCCGCCTTCGCAGTGCGCTGCGCGGCCTTCTCCTCGGCCTCCGCCTCGTGGGCAGCGGCTTCGCGGGCCTCCTCCGCCTCGTCGATGGGCAGGCCCTCCGGCCAGCTGATGCGCTGGGCGGTGCTGCCCGCCGCGGCGAGCTTCTCCAGCGCCGAGCGCGTGAAGGCATGCGCGTGGATGGTCACGCCCTTCGGCGCCTCGCCGGTGCCCAGGATCTTCACCGGCAGCGGCTTCGTCTTCGAGCTGCGCAGCAGCCCGTCGTGACGCAGCACGTCCGGCGTCACCAGCGTGCCGGCCGGCACCTCGGCCAGGCTGGCCAGGTTGATCGGGGCGTACTCCACCCGGAAGCGGTTCTTGAAGCCGTGCAGCTTCGGGGTGCGGACGTGCAGCGGCGTCTGCCCGCCTTCGAACCAGGCCGGGATGCTCGAGCCGGCGCGCGACTTCTGCCCCTTGGTACCGCGGCCGCCGGTCTTGCCGCGACCCGAGCCATGGCCGCGCCCGATGCGGCGCGGCGGCTTGTGCGAGCCGCTGGGCGGCTGCAGGTCGTGGAGCTTCACTCGCTGCCCCCTTCCTTCGCCGGCTCCTCCACGCGCAGCAGGAACGCCACGCGGCGCAGCATCCCGCGGTTGGCGGGCGTGTCGGCGATCTCGATGCTCTGGTTGAGCCGATGCAGGCCGAGGGCTCGAATTGTCCCCCGCGCGCCGGCCTTGTGACCGATGGTGGACTTCACCCAGGTCACGCGAATCGTCTTATCGGCCACGGCCGCCTCCCTGCGGGAAGGCGGGAGCCGGCCGCTCGACATACTCATGCGGACGGCGGGCCGCCTCGGCGCCGCGCTTGCCGAGCAGCTCCTCGGCCGTCTTGCCCCGTCGGCCGGCGATGGCGTCCGCGGAGCGCAGGCCGGACAGCGCCTCCATGGTGGCCCGCACGACGTTCACCGGGTTGGTGCTGCCCATGGACTTCGACAGCAGGTCGCGGATGCCCGCGGCCTCGACCACCGAGCGCACCGAGCCGCCGGCGATGACGCCGGTCCCGGCCGAGGCCGGCTTCAGCATGATGTGCGAGGCACCGTAGTCGTGGCGCACCTCGTGCGGGATGGTGGCGCCCACCAGCGGCACGCGGATGAGGTGCTTCTTCGCATCCTCGACGCCCTTGCGGATCGCCTCGGGCACCTCGTTCGACTTGCCGAGCCCGGCGCCCACGACTCCGTTGCGGTCGCCGACCACGACCACCGCGCTGAAGCTGAAGCGGCGGCCGCCCTTGACGACCTTCGCGACCCGGTTGATCTGGACGACCTTCTCCTCCAGGTTGAGCTTGGTCGGATCGATTCTTGCCATTCGTCTGCTCCTCGCTCTACAGGTCGAGGCCGCCCTCGCGGGCGCCCTCGGCGAGCGAGCGAACCCGCCCGTGGTACTGGTAGCCGGCCCGGTCGAGCACGACCGAGGTCACGCCGGCCGCCCTGGCCCGCTCGGCCAGCGCCTTGCCGACCGCCCGCGCCGCGTCCAGCTTGCCCGGGCCACCGGCCAGCTCGCGCTCGCGGCTGGAGGCGGCGGCCAGGGTCCGGCCGCTGGCATCGTCGATGACCTGCGCGTAGATGAAGCGCGTCGAGCGGAACACCGAGAGGCGCGGCCGATCGGCCGTGCCCTCCAGCCGCAGGCGCAGGCGCGAGTGTCGCTTGCGACGCAGCGCGTCGCGGCTCTCCTTCTTGATCATCAGCCGCCTCCAACCTTGCCGGCCTTGCCGGCCTTGCGCAGGATCTGCTCACCGGCGTAGCGGATGCCCTTGCCCTTGTACGGCTCTGGCTTGCGCTGGGACCGGATGTACGCCGCGGTCTGGCCGACCAGCTCCTTGTCGGGGCCGAACACGGCCAGGCGCGTGGGCGTCTCCACCCGGAACTCGATGCCGGCCGGCGGCTCGACCTCGACCGGATGCGAGTAGCCGAGCGCCAGGACCAGCTTCTGGCCCTGCAGCTGCGCACGGTAGCCGACGCCGCTGATCTCCAGGCCGCGCGTGAAGCCGTCGGTCACGCCGACGACCATGTTGTTTACCAGCGTGCGGGTCAGCCCGTGCAGCGCGCGGTGCCGCGGCTCGTCGCTCGGCCGCACCACGCGGACCTCGCCGTCGGTGCGCTCGATCTGCATCTCGGGGTGGATCTGGCGCTCCAACGTGCCCAGCGGGCCCTTGACGCGCAGCAGCCGGCCCTCCTGGCTCAGCTCGACGTTGGCGGGAAGCTTGATGGGCATGCGCCCGATTCTGGACATCAGCTCCCCCTTACCAGACGTAGCACAGGACTTCACCGCCCAGGTTGAGCTTGCGGGCCTGCGACCCGGTCATCACCCCGTGCGACGTGGAGAGGATCGCCAGGCCCAGGCCACCGAGGACGCGTGGGATCTCGGTCTTGCGGGCGTAGACCCGCAGGCCCGGCTTGCTGATGCGCTTCAGGCCGCTGACCACCGGCGTGCGGCCCTCGACGTACTTCAGCTCGATGGTGAGCGTCTCCTGCACGCCGTCCTGCTGGGTCGCGAACGACTCGATGAAGCCCTCATCAACCAGGATGCGCGCGATCTCGCGCTTCATCTTGGACGACGGCAGCGTCAGCTCCCGGTGCCGCGCCTGGCTGGCGTTGCGGATCCGGGTCAGCATGTCGGCGATCGGATCGGATGTGTTCATGGTTCGGTTCGTTCTCCTCGGCGGTGGTTCGCGCCACGCCGCAGCGTGGTGGGCGCCTGCCGCTGACAGGCCGATCTGGCGGCCGTTCGGCGTCGGGCTACCAGCTCGACTTGGTCACTCCCGGGAGGTGCCCCTCCAGGGCCCGCTCGCGGAAGCAGATTCGGCACATCGCGAAGCGGCGCATGTAGCCGCGCGGGCGGCCGCAGATCGAGCAGCGGTTGTGCTGCTGGACCTTGTGCCGCGGCGGGCGCGATGCCTTCGCGATCATCGACTTCTTTGCCACGTTCTCTCCTAGCTCGCCTGGAACGGCATGCCGAGGAGCTGCAGCAGCCTGCGCCCCTCCTCGTCGGTCTTGGCGGTCGTCACGATGCTGATCTCCAGGCCACGCAGCCGGTCGATCTTGTCGTAGTCGATCTCGGGATAGACGAGCTGCTCGCGCAGCCCCAGGCTGAAATTGCCACGGCCGTCGAACGAGCGGGTGGCGATGCCCCGGAAGTCGCGAATGCGGGGCAGGGCCAGCCGCATGGTGCGCTCCAGGAAGTCGTACATCCGCTGCCCGCGCAGCGTGACCTTGGCGCCGATGGGCATCCCGGTCCGGAGGCGGAACTGCGCGATCGAGCGCTTGGCGCGCGTCACGATCGGCTTCTGGCCGGTGATCGTCGCCAGGTCGCCGACGGCGGCGTCCAGCGCCTTGGCGTTCGCGATCGCCTCGCCCAGGCCGATGTTGACCACCACCTTCTCGAGCCGCGGGATCTGCATGGCGTTGGCGTAGCTGAAGTCGCGCTGCAGCGCGGGCACCACTTCCTCGTGGTAGCGCTGGCGCAGCCCGGCGTAGGTCGGCGGCGCGTAGCCGCTGCCCTTGCCGTTGCCGCTCGCTGCCCCACCGTCGGGCTTGGCCCCCGGCTTGCGCGTGGCGCGCTTCGGCTTCGTCGTCTCGTCGCTCATCGGCCCACCGACTCGATCTGCTCGCCGCACTGTTTGCAGGCGCGCACCTTGGTGCCGTCGTCGCGCACCAGGGTCGCCACCCGGGTCGGCTTGTCGCAGCGCGGGCAGACGACCTGGACGTTGCTGACGTGGATCGGCACGGGCAGGTCCAGGATGCCGGCGCTCTGCGTGCGCGAGCGTGGCCGCTGATGGCGCTTCGCCATGTTCAGTCCCTGGACCACCACGCCCAGGCCACGCTTGGTCTCCTCGACGCGCTCCACGGTGCCGCGCTTGCCGCGGTCCTTGCCGGCGAGCACCAGCACGGTGTCGCCCTTCCTGACGGTCATGGCTACAGCACCTCCGGGGCGAGCGAGACGATCTTCATGTAGTTGCGCTCGCGCAGCTCGCGAGCCACGGGGCCGAAGATGCGGGTGCCGCGCGGGCTGCCCTGGGGCGTGATGAGGACGGCCGCGTTCTCGTCGAAGCGAATGTGGCTGCCGTCGGGCCGCCCGTACTCCTTGGCGGTGCGCACCACCACGGCCCGAACCACGTCGCCCTTCTTGACGCCCGAGTTCGGCAGCGCCTGCTTGACGCTGGCCACGATCACGTCACCCACCTCGGCGGTGTCCGCCTGTGAGCGGCCGATGATCGTGATGCACTGCAGCGTCCGGGCGCCGGTGTTGTCGGCGACGCGCAGCCGGGTGTACTGGCGGATCATCTAGCCCACCAGCTCCTCGTGCGAGCCGCGCGCCACGATCTCCACGACCTTCCAGCGCTTCTCGGCGGAGAGCGGCCGGCTCTCTTCGATGCGCACCGTGTCGCCGACGTGCGCGGCGTTCTCCTCGTCGTGCGCCTTGAACTTGCTCGACAGCCGCACCACCCGCTTGTAGATCGGGTGGCGGCGCAGCCGCTCGACGCTGACCACGACGGTCTTGTCCATCTTGTCGGACACCACGCGCCCGACCTTCGTCTTTCGTTTCGTAAGCATCAGCTGGCCTTCTCGGCGTCAGCGGCGGCCGCCTCGGCGGCGTGCTGGCGCTCGGTCATCACGGTCAGGATGCGAGCGATGCGCTTCCGCGTCGCCGGCAGCCTGCTGTAGTTGCTCTCCTGGCGCGTGGCGAGGTCGAAGCGGACCTTCCACAGCTCCTGCTTGGCGTCCACCAGCGCCGCCTCCAGGTCGGTATCCGAGAGGCGCCGGATCTCACTGATGTCCATGCTCGAGTCCTTCCTTGACCACGAACTTCGTGGAGATCGGCAGCTTGTGGCTGGCGAGGCGCATCGCCTCGCGGGCGATCGGCTCCGGCACGCCGGACATCTCGAACATCACCCGCCCGGGCTTCACCACCGCGACCCAGTGGTCGGGAGCACCCTTGCCGGAGCCCATGCGGACCTCGGCGGGCTTCTTGGTGACCGGCTTGTCCGGGAAGACCCGGATCCAGATCCGGCCACCGCGCTTGATGTGGTGCGTCATGGCGCGGCGGGCGGCCTCGATCTGGCGGCTGGTGAGCCAGCACACCTCTTCGGCCATCAGGCCGTAGTCGCCGAAACTCACCGCGGTGCCGCCCTTGGCCATGCCGGCCCGGCGACCGCGCTGCACCTTGCGGTGCTTGACGCGCTTGGGCATCAACATCGGCTCAGGCCTCCTCGCCGTCCGTCGCAGCCGGTTCGGCGGCTGCCTCGGTTGCCGCCGGCGCGGGCGCAGCCTGCTCGGCCTGCGGCTCGGCAGCGCTCTGCTCAGCCGGCGGCTCGGGCGCGGCCACCTCGGCCTTGGCATCCGCGGTGGCCGTGGACGTCGCGCGTGCCGCACGAGTCGGCTTCGGTGCAGCCGATGTCGCCGCCGGAGCAGCGGCCGGTGCCTCGGTCGCGACCGGCGCCTCACTTGGCGTGGCGCTACGGGTGCCACGGGCCGACCGGGCGCTCGGTCGGGCCCGCTCACGCGGCTCGGTGCGCGCCGAGCCCGGCAGCTCGGCCAGCTGCTCGCCGCGGTAGATCCAGACCTTGACGCCGATGCGGCCGTAGGTGGTGTGGGCGTGGACCATGCCGTAGCTGATGTCGGCGCGCAGCGTCCCCAGCGGGATGCGCCCCTCGCGATCCCACTCGGTGCGGCTCATCTCGGACCCACCCAGCCGACCCGAGACCTGGATCCGGACGCCCTTGGCGCCGGCCTTGATGGTGCGCTGGATGGTCTGCTTGATCGCCTTGCGGAACGCGATCCGGCGCTCGAGCTGCGAGGCCACGTTCTGCGCCACCAGCACGCCGTCGAGCTCGGGCTGCAGGACCTCCTTGATCTCGAGCTTGACCTTCTTGTCGGTCAGCTTGCCGACCGAGGTCCGCAGCAGCTCCACGTTGGCGCCGCCCTTGCCGATGACGATGCCCGGCTTCGCCGAGTGGACGGTCACGGTGACGTGGTTGATGCCGCGCTCGATCTCGACCTGGCTGACGCTGGCGTTGGCCAGTTGCTTGGCGACCAGCTGCCGGATCCGCATGTCCTCCTGCAGCAAGGTGGCGTAGTCGCGATCCGCGTACCACTTGGCCAGCCAGGGCTTGATGATGCCGATCCGGAAGCCGTAGGGGTGAACTTTGTGACCCATCAGGCCTCCTCCCGGTCAGCCACGGCGACGGTGATGTGGCTGGTCCGCTTCAAGATTCCGAAATACCGGCCCTGGGCGCGCGGCCGTCCGCGCTTCATGGTCGGTCCCTCGTCGGCAGTGGCGCTGACCACGGTCAGCTCGTCCGCGGCGAGGTTGAAGTTGTTCTCGGCGTTGGCGGTGGCGCTCTTCAGCACCTTCGCCACGTCGCGCGCCGCCGCGTTCGGCAGGAAGCGCAGGATGGCGGCCGCCTCCTCCACCGGTTTGCCGGTGATGAGGTCGGTCACCAGCCGCACCTTGCGCGGGCTGATGCGAATGAACTTGGCCGTGGCCGATACGCGCATGCTCCCGCTCCTACTTCAGCGACGTCGAGCGCTCGGTGGCCTTGCCGTGGCCACGGTAGTGACGGGTCGGGGCGAACTCGCCCAGGCGATGGCCGACCATGTTCTCGGTGATGAACACGGGCACGTGGCGCTTGCCGTCGTGGACGGCGATGGTGTGCCCGATCATCTGCGGGAAGATCACGCTGGCGCGCGACCAGGTCTTCAGCACCTTGCGCTCGTTGCGCTTGTTCATGTCGTCGATGCGGCCGAGCAGGCGCGCCTCGACGAACGGTCCCTTCTTCAGAGAGCGACTCATCGAGTTCTCCTAACCCCGTCCATACCGACGGCGGACGATCTGCTTGTTGGTGGTCTTGTTGCGGCGGGTCCGGTAGCCCATGGCCGGCTTGCCCCACGGCGTCTTGGGCGGCATGCCGGTCGGTGACTTGCCCTCACCACCGCCGTGCGGATGGTCGTTCGGGTTCATCACCACGCCGCGCACCTGCGGGCGACGGCCCATGTGCCGGCTGCGACCGGCCTTGCCGATGTTCTGGTTCTCGTGATCCAGGTTGCTGACCTGGCCGACGGTGGCCATGCAGTCGACCCGGACGCGACGCACCTCGCCGGATGGCAGCCGGATGGTGGCCACGCCGCCCTCCTTGGCGAGGAGCTGGGCGCTGCTGCCGGCCGCTCGCACGATCTGGCCGCCGCGGCCCGCCACCAGCTCGATGTTGTGCACCTGGGTGCCGAGCGGGATCCGCGACAGCGGCAGCGCGTTGCCCGTCCGCGCCTCGGCATCGGGCCCGGACACGACCGTGTCGCCCACGCCCAGGCCGTGCGGCAGCAGGATGTAGCGCTTCTCGCCATCGGCATAGTGCAGGAGGCCGATGCGGGCGGAGCGGTTGGGGTCGTACTCGACCGTCGCAATCCGCGCCGGCACGCCGGGCTTGTCCCGCTTCCAGTCGATGACCCGGTACAGCCGTTTGTGGCCGGAGCCCTGGTGGCGGACGGTGAGCTTGCCCTGGGAGTTGCGACCGGCGCGCCGAACCAGCCGCTCGGTGAGCGGCTTGTGCGGCTGATCGGTGGTGACCTCCTCGAAGGTGGCCCGCGTCATCTGCCGCAGTCCGGGGCTGGTGGGTCGATAGCTGCGAAGTGGCATGTCCTATACCGTCTCGAAGAGCTCGATCTTCTGGCCCTCGGCAATGGTCACCACCGCCTTGCGCCAGCCGGGGACCGTCCCCAGCTGCCGGCGGCCGCGGCGCTTCTGCTTGGGCTTCACCGTCAGCACCCGCACGCCCAGGACGTCGACCTTGAACTGGTCCTCGACGGCGGCCTTGATCTGGAACTTGTTTGCGTCGCGAGCGACCGCGAAGGTGTAGTTGTTGCGCTCCGTCTCGATCACGCTCTTCTCGCTGATCACGGGCTTGAGGAGCACCGTCTTCAAATTCACGCTCATGCGTAGGTCTCCTCGGCGCGGGCCAGCGCGTCGCGGGTGAACACCACGGTGTCCGCGTCGAGCAGGTCGATGACGTTCAGGCTGTCGGCCAGGATGACCCGGACCTCGCGCAGGTTGCGGCACGACCGCTCGACCACGTGATCGCGGGCCGGCAGCACGACCAGCACCTTGCCGGCCGCATCCCAGGCGGTCAGCCGCTCGGCGAAGGTTCGGGTGCCGATCTCGTCCAGGCCGAACCCCTCGACGACGCGCAGCGCTCCCTCGCGGGCCTTGGCGCTGAGCACGCTGCGCAGCGCGGCACGGCGCATCTTGGCATTCAGCTTCTGGTCGTAGCTGCGCGGGTGCGGCCCGAAGACCACGCCGCCGCCCTTCCAGTGCGGCGCCCGCCGGCTGCCCTGGCGTGCCCGACCGGTGCCCTTCTGGCGCCATGGCTTGGCGCCGCCGCCGCGAATCTCGCCGCGGGTCATGGTGTCCGAAGTGCCCGTTCGCCGAGCCGCGAGCTGCCGCACGGCGGCCTGGTGGATCAGGGCCTCGTTGACCGGGGCGCCGAACAGCGCCTCGGACAGGTCGAGCTTGGCGCCCTTGGCGCCGTCCGCCTTGAGGATCGTGGTACTGGCCATGCTCACTTCGCCTTCCGCACCAGCAGCACGGCATTGCGCGCGCCCGGCACCGCGCCACGGACCAGCAGCAGGTTGCGCTCGGCGTCGATCTTCTCGATCCGCAGCTTGCGCACCGTCACCTGCTGATCGCCCATATGGCCGCCCATGCGCGTGCCCTTGAACACGCGACCGGGCGTGGTGCCGGCCCCGACCGAGCCCGGCTGGCGATAGTTGTTCGAGCCGTGCGTCTTCGGCCCGCGCTTGAAGTTGTGACGGGCGATCGTGCCGGCGAAGCCTTTGCCCCGGCTGACGCCGGTGACGTCCACCAGCTCCCCCACCTCGAAGAGGCTCACGTCCAGGGCCTGGCCGAGCTCGTAGCCGTCGACCGCGTCGACGCGGAACTCGCGCACGCGCGCCGGCTTCTGCTGGTCACGCTCGAGGTCCTTGAACTGCCCGGCAGCCGGCTTCGACAGCCGCTTCGCGACGCCGGCGCCGAGCTGCAGGGCGGCATAGCCGTCCTGCTCCGGGGTCCGGAGCCGCGTCACGGTGTTCGGAGTCGCCTCGATGACGCTGACCGGCACGACGGTCCCGTCTTCACCGAAGACACGCGTCATGCCGAGCTTGCGCCCGATCAGTCCTGCCGGCACTGCCAGTTCCTGCTTCCTCTCATCACATCTTGATTTCGATATCGACCCCAGCCGCGAGGCTGAGGCGCATCAGCGCATCGACCGTCTTGGTCGACGGATCGATGATGTCGATCAGCCGCTTGTGCGTCCGGATCTCGAACTGCTCCCTTCCGTCCTTGTGGACGAACGGGCCGCGGATGACCGTGTACTTCTCGATCCGGGTCGGCAGCGGCACCGGCCCCGCAATCGCGGCGCCGGTGCGCTGGGCGGTCTCCACGATCTGCTCGGCCGACTGGTCGAGCAGCTTGTGGTCGTACGCCTTGAGGCGAATCCGGATGCGCTGCTTGGCCATGGCGTTAGCCGATCACCTCGGTGATCACGCCCGCGCCGACGGTGTGGCCGCCCTCGCGGATGGCGAAGCGCTGTCCCTGCTCGATGGCGATCGGCGTGATCAGCTCGACGTCGATGTTCACGTTGTCGCCGGGCATGATCATCTCGACGCCCTCGGGCATCGCGATGGCACCGGTGACATCGGTGGTGCGCAGGTAGAACTGCGGCCGATAGCCCGCGTAGAAGGGGGTGTGACGACCGCCCTCCTCCTTGGTCAGGACCAGCACCTCGGCCTTGAACTTGGTGCCGGGCCGGACGCTGCCGGGCTTGGCCAGCACCTGGCCGCGCTCGATCTCCTCGCGCTCGATGCCCCGCAGCAGCAGTCCGACGTTGTCACCGGCCTGTCCCTGGTCGAGGGTCTTCTTGAACATCTCCACGCCGGTGACCACCAGCTGGCGGCTCTTGGCGTGGATGCCCACCTGCTCGACCGTGTCGCCGGTGTTGACCGTGCCACGCTCGATGCGGCCGGTGGCAACCGTGCCGCGGCCCTTGATGCCGAACACGTCCTCGATCGGCATCAGGAACGGCTTGTCGACGTCCCGCACCGGGGTGGGGATGTAGTTGTCGACCGCGTCCATCAGCTCCTTGATGGAGGTGTAGTCGTCGCTCTCCGGATCGGTGCTCGACGACTCCAGCGCCTTCAGCGCCGAACCGCGGATGACCGGGATGTCATCGCCCGGGAAGTCGTAGCGGCTGAGGAGCTCGCGGACCTCCATCTCGACCAGGTCGATCAGCATCTCGTCGTCGACCATGTCCACCTTGTTCAGGTAGACGACCAGCGACGGAACCTCGACCTGGCGGGCGAGCAGGATGTGCTCGCGGGTCTGGGGCATCGGGCCATCGGCCGCGGACACGACCAGGATGGCGCCGTCCATCTGGGCTGCGCCGGTGATCATGTTCTTGATGTAGTCGGCGTGGCCCGGGCAGTCGACGTGCGCGTAGTGGCGGTTGGCCGTCTCGTACTCGACGTGCGCGATGGCGATGGTGATGCCGCGCTGCCGCTCCTCGGGAGCGTTGTCGATCGACTCGAAGGCGCGGAAGTCCGCCCCACCCGACAGCGACAGGTACTTCGTGATCGCTGCCGTCAGGGTCGTCTTGCCGTGGTCGACGTGACCGATGGTGCCGACGTTGACGTGCGGCTTGCTGCGGTCGAACTTCTGCTTGGCCATGGTGTGTCCTTCGTTGCTCCTTCTCGGTCGTTAGCTCTTCGACTTCGCGATCAGCTCGTTGGCGATGCTGGACGGGACTTCGGAATAGCGACTGAACTCCATTGAATAGGTGGCGCGCCCCTGGGTCATGCTGCGCAGCTCGGTGGCGTAGCCGAACATCTCGGCCAGCGGGACCAGGGCCCGCACCACGCGGCTGGTGCCGTGCTCGTCGATCCCCTCGATGTGCCCGCGCTTGGCGTTCAGGTTGCCGATGACGTCGCCCATGAACTCCTCGGGCGTGGTCACGTCCACCTTCATGACCGGCTCCAGGATGGCCGCGTCCGCCTTGGCGGCGCCGTCCTTGATGGCCATCGAGCCAGCGATCTTGAACGCCATCTCCGACGAGTCGACCTCGTGGTACGAGCCGTCGATCAGCGTGGCCTTGAGGTCGATCATCGGATAGCCGGCCACGATGCCGCCGGCCAGCGCCTCGCGGATGCCCTGCTCGATCGCCTTCCAGTACTCGCGCGGCACGGCCCCGCCCACGATCTTGGACTCGAACTCGACGCCGGCGCCCCGCTCCAGTGGCTCGATGTCCAGGACGGCGTGGCCGTACTGGCCCTTGCCGCCGGTCTGGCGCACGAAGCGACCCTCGCCCTTGGCTTGCTTGCGGATCGCCTCGCGATAGCTGACCTGCGGGCGGCCCACGTTGGCCTGCACCTTGAACTCGCGCAGCATGCGGTCGACGATGACCTCGAGGTGCAGCTCCCCCATACCGGCGATCCGGGTCTGGGCGCTCTCCTCGTCGGTGCTCACCCGGAAGGTCGGATCCTCCTCGGCCAGGCGCTGCAGGGCAATCGACATCTTGTCCTGGTCGGCCTTCGTCTTGGGCTCGACCGCGAGCTCGATCACCGGCTCCGGGAAGCTGATCGACTCGAGCACGATCGCCTTGTCCTCGGCGCACAGCGTGTCGCCGGTGGTCGTGTTCTTCAGGCCGACAGCGGCAGCGATGTCGCCGGCGCTGACCGACTCGATCTCCTCGCGGTGGTTGGCGTGCAGCTGCAGCAGGCGGCCGACGCGCTCCTTGGTGCCCTTGGTCGAGTTGTAGACATAGGAGCCGGTCTTCAGCGTGCCGGAGTAGACCCGGAAGAAGGCCAGCTTGCCGACGAACGGATCGGCGGCGATCTTGAAGGCCAGCGCGGCGAACGGCTCGTTCGGATCGGTGTGCCGCACCGACTCCTCGCCAGAGCGCGGATCCTGGCCGATGACCGGCGGCACGTCCAGCGGCGATGGCAGGAAGTCGATGACCGCATCGAGCATCGGCTGGATGCCCTTGTTCTTCAGGGCCGAGCCGCACAGGACGGGCACGATCTTGTACTCGAGGGTGCTCGCCCGCAGGGCGGCCCGCAGCTGGTCGGCGCCGATCTCCTCGCCCTCGAGGTACTTGTGGGCGATGTCGTCGTCGTGATCGGCCAACGCCTCGACCATCTTCTCGCGCCACTGCTCGGCCTCGGGCCGCAGCTCGTCCGGGATGTCGCCGACCTCGATCTGGTCGCCCAGGTCGTTGCCGTAGGTGATGGCCTTCATGTTGATCAGGTCGATCACCCCCCGGAACTGGTCCTCCAGGCCGATGGGCACCTGCAACGGCACCGCGTTGGCGCCCAGGCGGTCCTTGATCATCTCGACCACGCGCCAGTAGTCGGCGCCGGTGCGATCGAGCTTGTTGACGAAGCAGAAGCGCGGCACGCGGTAGCGATCGGCCTGGCGCCAGACCGTCTCGGACTGCGGCTCCACGCCGGCCACGCCGTCGAACACGACGACCGCGCCGTCGAGCACGCGCAGGCTGCGCTCCACCTCGACCGTGAAATCCACGTGGCCGGGCGTGTCGATCAAGTTGATGCGATGATCGGCCCAGAAGCAGGTCGTGGCGGCGGCGGTGATGGTGATCCCCCGCTCCTGCTCCTGCTCCATCCAGTCCATGGTGGCGGCGCCCTCGTGCACCTCGCCGATCTTGTAGATCTTCTTGGTGTAGAAGAGGATCCGCTCGGTCACGGTGGTCTTGCCGGCGTCGATGTGCGCGATGATCCCGATGTTGCGGGTGCGCTCCAGCGGGATGGCGGTCGTCGCGGAGCGGGTGGCGGTGCTGCTCATGGCCATGCGACGGCTACCACTTGAAGTGGCTGAAGGCGCGGTTCGCCTCGGCCATCCGATGGGTGTCCTCGCGGCGCTTGACCGCGGCGCCCAGGTTGTTCGAGGCATCCATGAACTCGGCGGCCAGCTTCTCGGCCATGCTGCGACCGTTCCGCTTGCGCGCCGACTCGATCAGCCAGCGCATGCCCAGGCTGACGCGCCGATCGGCACGGACCTCGACCGGGATCTGGTAGGTGCTGCCACCGACGCGCTTGGGCTTGACCTCGATCAGCGGCATGGCGTTGCGCAGGGCGAGCTCCATGACCTCGACCCCGGCGCGGCCGGCCTGCTGCTCGCAGCGCGCGATCGCATCCTCGAGGATGCGCGCGGCCAGCTGGCGCTTGCCACCGCGCATCAGCTTGTTGGTGAACTGGTCGAGCGTGAGCGCGGTGCCGACGAGCTGCTCGTCGTACTTGCTCTTGCGGGCGACCGTGGGACGGCGCGGCATCGGCTACGCCTTGCCCGGCGACTTCGCGCCGTACTTGCTGCGACCCTGCTTGCGGTCACGGACGCCGGCGGCGTCGAGGGTGCCGCGCACGATGTGGTACTTCACCGCCGGCAGGTCACGGACCTTGCCGCCGCGGACGAGCACCACCGAGTGCTCCTGCAGGTTGTGGCCGATGCCCGGGATGTAGGCGGTCACCTCCATGCCGTTCACCAGCCGGACGCGGGCGACCTTCCGAAGCGCCGAGTTCGGCTTCTTCGGGGTTCGCGTCATGACCTGCAGGCAGACACCGCGCCGCTGCGGCGCGCCACGCCCCATGGAGCTGGTCTGCTCCAGGGTATTCAGCGTGCGGCGCAGCGCCGGCGCCTTGACCTTCTTGCCTGCCGGCTTGCGGCCCTTGCGGACCAGCTGGCTGATCGTCGGCAACGAAAACCTCGCGTTGAAAGCAGCTGTGTTGGATGTGCCCGGGGTACGGAACTATCGGTTCTTCGTGCCTCCGCGAGCGCATGGAGACCCCGTCGCGGGTCACTCAGAGAGCTTCAGCGGAGGGTGCCCGGAGGGGCACACACGAAGGCGTCCCGAACACGGGACACCGAAGGCGGAGTATACGGTTCCACGCTCAGGAGTGTCAACCGAAGGG
>DASSNX010000078.1:0-4744 GCA_035701185.1 Candidatus Limnocylindria bacterium
TGCGGGTCGCGACCGCTGAGGCCTCGAACGCGCATCGCCTGCGCCCCCATCACGCGCAGGCCGACCCGAGCCGCACGCTCGAGCACGTCCGCCAGCACGACCTGGTCGACGGCGTGGCCACGGTCGGCGCACAGCGCCAGCGCATGCTCGACGTAGTGCGCGCGGTCCGGGTAGCGATCGTGACGCCGAACGACGTCGGCAATCTGCTCCAGGTCGAGCGCGACCAGGGGTGCCAGAGCCGCCACGGGGTGAGCGACCGGGTAGCTGCCGATGATGGCGTCCGCCACCTCGCGCCAGCGGTCGAGGGAGGTGTCGGCACCCCGGATCCGCGCCCAGTCGATGCCGCTGAGCACGCCCTGCAGGGCATACGAGGCAGCCGGATGGCCCGCATCCAGCCAACGCAGCCGCAGATCGTCGACGCTTCCCACGCAGCGCTGCCAATCACCCTTCAACGCACCGACGTACGCGCTCCACGACGTCGAGGCCAGGACGAAGACCATGTTCTGGCCGGGCTGCAGCAAGGCCGTCGAGGCATCGGCGGCTGCCGCGGCGTCATCGAGCTCACCGAGCTGCGAGGATGCCCACGCCAGCACCTGGAGCGCGTCCAGCCGCTCCTCGATGCTCAGCCGGTCGGCGAATCCGATCCGTCTGCGGGAGAGCTCGACGGCCCCCGGCCAATCATCGGACTGCCTGATGCCGGCCAGCGCGTCCAGGCCGGCGCTCATCAGCTCGGGATCATCGATCTCCTCGGCGACCCTAAGGCCGTCCGTGACGAAGGCCCGAGCGCGCTCCACGTCCTCGTCAGTCACGGTGCGCTCCGCGACCTGGCGCAGCCAGAATGACTTGAATCCCATCGCGATCTGGAACGTCGCCCTTGCTCGCGGTCCGGCAGTCGTCATCCAGCCCAACCCGATCTCGACAAGGCTGTCGATCTCGGCCTCGCTGGGCTGGCGCGCCACCGATGCGGTGAACCGCCACATCACCATCAGCTGGCGGCCCAGGCACTCCAGCAGGAAGTCGGATGGCAGACCGCGCTCCTGTCCGAGCTCGCGCGCATGGGCGAAGGCCTGGACCGCGATGTCGCCCGAACCGTGGAGCTGGCCGAGCCGCGCCCAGAGCCGGGCCTGCTCCTCGCCGCCCGCCAGCTCGATGGCGGCGCGGAGATGGCCCGTCGCCTCGCTGACGCCGCGGGCTCCCGCCGCGACCTCTGCCGCGCGCCGCAGCCAGCGGACCGCGGTCTCCCGCAGCGCCTGGTCCTCTTCGCCGACGCTCGACGACAGCATGGCCGCCTCGCGGTAGTGGAACGCCACCAGCTCTGCCAGCTCGTCCTCGCGATCGGCCGCGGCTGACTCGATCCAGCGGCCGGCAGCGGCATGCAGGAGCGCGCGCTCGCCGCGGGTCAGCGTTCCGTAGGCGACGTCCCGAATGATGATGTGGCGGAACGTCAGCTCGCCCCGGCCGCTGTGGCGCAGCAGCTCACGATCCACGAGCTCCTCGATGGCCTGGGCATGGTCGTGCTCCTCCCCCTCCACCGAGGCGATGCCCGCCGTCGAGAAGCTGCGGCCGAACACCGCGCCCAGCTGCACGACGCGCCGCGCCGCCGGATCCAGGGAGTCGAGGCGGGCCAGGACCGTGGCCTGCACCGTGTCCGGCAGCCGTGCCGCGGCGTCGGCGACGGTGGTCGGGTCCTTCAGGTCCACCCCGCGCTCCAGCAGGGAGCGGACGATCTCCCCGGCGTAGAACGGATTGCCCTCCGATCGTCGGGCGACGAGCGGCACCAGCTCAGGGGCCGCCCCCTCCAGCAGGCCGCGGACGAGCTCGCCGATGGAGGCCTCGTCCAGCGGCTCGAGCGCGATCGAGAAATGGTTGCGCCGTCCGCCGCCCCAGGTTGGCCGGCGCTCCAGCAGCTCGGGCCGGGCGAGGGCGAGCATCAGGATCGGGCTGTCGCCGCGCGGCTGGAGGATGAACTCGATCAGGTCCAGCAGCGAGTCGCTCGACCAGTGCAGATCCTCGATCAGCAGCAGCAACGGCCGTCGGGCAGCGGCCAGCTCCACGACCTCGCGCCAGGCCTGGAACAGCGCGGAGCGGTCCTGGACGTCGGCATCCGAGGCGCCGATGGTGGCCGCCAGGACCTCGCTGCTCTCCGTCGGGCGCTCGGCGCCGGCCGCCGACAGCCACTCCCGGATGGCATGCCGGGTGACCTCGGGGGCGCTGTCGGCCGAGAAGCCGACGATCGACTCCAACAGGGCGCGCAACGGCCAGTAGGTCAGGCGTTGGCCGTATGGCAGGCACTGGGCGACGGCGATCTGCGCGTCGGTGCCGCGCTGCAGGTTGTCCAGAAACTCCTCGACCAGGCGGCTCTTGCCCGTCCCGGCCGGGGCGATCAGGCTCACCATGTACGGCCGACGCTCGCTGAACGCGCGCTGCGCCACGAACTCGAGCTGGGTGAGATCCGCCTGGCGTCCGACCAGCGGCGCCCGCGGAGAGACGGCGGTGGAGACGCCCTTCAGCTCCCTGGCCTGTACCGCGGCCGCCTTTCCCTTCAGGTCGAGGTCGATCGGCGGCCCGAACTCGTGACCGCCCGCGTCGGCGCTGGCGGTCCGGGCGCTCGCCAGGATCTGCCACGACTCGGCGGCCTGCTGCAGGCGGGCGGCCACGTTCACGGGGTCGCCGGTGACGATGAAGTCGCTCCGCTCGCGGTCGCGGCTGGCCACGACCTCGCCGGTGTTCAGGCCGATCCGGATCGGCAGGCGCTCGCCGA
This sequence comes from Candidatus Limnocylindria bacterium, assembly GCA_035701185.1. GTDB lineage: Bacteria > Chloroflexota > Limnocylindria > QHBO01 > QHBO01 > DASSCW01. The sequence goes on from DASSNX010000078.1 coordinate 2,762, forward strand.
GCGTCGGGTCCTCGCGCACCCGGTCGCGCAGTGCCATGGCGGCGTCGAGGGCGCGCCGCGCGTCGTCGTCATGCGCCTGGGGCAGGCCGAAGATCGCCATGGCCGCATCGCCGATGAACTTCTCGAGGGTCCCGCCGTGCTCAGCGACCACGTCGCTGGCGACGTGCAGGAAGCGACCGAGCAGGCGCCGCAGGTCCTCGGGGTCCATCGTTTCGCCGAGTGAGGTGGAGCCCACCACGTCGGCAAACAGGACGGTAACAAGGCGACGTTCCTCGGCCATGGGCGGGTGGAGTCAGTCAGCTGCCGTCGGCGGCCGCGTTCCACTCGTCGGCCAGGATGGCCATCAGCACCGAATCCTCCAGGCCGCGCGGGCCGCGCCACGACTCGCGCATCAGCCCCTCGTGCCGGAAGCCGAGCTTCTCGTAGGAGCGGATCGCGCGCTGGTTCGCGGCATAGGCCGTCAGCCAGACCCGGTGCAGCCCGACCGCGGTGAAGGCGAACGTCAGCAGCACCCGCTGGGCATCGGTCCCGAAGCCGGCGCCGATGTGGTCGCGATCCATGAAGATCGCCAGCTCGGCGCTGCCGTGCCAGTAATCGATGTCCTTCAGCCAGGTCGTGCCAATGAACCGATCCTCGCCGATCTCGCAGACGGCGTAGAAGAAGCCTTCGCCCTTCTTCGACTTCTCGCTGACCCACTCCAGCCAGCCCCGGGCCTGGTCCAGGCTCATCGGCGCCTTGTAGCCGGCCAAGCCGCCGACCTCGGTGTCGTTGATGCCGGCCACGTAGGCCGGCAGATCGCGTTCCTCGAGCGGACGCAGCCAGACCTTCTCGCCCCGTAGCAGCGGGCGATCGGGAATCGGCGGGCGCGTCGGCTCGTCAGGCTGGATGCTCATTCGGATTCCTTCGACTCGGCGCGCTGGAGGAGCTCCCACAGTACTCCGTTGAGCGTGCGGGGATGGATGAAGGCGACGCTGCCGTGGGCGCCGGGCCGCGGCTCACGGTCGATCAGGTCTGCCTCGGCTGCGGCCAGCGCCTCGAGGTCGGCGGGCAGGTCGTCCGACAGCAGGCAGACGTGATGGACGCCCTCACCGCGCGCGGCGAGGAAGCGCGCCACGCCACCGTCGGGTTCCACGGGCTCCACCAGCTCGATCCGCGCCGCGCCATCCCCGCCGGTTGCCAGGAAGCAGAGCCGGACGCCCTGCGACGGGAAATCGAACGGCGGGCGCTCAGCCCGCCACCCGAAAAGCGCTTCGTAGCGCGGCAGTGATTCGGCAATGGAGCCGACCACGACGGCCACGTGATGGATGGCGCCGATGCTCACGGGCGGTACTCGCCCCACGCCGCGCGCAGGCTGTCGCTGATCTCGCCCAGTGTCACGCCAGCTTCGACGCAGGCCAGGATGCGCGGGAGCACGTTCTCGGTCCCGCGGGCGGCGTCGCCCAGCGCCTCCAGGGTGGCGGTGGCGGCCGCCTGGTCCCGCCCGGCCCGCACGGCGCGGGTGCGCTCCACCTGGCGGGCCTCCGCCTCCGGGTCGATGGCCTGCGGCGCCGGCCGCTGCTCCTCCCCGCCCTCCGTAAAAGCGTTGAGGCCCACGATGATCGACTCGCCGGCCTCCACCGCCCGCTGCGTCTCGTAGGCGGCCTGTGCGATCTCGCCCTGCTGGTAGCCCTCCCGGATCGCGGCCAGCGTGCCACCCCGCCGGTCGATCTCCGCCAGCTCCGCCAGCACGCGCTCCTCGAGTGCGTTGGTCAGCGCCTCCACGTACCACGACCCACCCAGCGGGTCCACCGGCGACACGACGCCCGACTCGTGGGCCAACACTTGTTGTGTTCGCAGCGCCAGACGGGCGGTGGCCGGGGTCGGCAGGCCCAGGGCCTCGTCCAGGGCATTGGTGTGCAGGCTCTGCGCCCCGCCCAGGACGGCGGACAGGGCCTGCACCGTGGTCCGCACCACGTTCGTATCGGGCTGCTGGGCGGTCAGCGT
>DASSNX010000079.1:0-7183 GCA_035701185.1 Candidatus Limnocylindria bacterium
CCATTGCGGCCGGTAAACCGGCAGCGCGGTGTAGCCTTCGCGACGGGCGGTTAGCTCAGCTGGTTAGAGCACCTCGTTTACACCGAGGGGGTCGGGGGTTCGAGTCCCTCACCGCCCACCAAGCCCACGCCTGCTAGCCTAGCGAGCAATGGACGCCACCTTCCGGGCCGCCCTGAGCCGATGGCTGCCGATCATCGTGTTCGTGGTCGTGGCGGTGATCGTCACCATCTGGACCTCCGGCGTGCTCAACGCGCCGCCGCCGCCCGACCCGACGAGCACCGGCCCGGCGCCGTCTGCCGCCCCGCCGAACTGGCTGGAGGGCGCGGTGTTCGGCCTGTTCGCCGGCTTCATCGGTGGCACGCTGGCCTGGGTCGCGGTCCGCTACCCGAGGCGCTGACGCAAACGCGCAGCCAGATCGCAGCCTCGTGATCGGCACCGGAGGCTGGTAGCATTCGAGCTATCCACTCCGAAGCCGTGGAGCCGTCCGCTCATGGAACCCATCTGGATCATCGTCCTCGTCGTCATCGCGGCGATCGTGCTGTTCCTGATCGTCACCTACAACGGGCTCGTTCGACTCCGCAACATGGTCGACGAGGCGTGGAACCAGATCAGCGTGCAGCTCAAGCGGCGGCACGACCTGATCCCGAACCTGGTCAACGCCGTGAAGGGCTATATGGACTTCGAGCAGGAGACCCTGACTCGAGTCATCGAGGCCCGCAACCAGGCGGTATCGGCCCAGCAGGCGGGTCCGGCGGCAGCCGGCCAATCGGCCCAGGCGGAGAACTTCCTGACCGGCGCGCTGCGCCAGCTGTTCGCCCTGGTCGAGAATTACCCCGATCTGAAGGCCAACCAGAACGTGATGCAGCTGCAGGAAGAGCTGACCACCACCGAGAATCAGATCGGCTTCAGCCGGCAGCATTACAACAGCACGGTCCGGGAATACAACACCAGCATCCAGACGTTCCCGAACGTGCTGCTGGCGGGGATGTTCGGCTTCCGCGAGCGCGACTACTTCCAGATCGAGGAGGCCGACACCGAGGTGCCGGAGGTGAACCTGCGCACCACGCAGCCGCCACAGGCGCCACCGGCCAGCCCGCCACCGGCCAGCCCGCCACCGACCGCGCCCACGGAGCCGCCTCAGGCCTGACGCCGATACCCGTTACGCCCGGGCCGCGGCCATGACCTCGCGCCCGGCGCCGTCGACGTTCTACCGCGAGATCGACCGGAACCGGCGCAACAGCTGGTTCCTGGTCGCCATCGTGGCGCTGGTGCTGGCCGTCTTCGGCGCCGTCATCGGCTATGCCACCGGCTTCGGCTGGGGCGGCGTGGTGGTGGCGCTGATCGTCGCCACGGTGATGAGCATCGGTTCCTACTTCGCCGGCGACCAGCTGGTGCTCTTGTCGTCAGGCGCGAAGCAGCTGGACGTCGCCAACCCGCCGGACGAGTACAAGCAGCTGATCAACGTCGTGACCGAGATGAGCCTGGCGAGTGGCCAGCCGATGCCCAAGGTCTACGTGATCGACGACACGGCGCCCAATGCCTTTGCCACCGGTCGGGACCCGAAGCACGCATCGGTGGCGGTCACAAGGGGGCTGCTGCAGAAGATGGACCGTGAGGAGCTGCAGGGCGTCATCGCGCACGAGATGAGCCACATCGGCAACTACGACATCCGCTTCACGCTGCTGGTGGGTGTCCTCGTGGGCTCGATTGCCCTGCTGGCCGACTGGTTCCTGCGCTACACGTTCTGGTTCGGCGGTGGACGCCGGCGCGATTCCGACCGCGGCGGCGGTGGGGGATTGGCCGCCATCCTGTTCATCCTGGCCATCGTCCTGGCCCTGGTGGCGCCGATCATCGGGCGGCTCGTGCAGCTGGCGGTCAGCCGCCGCCGCGAAGCCCTGGCCGATGTCTCCGCCGTCGAGCTGACGCGCAACCCTATCGGCCTGGCCCGGGCGCTGCGCACCATCTCCGACGACCCGGAAGTGCTGGAGGTGGCGAACCGCGCGACCCAGCACCTCTACATCGTCAACCCCATCAAGTCGTTCGAGGAACGGGCGAAGTCGATGTGGGACACCCATCCGCCGATCGCCGAGCGGATCGCGACGCTCCAGGCGCTCGCCGGCCAGTTTGGCCAGGACCCGAGCGCCGCCCCGCGCTGAGCGGCCCGTTCCTTGCCGCTCCATCGGGCCCTGTGCTACCCTCGCCAACCGATACGCGACGACGAGCGAAGGCCGCCGCCTGAACGGGCCGAGGTAGCTCAGTTGGTAGAGCACCGCCCTGAAGAGGCGGGTGTCGTCAGTTCGAATCTGACCCTCGGCACCACGTTCTGACGCGCGGATCGAGAAACGGGCGGAAGTGGCTCAGTTGGTAGAGCATCACCTTGCCAAGGTGAGGGTCGCGGGTTCGAGTCCCGTCTTCCGCTCCATTTTTATGCCCTGCGGGTCCGGGCGCGCTGCCGACCTGCTAGCCTCGTCGGTGGCTCAGATGCCCCGTCGTCTAGTGGTAGGACAGCGGACTTTGGATCCGTGAACCGAGGTTCGAATCCTCGCGGGGCAGCCAGGCGCCGGCACTCCATGAGCCGATGGTGCCGGGAATCGGTGGCGACGTGCCCGAGTGGTTAGGGAGCGGTCTGCAAAACCGTTTACAGGGGTTCAATTCCCCTCGTCGCCTCCACCATTCCTCGTACCATGTTGCCGATGTCGTCGCCGACGCCGATCTCCGACGCCTGGGCCTCTGCGGAGGCCGCGCTCCCGCGTGGGTGGTTCCTGCAGGGCATTCGCTGCGCTTCGGAGGGCCTCGAGCCCGACCAGCGGTCGGACCTGTGGGTCGCTGAGGCGTGCGGCCCCGCGGGCGAGTGCGAGATCGTCAACGCGCCATCTTCTCCGCAGCACGCCCTCCGGAAGCTTGCCGCTCGACTCCGGCGCCTTTGAGCTGACGCGACCGGTGCCCGATGTCCGGCTTCGGCATTGGACGGCCGACGACCTCCCCCTGCTCGACGCCACGGTGGGCGACGCCGAGATGACACGATTCCTGGGCGGCCCGGAGGCGCCGGAAAAGGTCCGGGAGCGCCACGCCCGCTACCTGGGCATGGGCGACCCGGACAACGGTCGGGTGCTCGTGATCCTGGCCGGCCCCGACGGAACGCCGGCGGGCACGCATGGCTATTGGAAGCGCGAGCACGAAGGCGACACCATCTGGGAGACCGGCTGGTTCGTCCTGCCCGAGTTCCAGGGCCAGGGCATCGCGACCCTGGCGACCCAGATGATGGCCGAGCTGGCCTGGGCCGATGACCCCCATCGGCCGATCCATGCCTACCCGGCGGTCGACAACGCCGCCTCCAACGCGGTCTGCCGCAAGGCAGGCTTCCGCCTCATCGGCGCTTTCGATTTCGAGTACCCGGCCGGCCATCCCCTGCGCTGCAACGACTGGGTCCTCGACCCGCCGGGCTGAAATTCGGCGCCGTTCTTGCGACGGCGAAGCGGGCATGGAGCGACCCACCTGGCAAGTTGTCCTGGCCGTTGCGCTGCTCGTGGTCGTCTGCGTCGGTGCCATGGTGCTGTTCGGGCCGATCGGGATCATTTTGGCCATCATCGTGATCGTGATCGTGGCCGGCATGGCGTACGCCGCCCGGCCCAGCAGCACGATCCCGCCCGGTACGTGAGAGCGGCCAGCAGCGCAGACAGTGCTCGAGGCCCCGGCGGGCGGCTATCCTGACCGCCGCGCCGGAGTGGCGAAACGGCAGACGCGGCCGGCTTAAACCCGGCGGTCCCGAAAGGGACGTGGGGGTTCGAATCCCTCCTCCGGCACCACGCGCTCAGCGGCGGGAGAAGATGCTCCGTCGGCGGGGTGGAGGAGCCGCAGGTGTCGTCGCGTCCGTCTCTGCGCCGATGATCGCCTGCGCAATGCGCTCCAGCGCCATGGCGACCGGGGTGCCCGGGCGGCTGGCGACGACGGGAACGCCCTCGTTCACGGCCCGGATCATCTCGACCTCGGTGTAGGGGATCTCCGCCGCCGGCCGCGTGCGCAGCAGGTTCTCCACGTCCCGCGTCTTGAGCAGCTCCTTTGGGAAGATATGGTTCACCACGAAATGGGTCTTGGCGCGGAGCGTGGCGGTCTCGGCCAGGAAGCCGAGCAGCAGGCTCAGGGCCCGCAGGGCGGCGATCTCCGGGAAGACCACGAAGACGTGGGTCGAGGCCTGTTCGAGCATCCACAGCGACCGCGGATCGAGGCGCGATCCGCAGTCCACGATCACCGTGTCGAAGCGCGGCCGGAGCACGGCCAGCGCGCGCTCCAGCTGGTCGATGGTGATCCGGAAATCGGCGTCCGGATGGGACGGGGCGGCGAGGACCATGACACCCGACGAGTGCTGCGTGAGATAGCTCATCGCCACCTCCTGGTCCCCGAGCGCCGGCTCGTCGCTCACCAGCCCGGAGATGTCGAAGCGCGGCTGCAGGTTGAGATGGGTGGCGACCTGCCCGAACTGGAGGTCCAGGTCGACGAGCAGCACCCGCGCCGGCGGTGCGCCGCCGGGCAGCGAGCCGGCCAGCAGCACGGCGGTGTTCACCGCCAGGGTCGTGGTGCCGACGCCGCCCTTGGGCGAGAAGAACGTCACGATGTCGCCGGTCGGCACGTCGGAGCGAACGGTGTCCGGGGTGACCCGGCCGGCGCGGATGAGCAGCGCCTCGATCTTGGCCTCGAGCTCCTGGCGGCCGACCCCGGCGGTGACGACGTCATCGGCGCCGGCTTCCAGGAAGGCGATCCGCGCCTCGACGTCGCCCGCCGGCGCGACGACCAGGATCGGTGTCGGCACGGTCGAGGCAGTGCGAATCCGGCCGATGGCACCCGACACGGCCAACCCCTCGGCCAGGACGAGGTCGAACTGGCGGTCGCGCAGCGCCGCGACGGCGTCGGGCGGCGTGGTGACGCTGGTCGTCGTGTACCCGCCGGCGGCGAGCTGCGTCTCCAGCTGCGTGCGCAGCTCCTCGGTGGGCGCGCAGATCAGGATTGGGTTGGCGGGCATGCAATCCTTCCCCGGGATGCGAGGCCCCGAGTATACGGCCGCCTCCCCGCGTTGCCAGCGAGGGGCGCATCGGGCATACTTGCTTGGCGCCTCCAGCCGATGGAGGCGAGTTTCATGTCCAGTTGGCTCCTTTCTGCCGTCGCTCCCGGCGCACGCCGGAGTGGCCGCAGTCCCAGAGAGAGGAGGAGATCGGCTCATGCGCCGATACGAGCTCATGCTCCTGTTCCGCCCGGACCTGGAGGACGACAAGCTCCAGTCCGCGGTGGAGAAGGTGACGCGCGCGATCGTGAACGCGGGCGGCACGCTGACCAAGGTCTCGCCGTGGGGCAAGCGCCGCATGGCGTACGACATCCAGCACTTCCGCGAGGCGAGTTACTTCCTGCTGCATTTCGACATCGCGCCCGCGGCGATCCGCGACCTGGAACGGGGGATGCTGATCAGCGAGGAGATCTTGCGGCACCTGGTGACCGTGCTGGTCGACCATGGCTCGGCAATGTCCGAGGAGGACATTCCACCCGCGGCCGTCCCCGCCGACGACTCCGAGCGCCAGCCGGCGCCAGCGCAGGAGCCGATGACGGCCGATGCCGAGGCACCTGCCCCAGCAGATGCTGGCGCGGAGGCGGAGGTTGAAGCTGATGCCGAGGCCGATACGACCGAGGCTGTCGCGGCAGATGCGGCCGACGAGGCCGAGAGCGACGATTCCGGGCAGACGGAGGAGGCGGAGACGGCCGTCGAGGCCTGATCCAGCCACGAGGAGGCGCACGCCATGACGCTCAACAAGATGATGATCATCGGCAACCTGGGGGCCGATCCCGAGCTGCGCTACACGCCGGGCGGCAAGGCGGTCGCCGAGCTGCGCGTCGCGGTCAACGACCGGTCGCGAGGGCCCGATGGCGAGTGGCAGGAAGAGACCCAGTGGTTCCGGGTGGAGCTCTGGGAGCAGGCCGCCGAGCGCGCCGCCGAGCGGCTGCGCAAGGGCCACAAGGTCTTCGCCGAGGGTGCGCTGCGCGCCCGTGAGTGGGAGGGCAAGGACGGCCAGAAGCGCACGTCGCTCGAGATCCGGTTTGCCCGCGTCCAGTCGCTGGAGCGGCGTGATCCGAGCGAGGGCGGCTACAGCGGCAGCTTCAGCGAGGGCGGCAACGCGCCGGCCGACGCGCCGGTGGCCCGACCTCGCGGCGCGGCCGCACCGGGCAGCGGCTCGAACGCAGACAGCATCGACGTCGACGACATTCCATTCTGAGACCTACGACTGAGCAACTGAGGAACCCATGCCAAGCGCACGATCCCGCCGCGAGACGGCGGATTACTACCGCGACCGGCGGCGACGCAAGGTCTGCAACTTCTGCGTCGACAAGGCCGAGTCCATCGACTACAAGGAGGTCAACCGCCTCCGTCGCTACCTGTCGGAGCGGGCGAAGATCGAGCCGCGCCGCAAGACCGGCACCTGCGCTCGCCACCAGCGGATGCTGACCGTGGCGCTGAAGCGAGCCCGCCAGGTGGCGCTGCTGCCGTACGCACCCCAGCACCTGCGTCCCTAGCCCCGCCTGACGGGTGGACATCGCACTCCTGATCGGCTCGCTGGCGATCATCCTGGTCGCCGCCGAGCTGTTCACCAACGGCATCGAGTGGGTCGGGCATAAGCTCAACCTGGCCGAGGGGGCGGTCGGCAGCGTGCTGGCGGCCGTGGCCACGGCCATGCCCGAGACGCTGATTCCGGTGATCGCGATCGTCGGTCCGCTGCTCACCGGCGGTGACCCGGACGCGTCCCATGCGGTGGGCGTGGGGGCGATCCTGGGCGCCCCGTTCATGCTCTCGACGCTCGCCATGTTCGTGACCGGGCTGGCGATCGTCCTGTTCGCGCGGAACGGGGGCCGTGGCGGCGAACATGCCGGCACGGCCATGCGCGTCAACGTCGGCGTGCTGGGACGCGACGTCAGCTTCTTCCTGGTGGGCTACGCGGTGGCCATCGGCACCGCCTTCCTGCCGCCGGACGTGGCGTGGTTCCGCTGGGTGGCCGCCGGGCTGCTGTTCGTCCTCTACGCGATCTACGTCCGGCTCCACTTCGCCGACGAGGCGGAGGAGAGCGACAGCGCGGACCTCGCCCGGCTGCACGTCACGCGCCTCCCCGGCATGACCGGGCCGCACACCGTCACCGTGGACATCGAC
>DASSNX010000080.1:0-4205 GCA_035701185.1 Candidatus Limnocylindria bacterium
CATCCCCTTCGTGCCGCTGGGGAGCACCCGGATCGAGGAGTGCGTGGACCTGGCGCGGCGCTTCGGGGAGCAGATCGCGAAGCTGTTCGACATCCCGGTCTACCTCTACGGCGAGGCGGCCCTGCGCCCCGAGCGACGCCGCTTGGCGGACGTGCGCCGCGGGCAGTACGAGGGGCTGAAGGCGGAGCTCGGCGTCAACCCGGAACGCGACCCGGACTACGGCCCGCATCACCTCCATCCGCGGGCCGGAGCGGTGGCGGTCGGCGCCCGCAAGCCGCTGATCGCCTTCAACGTCAACCTGGCGACCGATGACCTGGCCGTGGCCCGGCGCATCGCCACGACCATCCGCGAGTCGTCGGGCGGCCTGCCCGCGGTCCAGGCCATGGGTGTCCTGCTCGAGAACCCGGGAGAGGGCCGTTTCGCCCAGGTCAGCATGAACCTGGTCGACTGGGAGAAGACCGGCATCGCCCGCGTCGTGCGCGAGATCCGTCGCCTGGCGCAGGAGGCCGGGACCGACATCGACCACTGCGAGCTCATCGGCCTGGCCCCCACCGGCGCCCTCCTGGAAGTCGCGGCGGATGCCCTGGGCCTGCGCGGCTTCTCGCCCGACCAGGCTCTCGAGCTGCGGCTGGCGAGGGGCGCGTGACCAGTATCCGCGAGGCGCTGCGCGCCGCCGTCGCCGGCGCTCGCGACCAAGCCATTGCGGCCGGCGAGCTCCCGGTTCCCGACGGCACGTCGTTGCCGCCGGTTGGCATCGAGCGCCCCTCGCGGCCCGAGCACGGCGACTTCGCCAGCAACGCGGCGATGCAGCTGGCCCCGGTCGTGCGCCAGGCGCCGATGGTCATCGCGCAGACCTTGCGCGCGCATCTCGGGAGCCCCACCGGCGTCCTGGCCGCCAGCGTCGCGCCACCCGGCTTCCTGAACCTCCAGCTCGACCCGGCCTGGGTGGCGCGCCAGGTCGCCACCATCCGTGACGCGGGACCCGAGTTCGGGCGGGTGCGCGTCGCCGAGCCGCATCGGATCAACGTCGAGTTCGTCAGCGCCAACCCGACCGGGCCGCTGACGGTCGGGAACGCACGGGGCGCTTTCGTGGGCGATCTGCTGAGCCGCGTGCTGGAGGCGGTGGGCCACGACGTGGTGCGCGAGTACTACTTCAATGACTTCAACGCCCAGGTCCGCAACCTCGGCCTCTCGCTGCTGGCCCGCCGCGAGGGTCGCGAGCCGCCGGAGGACGGGTACCACGGCGAGTACGTGACGGCCATGGTTCCGGAGGTGCCCGACGAGCTCTGGGCCGCGGCCGCCGCGCCAGGCGCCGATCCGGGCGAGATCCTCGGCCGCTGGGCCTCGGAGCGGGTCCGGGCCGGGATCGAAGCCAGCCTGGCGGCGCTCGGCGTGCGCTTCGACGTCTGGAAGTCGGAGGGCTCCCTGCACGACGAGGGCTGGGTGCCGCGCGCGCTGGAGGAGCTCCGCAGCAGAGGCGACATCTACGACCAGGACGGCGCCACCTGGTTCCGGTCCAGCCGGTACGGCGACGACAAGGACCGGGTCGTCATCCGCTCGAACGGTCAGCCGACCTACTTCGCCAGCGACATCGGCTACCTGGCCGAGAAGTTCAGCCGCGGCTTCGACGAGCTGGTCTACCTGTGGGGCGAGGACCACCACGGCACGGTGGCCCGCAACCGGGCAGCGGCCACGGCGCTGGGTTTCAAGGCCGAGAACGTCCAGTACCTGCTGATGGCCTGGGTGCGCTTCGTGCGTGACGGCCAGGAGATCGGGATGAGCAAGCGCGCCGGCGAGTTCGTCAGCCTGGACGAGCTGCTGGCCGAGATCGGGCCGGACGCCGCCCGCTGGTTCTTCGGCTCCCGCGCACCAAGCACCGGGATCGACTTCGACATCGAGCTCGCGAAGCGCCAATCGGCCGAGAACCCCGTGTATTACGTGCAGTACGCGCATGCACGGGCCTGCTCGATCCTGCGCAATGCGCAGGCTGCCGGTGTGGAAGCCGATGACGCCCAGACCGCGACCCTGCTCCACCACCCCGCGGAGCAGGCGCTGATCCGCCGCCTGCTGGACCTGCCAGACGTGGTGGCCGATGCCGCCGCGCGGCGCGAGACACACGAGCTGACCCGCTTTTTGCTGGAATCGGCCCAGCTCTTCAGCGCCTTCTATCGCGACTGTCGGGTCCTCTCCGACGAACCCGAGGAACGCCAGCTCTCAGCCGCAAGGCTGGCCCTGACCGATGCGGTGCGCCAGGTGCTGGCCAACGGCCTGGGCCTGCTCGGGATCAGCGCCCCGGCCTCGATGTAGCGGCCGGCCGGCCGCCGGGCGTCAGTCGCCGACGACGTCGGTCAGCCGCCGCATGACCGTGGCCGACGAGGCGTGGAAGACGAACGTGGTGGTCGGTCCCGCCCGGCGGATGACCGTCTTGAACGGCAGATCGGCCGTGATGTCGCCGTGCTGAGCCACGAACTCGTCGGCATCCTCGGGCGTGTCCCAGGCGATCTGCCAGGCCATGGCCCACTGACCGGCCGGACCCGCGGCCACCGACAGGCGGTCACCGCCCCAGCCCTCCGCGGCGGTCGTCGAGTCGGCCAGGCCGACGCCCAACTGGCCGAGCCAGATGCCGATCATCGCCTCGCCGATCGTGGTGGATTCGACGCTCCGCCAGCCCGTGCCCAGCTCGCCGGCCAGCGGCTCGTCGGCCAGCCGCACGGGCGCCTCGCGCCCCAGGTACTTCTCGATGTGGATGACCTGCTCGGTCGACGCCGGCGGCTGGCGATACGCGGTGTCGACCATGTCCCACCCACCACGGGCGAAGAGCTGCGACACGAAGCCGGCACCCGTCTCGTAGGGGAAGGTCAGCTGGCGGACCATCCAGTCGGGAATGCCGCTCATGTCGGGGACGGGGGTCGACCCGACCGTGGCCAGCTCGTCCGGGGAGAGGTTGCCGTCGAAGGCCCAACGCACCATTGCCACCGAGGCATCGCCCTCCTCCAGCGCCAGCTTCGCGAGCGCGGCGTCGTCCTCCTGTGCATCGGCCTCGTGGTCCGCACCGGTATTGAAGGCGGCGTCCTGCATCGCGTGCGTGAACTCGTGGGCGTAGGTGATCTTGGCGGCCGCGGTCATGCCCTCGTCGCTGACCACCACCATCCGCCGCGTGTCGAAGTCGTAGAAGCCGAGCACCTGCCCCTCGTACAGCGACTCGGTCAGCGCCCGGATGTCCTGGCGCGGCGTCAGCAGGCCCATGGCGCGCAGGGTCAGGTTGTCGGCGGCCAGCTGGCGCGGTGTCCAGGTCTCGTCGAAGACGCGCTTGAGCTCGCCGGCCAGCTCGGCCCGGCTGATGACGTCGGGCGGGCCGATGCGCGCCGGCGGCAGCTCTCGGAGCGCGGAGACCTGGCGCTCGATCCGCGCGAAGACGGTCAGCGGGTCATTCGGGTCGCTCGGGGTCGGCAGCGGTTCGGCGACCGATGGGCTGGCTTCGGCAGGGGGGCCATTGGCCACCGGGGCGCCGATGGCCCGCAGGGCGAGAACCGCCACCATGGCGGCAACCAGGACCACGGTCGCCAGCGCAACCAGGCGGCGCGGCAGCGTCGTCATCGCCGGCGCATTGTGACAGGCGCCTCCAAGGCCGGTCGCGAAGGTTCAGGTTTCTTAAGCCCGGGCCGTGTTGGGGATTCACATCGGCTCCGTAGCCTTCATCGTGCGAGTTGGAGATCCATCCGGGTTTCTACCTCCACCCTCCCTCCTTCGAGAGCCGGTGTCATTGGGCGGGCACCGGCTCTCGTGCTGTCTGCCGTACACTGCCGCCACCGATGGAGATCACCTGGTACGGCCGCGCCTGCTTCCGCCTCAAGGGACGCGAGTCCACCGTCATTGCCGACCCGTGCCCGCCCTCGACCGGCTTCGTGGCCGGCAAGCACGACGTCGACCTGCTGACCATCTCGCACGCCCACCCCGACCACGCCTACACCCGCTCCATCACCGCGGGGCTGACGCTGACGCGTCCCGGCGAGTACGAGTACCACGGGGTGCTGGTGACGGGAGTCCGCACCTTCCATGACGGCCAGCGCGGCGCCGAGCGCGGCGAGAACGTGGCCTTCGCCTACGAGATCGACGGCGTGCACATCGCCCACCTCGGTGACCTGGGCCACCTGCTCAGCGAAGAACAGGTGGCCGAGCTGGGACCCGTCGACGTCCTGCTGGTG
>DASSNX010000081.1:0-21492 GCA_035701185.1 Candidatus Limnocylindria bacterium
GCAGCACCGGCCGAGGCGCCCCTTGCCGCGTCCGTCGAGGACGAGGCTGGCATGACGATGGCGGACCTCCTCGACGCGCCGGAGAACGAGGTGAAGAGCCTCAAGCACGGCGACGTGGTCGAGGGCACCGTGGTTCGCATCGACCCGGACGAGATCCTGGTCGACTTCGGCGGCAAGAGCGAAGGCGTCGTCTCGAATCGCGAGCTGATGGGCCGCCGCGGCCCGCGCGACGGCGGCGATGAGTCCCGTCCCGAGCTCAAGGTCGGCGACGAGGTGCTCGTCTACGTCCTGCAGCCCGAGTCGCCGGAGGGCCATGCGGTCCTCTCGCTGCGCCGTGCCGGCCTGGAGCGGAAGTGGCGCGCCATGCAGGAGCGGTTCGATGCCGGCGAGATCGTGGAGGCGCGGGTCATCGATCACAACAAGGGCGGCCTGATCGTCGACCTGGGCGTGCGCGGCTTCGTGCCAATCAGCCAGATCGTCGACTTTCCGCGCCGTCCTCGCGACGAGCAGCCGCGCGACGCGGCACAGGAGATCGCCGAGAAGCTGCAGCCGTTCGTGGGCCGCACCCTTCGGCTCAAGATCCTGGAGGTCAACCGCAAGGCGAACCGCCTGATCCTGTCGGAGAAGGTCGCGCTCTACGAGGAGCGTCGCGAGAAGCGCGACGAGCTGTTCAGCAGCCTGCAGGTCGGCCAGCGCGTCACCGGCGTGGTGCGCAGCATCGCGCCGTTCGGCGTCTTCATCGACCTCGGCGGGATCGACGGCCTCGTGCACAAGAGCGAGCTCTCGTGGAACAAGGTCAACAACCCGGAGACCGCCTACGCCATCGGCGAGGAGGTCGAGGCCGAGGTGATCGACATCAACCACGAGCGTGGTCGCATCAGCCTCTCCATCCGGCGCCTGCAGCCCGACCCGTGGCAGGAGTCGGTGGCGAAGTACCAGATCGGCGACCTCATCGACGGCACGGTCACCAAGCTCGTGAACTTCGGGGCCTTCGTGCGCGTGGAGGAGGGCCTGGAGGGCCTGATCCACATCAGCGAGCTGTCGAACCAGCGCGTGGCGCACCCGGGCGACGTCGTCAAGGAGGGCGAGGTCCTCAAGCTGAAGATCATCAGCCTGGACTCGGAGCGCCATCGGCTCGGGCTCAGCCTCAAGCAGGCTGACGAGCGCGGAGCGCCGGCGGCGGCCGCTCCGCAGCCGATGCCCTCGCGCTACGACGAGCGCCCACAGCGTCGCGAGCGCGGCCGCGACCGCCGTGACCGGGACTACCGGCCGGAGGACGCCATCCGCGAGCCGGACGAGGGGATTGACAACACGATGGCCGCGGCCTTCGCGTCGTCGGGCCTGCTCGACCAGTTCCGCTCTGAGCCCGCCGAGGACGCGGCCCCTGCCGAGGCCGCGGCGTCCGACGAGCCCGAGGCACCAGCCGGGGAGCCAACTGCGGAAGCCGAGGCTGCGCCGGCAGCGGAGCCGATGGAGCCAACTGCGGCAGCCGAGGCTGCGCCGGCAGCGGAGCCGATGGAGCCGGCCGCCGAGGCCACCGAGGCCGAGTCGACCGAGGCCGAGTCGACCGAGGCCGATGCGACTGAAGCCGAGGCAGAGCCGGCGGAGGGTGCCAAGGCCTGACCCAAGCCTCGTCCCAGCGATTGCCGAGGCGGGTCCGGAAACGGGCCCGCCTCATGCATCTGATGGGGTACGGTGCGCGTAGGGGTAGCCATACGACGTAGTACCTATTGAAGGCATCGCGCCCGAGTGGTGCCGTACACTCCTTGAAGGTGGTGGTCTCCAGCCATCGTCGACAGGCCAGCGAGAACGCGCGACATGGACAGATTCGACAAGTTCACCGATCGAGCCAGGAAGGTTCTCACCCTCGCGCAGGATGAGGCCCAGCGGTTCAACCACAACTACATCGGCACCGAGCACCTCCTGCTCGGCCTCGTCCGCGAGGGCGAGGGCGTCGCCGCGCGCGTGCTCGAGAACATGAACGTCGAGCTGTCCAAGGTCCGCACCGCCGTCGAGTTCATCATCGGCCGCGGCGATCGCCCGGTGGTGGGCGAGGTCGGCCTGACGCCACGCGCCAAGCGGGTGATCGAGCTGGCCATCGACGAGGCGCGGCGGCTGGGGCACAACTACATCGGCACCGAGCACCTGCTGCTCGGCCTCGTCCGCGAGGGCGAGGGCATCGCCGCCGGCGTGCTGGAGAGCTTGGGCGTGAACCTGGACAAGGTCCGTCACCAGGTCATCCACGTCCTGAGCCAGAGCACCAGCGTCTCGCCGGCACAGGAGTCCAAGCGGCCATCCAAGACGCCGACGCTCGACCAGCTGGGCATCAACCTGACCGACCTGGCGCGGGCCGGGAAGCTGGACCCGGTCATCGGCCGCGAGAAGGAGATCGAGCGGGTCATCCAGATCCTGGGCCGCAAGACGAAGAACAACCCGGCCCTGATCGGCGAGCCCGGCGTCGGCAAGACGGCGATCGCCGAGGCGCTGGCGCATCGCATCGTGAGCGGCGACGTGCCGGAGACGCTCTCGGAGAAGCGGGTGCTGACGCTGGACATCGGCTCGCTGGTGGCCGGCACGAAGTACCGCGGCGAGTTCGAGGAGCGCCTCAAGAAGATCATCGAGGAGCTGCGCAGCAGCTCCGACAGCGTGCTGTTCATCGACGAGCTGCACACCCTGGTCGGCGCCGGCGCGGCCGAGGGCGCGATCGACGCCGCGAACATCCTGAAGCCGCCGCTGTCGCGCGGCGAGCTGCAGTGCATCGGCGCCACCACCCTCGATGAATACCGCAAGTACATCGAGAAGGACGCGGCGCTGGAACGGCGCTTCCAACCCGTCATGGTCGAGGAGCCCACCGTCGACGAGGCGGTGGAGATCCTGTTCGGCATCCGCGAGCGCTACGAGGCGCACCACCACGTGAAGATGACCGACGAGGCACTGCGCTCCGCCGTGGACCTGAGCGTGCGCTACGTGGCGGACCGCGCCCTGCCGGACAAGGCCATCGACCTGATCGACGAGGCCGGCTCGCGGGTGCGGCTGCGCAAGGCATCGGCTCCGCCGCAGATCAAGGAGGCGCAGAAGGAGCTGGAGCAGATCACCGTCCAGAAGGACGAGGCGATCGCGGGCCAGGACTACGAGGCCGCGGCTCGGCTGCGCGACGAGGAAGCGCAGGCCAAGGAGCGGATCGAGGAGCTGAAGGCCGCCTGGCACGAGGAAGCCGCCAAGGACGTGCCGGAGGTCACCGAGGACGACATCGCCCAGGTCGTCAGCATGTGGACCGGCATCCCGGTGATCCGGATCAGCGCCGAGGAGTCCGAGCGCCTGCTGCACATGGAGGAGGCGCTCCACAAGCGGATCGTCGGCCAGCAGGAGGCGATCGACATCGTCTCCAAGGCCGTGCGCCGGGCACGGGCCGGGCTGAAGGATCCCAAGCGGCCCATCGGCTCATTCATCTTCATGGGACCCACCGGCGTCGGCAAGACGGAGCTGGCCCGCGCGCTGGCGGAGTTCATGTTCGGCAGCGAGGACGCGCTCATGAAGATCGACATGAGCGAGTTCATGGAGCGGCACAACGTGTCGCGCCTGGTCGGCGCCCCGCCCGGCTACGTCGGCTACGACGAGGGCGGCCAGCTGACCGAGGCCGTGCGGCGCAAGAGCTACTCCGTGGTGCTGCTCGACGAGATCGAAAAGGCGCACCCCGAGGTGTTCAACATCCTGCTCCAGATCCTGGAGGACGGGCACCTGACCGATGCCAAGGGCCGGCGCGTCGACTTCCGCAACACGATCATCATCATGACCAGCAACGTCGGCGCCCAGCAGCTGCAGAAGGACACCTCCATCGGCTTCCGGGCCGGCGCGGCGGACGTGGCGGCGCAGGCGACGGCCGACTACGAGCGTATGAAGGACAAGGTGCTGGGCGAGCTGAAGAACGCCTTCCGGCCGGAGTTCCTGAACCGCATCGACGCCACCGTCGTCTTCCGCCAGCTGACGCGCGAGGAGATCCGCGAGATCGTCGACATGCTGCTCGCCCGGGTGAAGGCCCAGCTGGCCGGCCAGCAGATGGAGCTGGTGGTCACCGATGCCGCCAAGGACGCGATCATCGCCAAGGGCTACGACCAGGCCTTCGGGGCGCGGCCGCTGCGGCGCGAGATCCAGAACCAGATCGAGGACCCGCTGGCCGAGCAGATGCTGATGGCCAGCTACGAGCCCGGCGACACGATCGTCGTCGACGCCGACCCGGATGGCCCCGGACTGACAATTGCGAAGGATGCCAAGCGGCGTGAGCCGGTAAAGGCTGGCTCCGGACCGTCGAAGAGCACCTGATCGCGCGCTGACTGCGGGCCGATAACGCGGCCGTAAGCGGCTGCGTGGCACCATGGCGCGCATGCCCGCCGTCCGCACCGTCCACGTCTGCCAGCAGTGCGGCGCCGAGACGCCCCGCTGGTCCGGTCAGTGCCCGTCCTGCCAGGCGTGGAACACGCTGGTCGAGACGGTCGTGGCGCGTCCGACGGCAGCCCGCACCACTCGCGGCCCGGGCTCGGTAGCCGCTTTGCCGGTCGGCACCGTCTCGCCGATCACCGAGGTCAGCTCCGCCGAGGCGGAGCGCCTGGTCAGCGGCATCGGCGAGGTGGACCGCGTCCTGGGCGGCGGCTTCGTGCCCGGCTCCATCGTTCTCTTCGGCGGCGATCCGGGGATCGGCAAGAGCACCCTCCTGCTGCAGCTCGCCGCGCGGCTGGCCGTGGCCGGTGGCAGCGTGCTGTACATCACCGGCGAGGAGTCGGCGGCCCAGGTGCGGGGACGGGCCGAGCGCATCGGTGCCGTGACCGGTGGGCTGGCGCTGGTGGCGACGACGGAGCTGTCGACGGCGCTGGGCGCCATCGGCTCCGAGGCACCGACCCTGGCCGTCGTCGACAGCGTGCAGACGCTCGCGGCCGAGGAGCTGAACGGGCCGGCCGGCAGCGTTGGCCAGGTACGCGAGGTCGCTGCTCGGCTGGCGGAGATCGCCAAGGCGGGCCGCACCTGCGTGGCGCTGGTCGGGCACGTGACGAAGGAGGGGACCGTGGCCGGGCCCCGCACGCTTGAGCACCTGGTCGACGCGGTGATCTACCTCGAAGGCGAGCGGCTGGGCTCCACGCGGCTGATCCGCGCGGCGAAGAACCGCTTCGGCTCGACCGACGAGGTGGGCGTGCTGGAGATGCGCAGCGAGGGGCTGGTGGAGGTGGCCGACGCCAGCCGCTTCTTCCTGGAATCCGAGCAACCGCCGGTGGCCGGCAGCGCCATCACCATCGCCCTGGAGGGCACGCGACCGCTGGCGGTCGAGATCCAGGCGCTGGTCGCGCCGTCGGGTGCCGGCTCGCCCCGTCGCGCCACCACCGGGATCGACGTCAGCCGCGTCCTGATGCTCATCGCGGTGCTGGCGCGGCACGCGGGGTTGAACCTGACCGGCCACGACGTCTACGTCAACGTGGCCGGCGGCCTGCGCATCGAGGAGCCGGCCGCCGACCTGGCGGTGGCCATGGCACTCGCCTCCAGCCTGCGCGAGCGACCGGTGCGCGCCGGAACGGTGCTGGCCGGGGAGCTGTCGCTGGCCGGGCGCATCCGCCAGGCGACGCGCGCCGGGCGACGGCTGACCGAGGCACGGCGGCTCGGCTTCGAGACGCTCATCACGGGGCCGGCGCACGGCCGGGACGGAGCCGCTGATCGGCATCTGGTGGCGGCGATTGACGTTCGCGAGGCCGTTCGGCTGGCGCTCGAAGGGAGCTGACCAGGCCTCCGCGCTCCATAGACGTGCCGGGGGGCAGGTGCTAAGGTGGCCGCCGCCCTGCGGGGTGTGCGGCCATGCGTCATCCGTTCATCTCTCTCTTCATCGGCCGCGCTGGCGATCCCTTCATCGGCCTCATCGAACATGACCAAGATCATCCAGCTCGTGGGAGCCCTGCTCGGCACGCTCGTCGGGTTCGGGCTCGGCCTCCTCATCCTCGACATGCGGGGCGACATCGTGGCGCCCGCCAATCGGCCTGCCTTCCTGATGGCCATGGTCGCCGCGTCGCTGCTCTTCGGCTACCTGGCGATCCCGTACATCACCGTCTATCCCACCCGCTGGGCGGTCGACCGGCTGGCGGAGGCGGGGGCCGCCGAGTACGCGCTGGGCGTCGGAGCGGTCGTCGTCGGGCTGCTGATGGGGCTCCTGGTCGGCGTGCCGCTGTCGGCGCTGGGTGGGGTGCTGGGCGCGCTGCTGCCACCGGCCGTCGCCATCGCCCTGGCGCTGGGGATGCTGTGGGCCACGCTCTACAAGCGTGACGTGCTCGTGCCCGTGGTCAGCTCCGTCCTGCCCGGCGGACGGGTGCGCGCCGGCCCACAGGAAGTGGTGATCGACACGAGCGCGGTGATCGACGGGCGGATCGTGGACATTGGCCGCACCGGGTTCATCCTCGGCACCCTGGTCGTGCCCCGCTTCGTGCTGGACGAGCTCCAGCGGATCGCCGACTCGCCGGACGCCATCCGCCGCAATCGGGGACGGCGCGGCCTCGAGATGCTGGCCGCGCTCCAGCGCGACTCCATCAGCCCGGTGGTCGTCAGCGAGACCGACTTCCCGGAGATCGGGGAGGTCGATGCCAAGCTGGTCGCGTATGCGCGCGAGGCTGGCGCCGCCATCCTGACCAACGATTTCAACCTCAATCGGGTGGCCGAGCTGCAGGGCATCCGGGTCCTGAACATCAACGAGCTGGCCAACGCGGTGAAGGCCGTGGTGCACCCCGGCGAGGAGATGACGGTCAAGGTCATCCAGGAAGGCAAGGAACCCGGCCAGGGAGTCGGCTACCTGGAGGACGGCACCATGATCGTCGTGGAGGGGGGCAGCCGCTACATGGACGCGGAGGTGCCCATCACGGTGACCCGCGTGCTCCAGACGGTGGCTGGGCGCATGATCTTCGCGCAGCCTCGCGAGGCGCCCCAACCGGCCCGATGACGCAGCTGAGCCGATGAGCCAGCCGGTTGCCGCCATCCTGGTCGCGGCCGGCCAGAGCCGCCGCTTCGGCGGTGACAAGCTGTGGATCGACATGTGGGGCCGCCCGGTCTGGCGCTGGGGCCTCGACACGCTGCTGTCGGTGCCCGGCATGGCGCTGGTCGCGGTCGTCACCCCGGCCGAGGCAATGGACCGATACGCCGCGGCCCTGCCGCCGGACGCCGGCGACCGGGTGCTGGTCATCGCCGGTGGCGCCGAGCGGACCGATTCGGTGGTGGCCGGGATCGGGGCGCTGACGTCGGCGCGGATCGCCGAGGACACGCCCGTGCTGGTGCACGACGCCGCGCGACCGGCGGCGACGGTGGAGCTCATGGTCCGGGTGGTGGCGGCCGTTCGCGCCGGGACGGGCGTCGTGCCGCTGGTGCCCGTGGCCGACTCGCTGAAGACGGTCGACGGCACTGGTGCGGTGGCCGGCGTCGTCGATCGCGATACGGTGCAGGCCGCCCAGACTCCCCAGGGCGCCACGCTGACCCAGCTGCGGGCGGCGATGGAGGAGTCTCACGCCTGGGGCCGGCCGGCGACCGACGAGGCATCGGCCATGGCGTCCGGCGGCATCCCGGTCCGCGCGGTCGAGGGTGAGGCGACGAATCGGAAGCTGACCGAGCCGGGTGACGAGGCAGCGCTGCGCGCGACGCTGGCGGCGCGGAGTGCGCCCGTGAACGTGGGTGGCGTTGCGCCACAGGCACGGGCGGGGATCGGCTTTGACGCCCACCGCGTCGAGGAGGGGCGCGAGCTGCACCTGGCCGGGCTCAGCTTCCCGCGCGAAGCGGGCCTGGCCGGGCATTCCGATGGGGACGCGGCGCTGCATGCGGTCATCGACGCGCTGCTGGGCGCGGCCCGGCTGGGCGACGTGGGCTCCCTCTTCCCGCCCGATGACGAGCGGTTCCGCGACGCCGACTCCGGGGAGCTGTTGCGGGTGGCCGTCGCGCGGCTGCACGACGCCGGCTGGCGTCCGGCGTCCCTCGACCTGGTCGTGGTCGCGCGCCGTCCGCCGCTCGCGCCGCGCCGCGACGAGATCGTCGCGCGCCTGGCGGAGCTGACCGGCTTGCCAGTCGATCGGATCAGCGTGAAGGGCACGACCTCGGACGGCCTCGGCTTTGCCGGCGCCGAGGGTATCGCCGCCTACGCGGTCGCCAGCGTGGAGCCGGCTTGACCGAGTGGATCGGCGGTCGCCGTCCGGTGGCCGAGGCGCTGGCCGCCGAGCGCGAGGCCCATCGGCTGCTCGTCTCGACCAGCGCCCGCCCGAGCCCGGAGCTGAAGGCTGTCCTGGCGGCGGCCCGCCAGGCATCGGTGCCGATCGAGCGCGTGCCGGGTGACCGGCTGGCGCGGCTGGCCGGGTTCGACGGCCACCAGGGCGTGCTGCTGGAGGTGGGGGAGCGACGCTGGGCGGACCTGCCGGAGATGCTGGCCCACGCCGCGGCAGCCGCCCGCGACCCGTTGATCCTGGTGCTCGAGAACCTGCAAGATCCCACGAACTTCGGCACGCTGCTGCGCTCCGCGGAGGCCGCGGGCGTGGACGGCGTGATCTTCCCAGCCCGAGCTGCCGCACCGCTCTCCGCCGCGGCGGTCAAGGCCAGCGCCGGCGCGAGTGAGCACCTGCTGCTGGCGCGGGTCGATTCGCTGGGGCAGGCCCTGCGTGACCTCCAGGCGGCCGGCCTCCGGCTCGTTGCCGCTGACCAGGATGCGCCGGCCACGGCCTGGGAGACCGACCTGCGCGGGGCACTGGCGATCGTGGTCGGCAGCGAGGGCGAGGGCGTCTCCGGCGCGACGCGGCGCCGGATGGACCTGCTGGTCAGCTTCCCGATGAGTGGGCACGTGGCTTCCCTGAACGCGGCCACCGCCGGCGCCCTGCTGCTGTTCGAGGTCGTCCGCCAGCGCTCGCAGGACGGGCGAGCCCCGTAGAATCGTCGGCACGCCGACGTAGCTCAACGGTAGAGCAGCGGTTTTGTAAACCGCCGGTTGTGGGTTCGATTCCCTCCGTCGGCTCCACCACCGAACAGCAACTGGCGGCGGGAGGGAGACCGGCATGCAGTCCGAGACCGAGGCCACTGGCGTGACCGCCGGCGACCCCGTGGCATCGGCCGCGTCCGCCGCCACCACTCGCGACCGGGGCGACCCGCACGTCACCGGCGAGTACCTGCGCCGCAACCCCGGCTGGCACGTCCACACCTCGGCCTGGAAGGCGGGCGAGATCCTGAGGATGCTGGATCGCCATCGGTTGGCGCCGAAGGCCATTGGCGAGGTGGGCTGCGGAGCCGGGGAGGTCCTGCGACAGCTGCAGCTCCGCATGGATCCCGAATGCCGGTTCTGGGGCTGGGACATCGCCCCTGACGCGATCAGGCTGGCGAAGACACGCGAGAACGAGCGCCTGCAGTTCGCCCTGGCCGATGCGACCCGGATCGAGACGCCGCCGCTCGACCTGATGCTCGTCCTGGAGGTCGTCGATCACGTCGAGGACTACTTCTCGTTCCTGCGCCAGCTGAAGTCGCGCAGCAGCTACCAGCTCTTCCACCTCTCGCTCGACCTCTCGGTCCAGAACGCGCTCCGCAGCGGCGCACTGCTCCGCCAGCGCGACCAGTACGTCCACATCCACTACTTCAACAAGGAGACCGCGCTGCGGACGCTGGAGGAGACCGGCTACGAGGTGCTGGACTCCTTCTACACGCCCTACGGCATCCTCTTTCCGGGCGGCCGATTCAACCGCTGGATCCTGGGCCCGCTGCGCCGAGGGCTGTTCAAGCTCAACCAGGACTTCGCCGTGCGGCTGCTGGGTGGCTACCGGCTGATGGTGCTGACGCGCTGAGGTTCGGCTGCCGGGACGCTCATCGGGCCCGCGGACGGCCTACGATGGCGCCGATACCTGCTCTCGAGCTGGAGAACGCGATAGCTGCCATCGGCCGAGCGAAGTCGCTCGCGATCCTGATCGTCGCCGTGGGGTCACTGAGCGCGTGCTCCTCCTACCATCCGCGCAGCACGGCGCCGACGCCGTTCCCGAAGCCGGTGACCCTCGAACGGCAGGGATCGGTCCTGAACGATTTCATGGTCACCTACCCGGCGGCCTGGACCATCGCCGAGCGCCGTAACGGCCAGGTTGCGGTCCTCCGCCCCGCCGCCGGGCGTGGCAGGCTGCGCATTGTCGCCATGGCCGACCAGGAGCCGCCAGCCAGGCTGAGCCGGGAATACGCCGCCAGGGTCTGCAAGCAGGCGCTGAACGCGCTCCGGCTCCGAGCCGGCATCGTCGCCATCCGGGCGGTCTCGGCCGACCAGATGATGGTGTTCTCGGCCGGCATGGCCGGCCGCACTCGGCTCAGTGAGGTCGTCCACGTCTTCAGCTCGGGCCAGGTGGTGGTGGCGTTCTTCCGCGCGCCGGCGCGGGACCTCCACTTCGGGACGGCCAAGCGGATCATGAAGAGCCTGCGTCCCAAGCTCCCCGCCCCGTGACCGACGACGGCGTCCGTTACATCCCCATCCGAACACCGAGTGGCGAGCACCGCGTCTGGACCAAGCGGGTCGGCAGCAACCCGGACACGAAGCTGCTCCTGCTGCATGGCGGACCGGGCGCCACGCACGAGTACTTCGAGATCTTCGACGAGTACCTCCCGGCCGCCGGGATCGAGTACTACTACTACGACCAGCTCGGCTCGGGTCACAGTGATCAACCGGACGATCCCACGCTCTGGCAGCTGGACCGCTTCGTGGACGAGGTCGAGCAGGTTCGCCAGGGCCTGGGGCTGACGCGCGACAGCTTCGTTCTCTACGGCCAGTCGTGGGGCGGCCTGCTGGCCATCGAGTACGCGCTCCACCACCAGGAGCATCTCAAGGGCCTGGTCATCTCGAACATGATGTCGAGCTGCCCCGCCTATAACGCCTATGCCCACCAGGTGCTGATGCCGGCCATGGATCCCCACGTCCTCGCCGAGATCCAGGCCTTCGAGGCAAGCGGCGACACGGCGAATCCGCGCTACATGGCGCTGCTGGAGCAGCACCACTACGTGCATCACGTCCTGCGCCGGCCGGTGGACGAGTGGCCGGATCCGGTGGTCCGCACCTTCGACCACATCAACCCGGACATCTACGTCCCGATGCAGGGCCCCAGCGAGCTGGGCATGCAGGGCAGCCTCTCCGACTGGGACCGCTTCGACGACCTGGGCCGCATCACCGTGCCGACGCTGGTCATCGGCGCTGCGCACGACACCATGGATCCGACCCACATGCAGGCCATGGCCGAACGGCTGCCGAACGGCCGCTACCTCGAGTGTCCGAACGGCAGCCACCTGGCGATGTACGACGACACCGAGGTCTACATGCGCGGTTTGCTCGACTTCCTGACGGAGCCGATAACGGCCTGAGCCGATGCGCCGGGAGCCGATGCGCCGGGAGCCGAAGCGAACCTGGCGCTATCCCTCCGCGACGAGCTCGCCCTTCGGCAACCGCTGTCCGCGGGTCATGGCACTGACCACCAGGGAGCCGATGACGTAGCCGCTGCCCTGGACGACGAGCAACAGCACGACCGGCAGGAACTCACCGAGGAAGCCGGCGGCGACCGCACCGACCAGCGAGCCCAGCGAGCCGAGCGCGGCCATGGCGCCGATGACCCGGCCGCGATGACTGTCGGAGGTGAGCGACTGGCGGAGCGTGGACCGCGCGGCCATCAGTCCTGCTCCCGGGACGCCGACGACGACCATGATCACCAGGGCGGGTTCGATGTGCGGGAAGATCGCCGGATAGGTGAACAGGCCCAGGTCAATGACGCCAAACAGGAGTGCGCTCCAGATCAGCAGCCGCAGCGGATCCACGCGCGAGCCCAGACGGCCGATCACGAACGCCCCCGCGAAGCCGCCGATCGCCTGCGTTGAGAGGAGGGCACCGTAGCCGGCGCTGTCCGAGTGCAGCGCATCGATGGTCCACGGCACGAAGAGCGTGAGGGTCAGGCCTTCGCCCGCAAACGTGATCACCGAGAAGAAGAGGAGCGCCCGCAGGACCGGTCGGCGCCATATCTCACGCAGGCCTTCCCGCCACTCGCCCAGGAGGCGGATCCATGCCGTCGCCGCCTCGTGTTCGATCGAGGTGTGGCGCACGGCCTTGGTGCGGTGCGAGCGGATGGACCAGATCAGCAGCGCGGCAACCAGGAACGACACCGCGTCAATGAGCGTGACAGCCACGATGCCGCCGAGGGCGACGATGATCCCGCCCAGCGCAGGGCCGATCAGCCGCGCCAGGTGGTTGTTGAGGCCATTCAGCGCATTGGCGGTGACCAGGTCGTCATCCTCGTTCTCGAGCAGGTTCGGCAGCAGCGCCTCCTCCGCCGGACTGAAGAGCTGGTCAAGGCACGAGGCAGCGAACAGGACCACGTAGGCGATCCAGACCCCGAGTGACTCGATGGCCATCAACGGCAGGATCGTGATGACCATCAGCGCGTCGATCGCGACCATCAGTCGCCGCCGATCCCACCGGTCCACGAAAACCCCGGCGATCGATCCGAGCGTGATCGACGGGATCATGAAGGCGATGGCCATGCCGCCGAGCGCGAACGTCGAACCGGTCAAGCGGTAGATCTCGATCGGCAGACCGGTGATCAACATCCAGTCGCCGGTGATGGAGATGAGACCACCGAACCAGAGGCGGGCAAAGTTCGGCTGACGGAGGATGCGGAGCATGGGTTGCCTATGATGCCGGAACGGCGCAGGGGGTCGGTTGAGGCGGCGAGCGGCCTCGCCTATACTCGCCGCTCGATCGGCAGCGCACCACGATGCCGGTCGCCATCCGTGGGTAGGTTGAGCAGGTGGTGAGCTCCGCTGACTGTAGATCAGCCGTCTTCGACTGTGGGGGTTCGATTCCCTCCCTGCCCACCAGTTCATCGGCTCATGCGGCGAATCTAATACCAAGATTTACCCAGATAGGCCGATGGTTGCCCAACCTTCAGTCCCTCGGCGAGAATCACGGCGCGCCCACGTAGCTCAGTAGGCAGAGCACTTCCTTGGTAAGGAAGAGGTCTCCGGTTCGAGCCCGGACGTGGGCTCCATCCCGTGGCAGATGGAGGCCGTGACAGTCAGCGTGGATTTCAACGTCGTCCTGCCGTTCTTTTCGTCGCTCCTCTCGTTCGTGTTCGCCGTGCTCGTCGGCGACCAGTGGGTGCGGCGACGCCAGCCGTACCAGCTCGTATGGACCATCGGCCTGCTGTGGTACGGCATCAGTGCCGGCACCGAGTTCCTCGGCGGCGCCTTCGGCTGGAACGAGACGCTCTACCGCGCCTGGTACCTCATCGGCGCCTTCTTCGTCGCCTCGTACCTGGGGATGGGGACGATCTACCTGCTGACCAAGACGCGGTTCGGCTACTTCGTCGCGCTGGTCCTGCTGGTTGGCGGCCTCTTCGGCCTGGCCATCCGCGGGCGCTATCCCGATGCCGGAGCGCTGGGCGTCGGCGTCCTGGCCTTCGCCATCGTTGCGGCGCTGATCGTGGCGCTCACGACCTGGCGCCGGCGCGCGTGGTCCGGCCACGCGGCCATGCTCGTCCTGGCGATCGGCTCCGTGGGCGCCGCGATCCTCGTTGCCACGGCGTCCCTGCCGGCACCGGGCTGGGCAGTGGATCCGACGACGCACGTCCCGGTGGGTACGCTGATCCCCGGCGAGATCCGGGTGCTGGCGGCGCCGTTCAACATCGCCGGTGCGGCGGCGCTCGTGGGCGGCGCCCTCTTCTCGGCCTACATCTTCATGCCCAAGCGCCGATTGCTCCGCCCCCGCGCCCTGCCGCCGGTCGTCTCCACGCTCTACTCGCTGGTGGCCGTGGTGGTGAACTTCGTGGCCTCGATTCCCGGCGCCTGGCGGTCGTTCCGCGCGGGAACGCTCAATTCCCGGGTGCCGGCGACCATCCTCATCGCGCTCGGTGGCTTCATCCCCGGCATCACCAGCGGCCTGAATCGGTTCGGGGTGACCTGGGCCTTCTACCTCGGGGAGCTGCTGGGCGTGGTGTTCATCTTCCTCGGCTTCCTGGTCAGCATCGAGGTATTCAGCGACTTCCGGCTGCCGTTCACCCGGATCGTGCTGGCACGGCGCGACAAGGCCGCCAGCCCCGAGGATCGACCCGGCAACCTGTAGGCGTGGGCCCACGCGGCACAACCCACACTTGTGTACCGGCGCGCATGCGATGCTCGGCACAAGCCCCACTTGTGTAGTGGCACGCATCGGCTGACGCGCACAAGCCACACCTGTGTAACGACACCGATGGCCTCGGATCGGCGTATCTGCACAAGCCCCACTTGTGTGGTGGCACGCATCGGCTCACGCACACAAGCCACCGTTGTGTAGTGGCACGCATCGGCTGACGCGCACAAGCCCCACTTGTGTAACGACACCGATGGCCTCGGATCGGCGTATCTGCACAAGCCCCACTTGTGTAACGACACCGATGGGCTCGGAGACGCGTATCTGCACAAGCCCCACTTGTGACCCAGCGCCCACTCGTGTCACAGCACAAGCCCCACTTGTGCCCACACGCGGCGCGCGCCTGGTGTACAAGCCACGGTTGTGAGCGCCGCGCGCCGGTATACGGACACTCCCACCCGCGACCTTCGTTGACACTCTGGCCCGTCGAACCGTAGAATCATCCGACTTCCCCCGGGACCCCTGCCCTAATTAAGGTTGGCCGGATCCGGTGGCGAACCGGAGCTGACGACAGGAATCAACCGTGGCCAAGGCCGAGAATCGACCAGTGATCGCGCTGGCGTGCACCACCTGCAAGGAGCGCACGTACAGCACGCGCAAGAACAAGAAGAACGACCCGGGGCGGCTGGAGCTGAACAAGTTCTGCCCACGCTGCCGGCAGCACACGCTGCACCGGGAGACCAAGTAGGGCGACGCGGAGGGGTGTAGCTCAACTGGTAGAGCACTGGTCTCCAAAACCAGCGGTTGCAGGTTCGAGTCCTGTCGCCCCTGCCACCACGCCGCCCATCGCATCGGCAGTAGCAACGCATCCAGGAGCTGATTGACCAAATCGTGTTCGGCCGAATTCAGATGTACCTCGTCGAGGCCTGGTCGGAGCTGCGCAAGGTTGCGTGGCCCACGCGCCAGACGGTGGTCAACCTGACCCTGATCGTGATCGCGGTGTCCGTCGCCGTCGGTGCCTACATCGCCGTGCTGGACCTGCTGATGACGTTCGCCCTGCACCAGGTGTTCTGAGATGAGTGACGAGCAGTTGCGCACAACGACCGTCGACGACGCGGAGGAACCCGCGCTCGAGGCCGACCAGATGACCGACCAGGCGGAGCCGATGGACGCTGAGCCGATGGAGCCGATGGACGCGGAGCCGATGGAGCCCGAGCCGATGGAGCCTGAGCCCATGACCTCCGAGCCGGCCGACGCCGAAGTGACCCTCGACGAGGCCGAGGACGCATCGGCCCCGGAAGCCGCCAACGGTGACGCCGAGGCAGCCAGTGACGGGGCCGAGCCGGCGCACGAGCCCGCGCGCAGCGTCGAGGCGCAGCAGGCCGCCCGCCTCAGCCGCGAGGCGCCGCTGCCCGCCGGCGACGAGAGCACGGCCAAGCAGTGGTACGTCATCCACACCTACTCCGGCTACGAGAACAAGGTCAAGGCCAACCTCGAGCACCGCATCGAGTCGATGGGGGTCGAGGACCAGATCTTCCAGGTGCTCGTGCCGATGGAGGAGGAGATCGAGATCAAGAACGGCCAGCGGCAGACCGTCAACAAGAAGGTCTTCCCCGGCTACGTCCTGGTCGAGATGGCGATGTCGGACGAGTCGTGGTACGTCGTCCGCAATACCCCCGGCGTGACCAGCTTCGTGGGATCCGGCAACCGGCCGACCCCGCTGGTCGAGGCCGAGGTCAAGAAGATCCTCAAGCAGATGGGCGTCGAGGCGCCGAAGTTCAAGCTCCAGTTCACCAAGGGCCAGAGCGTGCGCGTCAAGGACGGCCCGTTCGCCGAGTTCATCGGCACCGTGGACGAGGTGAACCCGGAGAAGAACAAGGTCAAGGTGCTGGTCAGCATCTTCGGCCGCGAGACCCCGGTCGAGCTCGACTTCCTGCAGATCGACAAGCTCTAGCCAACCGTTAGCGAGAGGGAGGAGCCTTCATCGGCTCCGCCAACACCTCGAAGGAGAGATATGGCGAAGAAAGTCCGCACGATCCTGAAGGTGCAGGCGCCTGCCGGCGCCGCCACCGCCGCCCCGCCTGTGGGCCCGGCGCTCGGCCAGCACGGGATCAACATCATGGAGTTCATCAAGGCCTTCAACGAGCGCACCGCCAGCATGCGTGGCTACGTGGTGCCGGCCGAGATCACGGTCTACGAGGACCGCTCGTTCAGCTTCGTGACCAAGGCCCCGCTGGCGGCCGCGCTGCTGAAGCGCGCCGCCGGCGTGGAATCCGGAAGCGCCCAGCCGAACCGTGAGAAGGTCGGCCGCGTGACGAAGGCGCAGCTGCGCGAGATCGCCGAGACGAAGATGCAGGACCTCAACGCCAACGACGTGGAGCACGCCATGCGCATCGTGGCCGGCACGGCGCGCAGCATGGGCATCGAGGTGGAGAGCTGATGGCACGCCACGGACGGAAGTACCTCGAAGCCGCCAAGCTGGTGGAGGCGGAAAAGCGCTACCCGCTCGACGAGGCGTCGGAGCTGCTGCCCAAGCTGTCGACCGCCAAGTTCGACGCCACGGTCGAGGCGCACCTGCGCCTGGGCGTCGACCCGCGCCACGCCGACCAGCTGGTGCGCGGCACGGTCGTGCTGCCGCACGGCACGGGCCGCTCGTCGCGGGTCATCGTCTTCGCCCAGGGCGAGAAGGCCCAGGAGGCGCTGCGCGCCGGGGCGGACGAGGTGGGCGGCGAGGACCTGGTCAAGCGCATCGACGACGGCTGGTTCGAGTTCGACGTGGCGATCGCCGCGCCCGACATGATGGGCATGGTCGGCCGGCTGGGGAAGAAGCTCGGCCCCCGCGGACTGATGCCGAACCCGAAGTCGGGCACCGTGACCTTCGACATCGAGCGGGCGGTGAGCGAGATCAAGTCCGGCCGGATCGAGTTCAAGGTCGACCGCGCCGGCATCGTGCACGCCCCGGTGGGGCGCGCCAGCTTCACACCGGACCAGCTGCGCGCCAACGTGGCAACGCTGGTCGACGCGATCAACCGCGCCAAGCCATCGGGTGCCAAGGGCACCTACATGCGGACGCTCACCCTGGCCCCGACCATGGGTCCCGGCGTGCGGATCGACATTCCATCGGCCCTGGCCGCCGCCAACAGCTGAGGCCATTTGCCGATGCGACCGCCAGCGGCTAGCATCGGCGCCCAATCGAAGACTTCCCGCCGAAGACAGCGATGTGTCCGGGTGCAAGCCCCGGGCAGAATTGCCGGCCCGCGAGGCCGGCGGCACGCCGAGGCACGAGACGAATGAACCGATACGGTCCTCGTGCTGACGCGCGCGGACCGTTTTTCTTTGTCTAGCGAAAGGACATAGCCGATGCCGACCGATGCCAAGCGACAGGCGGTCAGCGAGCTCGCCGAGATGCTGCGCGGCAGCTCCGCGATCGCGGTGGCCGACTATCGCGGCCTCAAGGTCGCCGAGATGCAGACGGTGCGGCGCTCGCTGCGCGCCAGTGGCGTGCAGCTGCACGTCGCCAAGAATCGGCTGCTGAAGATCGCGGCCGACGAGGCGGACCGCGCCGAGCTGAAGCCGATGCTCGAAGGGCCAACCGCCCTCGCCACCATCGACGGCGACGAGGTGGTGCTGGCCAAGGCGCTCCAGGACGCGTTTCGCCCGTTCCGGGTGGTCACCGTCCGTGGCGGCCTGCTGGGCAGCCAGGCGATCGACGCCGCCAGCCTCTCCCGGATGGCCAGCCTGCCGAGCCGCGAGGTGCTGCTCGGCAAGTTCGCCGGCGGGATCGCCAGCCCGCTGACCGGCTTTGCCGGCGTGCTGGCCGCCAACATCCGCAACCTGGCCGGGGTGCTCAACGCCGTGGCCGATCAGAAGCGACAGACCGAGGCGGCCTGACCGCCGCGACGTAAGGAGTACTGACAGACATGGCAACCAAGACCCTGGGCAAGGACGAGATCCTGGACGCGATCTCGAACATGACCGTCCTCGAGCTGAGCGACCTGGTCAAGGCGGTGGAGGAGAAGTTCGGCGTGACCGCCGCTGCGCCGGTGGCGGTCGCGGCCGCGCCCGCTGCGGGCGGTGACGGTGCTGCTGCCGCCGGCGCAGCCGAGGAGCAGTCCGAGTTCGACGCCGTGCTGACCGAGGTCGGCGCCAACAAGATCCTGGTCATCAAGGCCGTTCGCGAGCTGACGGGCCTGGGCCTGAAGGAGGCCAAGGACCTGGTGGATGCGGCGCCGAAGGCCGTCAAGGAAGGCGTCACCAAGGAAGAGGCCGAGCAGGTCAAGGAGAAGCTGGCCGAGGCGGGGGCAACCGTCGAGGTCAAGTAGACTCCGCGACCCACGCGACACGCGAGGCCGGTTCCGCGCTGCGGGCCGGCCTCGTTGGCTGCCTAGGTGCTGTAGCGGTTCACCGCGCCGATCAGCTCCTCGATGCCGAACGGCTTCGGCACCACGCCGATGGCGCCGATCTCATCGGCCCAGCGTCGGGCGTCCGCGGCCGCCGTCATGACCACCACCGGCGGCGCCACGCCGGTTTCGCGCAGCGCCTGGGCGAAACCCCAGCCATCCAGCACGGGCATTCGCATGTCCAGCAGGACGAGGCGCGGAACGCGTTGCGCGACCTTGGCCAGGGCATCCTGGCCGTTCGTCGCCGTTTCGACCGGGATTCCGAAGTCCTCCAGCAGGTCGCGGACGGCATTGCGGATGGCGGCATCGTCGTCGACGACGAGGACCGGATGGCTGCTCATCAGGCCGTGGCCTCGCCCTGGGTGGGCGCATCGAAGCCGGGCGCGATCGGTTCGGCCGCGTCGTGTGACGGCGCCGTGCCCGGCTGGTCGGCCGGGGTGGCGGCCGGCTCGACGGCACCGAGGCGCACCGTGAAGGTCGTGCCCTCACCGACGTGGCTGTCGACGCTGATCGAGCCGCCGTGCTCCTCGGCGATCTGGCGACAGATGTAGAGCCCCAGTCCCAGGCCGCGGTAGCGCCGGTCATCCGTGTTCGAGCCACGGTGGAACCGCTCGAACAGGAACTGGAGGTCTGCCTCCGGGATGCCGATCCCGCGGTCCGTCACGCGCAGCAGCGCCTGCCCATCCTGCTGCCCGACGTACAGCTCGATGCGCTGGTCCGCCTCGCTGTACTTCAGCGCATTGCCGACCAGGTTCTGGATCAGCTGCGCCACCCGGCCCGGATCCAGCCGGGTGACGACGGGCTCGGCTGCGACGAGGTCGACCCGGCTGCCGCCCTCCTCCATGCCGGCCACCGTCTGCCGCGCGAGTGCCCCCAGGTCCTGCAGCTCGCGACGGACCTCGCTGCTGTTGGTCGCGTGCTCGACCCGGACGACATCCAGGTAGTCCTCGACCAGGTGCTTCAGCCGCAGCGCCTCGGCATGCAGGGACCCTGCCCGGCGGCCATTGCGCTCGTCGGCCGCCAGCGCGTTCTCGAGCAGCTCCGAGTTGATGAGGATCGTGGTCAGCGGTGTGCGGACGTCATGTGCAACCACCGAGAGGAAGTCGTCCTTCATCCGCGTCGCCTCGGCCATGGCCCGCACCTGGGCAGCCTCGCGCAGCAGCTCGTGGCTGCGCAGCACCAGCGCGGCCTGTTCGGCGAGCATGCTGACCACCGCCACGACGTCATCGGTGAACACCGGCGGCCGGACGGCGTAGACCGTCAGCACTCCGAGGCGGCGCTCACCGCTGGTGATGGGCGCCGAGACGATCGCGCGGATCCCGGTGCTCCGATACTCCTCGGCGCGCTCCGGCGCGTCGCGCTCGGCATGGTCGGTGTGGAGCGGCTTCTGCCACAGGAATGCGCGCCCGCTGATCGCCTCGCCGGGCGCCATCGGCTGCAGGTCGCCGAGGTCCTGCCGGAACTGGAGCATTCCGCTGGCTTCGTCCCAGAGCCCCACCCGTCCGCCCTGCGCGCCGGTCGCCGACATCGCCGCGCGCGCGTACTCGTCGCCGATGTCGTGCGGGTCCTCCAGCCGCACCAGTTCGGCGGCTCGCGCCAGTGCCGATCGCAGCGCAGGCTCCTGCCAGCCGCGCTGCAGGATGGCCGGGGGCGCAAAGCCCACGAAATACGCGATCACCGCGGCCAGCGAGATGACCTGCGTTGCCAGGCCGATGGCCGCCGGTGCGTCGGGACCAAGCACGGTGCTGACCCCGGCCAGCAGCAGGATCAGGGCGATCAGCGCAGATCCCAGCGCCACGGCCTGCATCCGGCGTCGCGTCCCGCCATGGCTGTGCCACGACTCGGTCAGGAAGGCGAACGAGGCGTACCCGCCGAAGACGACGAAATGGCCGACCAGCGCGAGGACGGCGGGGACAGGCCAGGGCTGCGGCAGCGCCACACCGAGGACGGCCACGCCGGCAACCGAGAGGCTGGCCAGCGCCATCGTGGACCAGCGCCGCGGCTGGAAGTCATCGGCCAGGCGAAGCAGGAGGAAGGGCAGGAAGGCGATGCCGATCCAGTTGACGATGCCGACGATCGGGTGATCCTGGAAGCCGAACAGGCGAGCGGCATCGCCCAGCAGCAGCAGGACGGCGATCACGCCGAAGAAGAGGAAGGTGTCGAACGCGACCCAGGTCCGGAGCTGGGCCAGGCGGATCAGGGAGATGGCGAACAGCGCCAGGTAGATCAGCTGGCTGATCGCGCTCAGGAATTCCTGCGCTGTCACCGAGTCACCTCCAGGCAGGCGTCGCCGCCCGCATGGCCGCTCGGAGGCCGGGCGTATCGTACAAGCAGCGCTTAGTGGGGCAATGGGACTTGTTGCCCAGCCGCAACGTTAGGCGGCTGGTCAGGTTCCGAGGTCGGCATAGAGCTCCCAGGCCTGCAGGTCGCCCTGACGGACGGCGACCACAAGAGCTCAAGGCCCCATCCAAGGCGAAAACGGCAATGTCTCAGGTTGAGCCTGCGTAAGCATCGGAACAGGCTTGCTCGATGGCGGCCTTCTTTGCGTCGGACAGCATCAGATCGTCCGATCCGCCGAGCCAGAGCATCAACGACCCTTCTTCCAATGCATCCGGGGGCTGACCCCCATCTCGGCCGTAGATCGCCAAAACGATCTCCTCGTGAGCCACGCACCAGGTGCCCTCGGCTTTGGTCATTTCATGAGGTCGGGACATCACCAACACCATGACAATGACAACAGCGACCGAGGCAAGACTGGCCGAAACAAGCGCAAGCCGGCTTCGCATGAGGACAGACTAAGGCGTGCTGGGCGCATGAGCCAGCGCACCCGAGGCACTTCAGTTGACGAAGCGGCCGCGAGTGATATACTCTCCGTTCGCGTGTCCGCGCCCCTCCATGCCTTCCACCATGCCCTCTTCAAGGAGTTCGAATGGCCTTGGCCGACTCCGCCAGCCGGTTTGAGCTGGCACC
>DASSNX010000082.1:0-8235 GCA_035701185.1 Candidatus Limnocylindria bacterium
CGCGTCGCGCGCCGGTCGGAAGCGCGATCGGCAGGTCGCGCAGGCTGCCGTAGCGCTGCACCTCCTTGCCGAGACTGGCGTACCGCGGAGACGCGGCCTTGTGCCCGTTGTTGCGCGACTGTTGCGCCTTGTCGCTGCTGCGAGTCGTTGTCGTTGCCATGGTTCGCCCTCTGTCTGCTGGTGGTCTTGACGGATCGATTGCGCGGCTGGTGCCGGCGCCATGGGAGTCGCAATACCGGTGCCACCTGTCCGGTTCGATTGACGCGACAACGGACCGATGCCGGCGGCCCTAGGCTACGCAGCGATGCGCCATCTCCACGTCCCGCCCGAGCTGTTGATCATCGGCGCGGCGCTCTCCGTCCAGTTCGGTGCCGGAACGGCGAGCACGCTGCTGCGCGACCACTCACCGATCACGGTGGTGGCGCTGCGGCTGGTGCTCGGCGCGGCGTTGCTCACCCTGGTGCGGCGGCCGCGAGCGCCGGTGACGGGCCGCAGCGGGTGGCGGAACGCGGCGCTGCTGGCGCTGGTCTTCATCGGCATGAATTCGGCGTTCTACCTGGCGCTGAGCCGCATCCCGCTGGGAGTGGCGGTGACCCTCGAGTTTTGGGGACCGCTGGCGGTCGCCATTGCCGGATCTCGGCGGCTGCGCGACCTCGTCTGGGTGGTGCTGGCCGCGATCGGCATCTGGATCCTGGCCGGCGGTCAGCTCGGCGCCGACGACCCGATCGGCGTCGGTGCGGCGCTCGCCGCGGGTGCCGGCTGGGCGCTCTTCATCATCATCGGCTCGCGCGTCGGCCGCGACTGGCCCGACGGTCGCGGGCTGAACGCGGCCTTGCTGATGGCCGCCGTGATGGTCGCGCCGCTGGCGCTGCTGGCGGGCGACGGCGCGGCCGTGCTGAGCGAGCCGGGCACGCTGTGGGGCGGCCTGGTGATCGCGGCCTTCAGCAGCGCGATCCCATGGTCGCTCGAGCTCCGCGCGCTTCGACGGCTGCCGGGGCGGATCTACGGCGTGCTCACCAGCGTCGAGCCCGCCTTCGCGGCGCTGGTCGGCTTCCTGCTGCTCGATCAGCTGCTGCATCCGGCCGAGCTGCTGGCCATCGCCATGGTGGCCGTCGCCAGCGCCGGTGCCAGCATCACGGCGCGTCGCGTCTCGGCGAATCCCGGCGAGCTCGAGGCTGCGTAGGCGGATCGGGGTCGCAAGCCGCCCATCCGCAGGCGTCCGCGATGGTAGGCTCGGCAGCGCCGTGATGCCTCCGCCCTTGCTCCCGCTGTCCTCGTCGCGCCCGCACGTGCTCGCTGTGAGGCTCGCCGCTTCCGCCCCGCGCCAGTGACGCCCCTGGAGGCGGGGGCCATCATCGCGGCCGGCATGGCCGCCGGGACCATCAACACGATCGTCGGCTCCGGATCGCTGATCACCTTCCCGACCCTGCTGGCACTCGGTTATCCACCGCTGGTTGCCAACGTGACGAACGGGATCGGCCTGGTGCCGGGCAGCGTCGCGGGGACGTGGGGCTACCGGCACGAGCTCGCAGGCCAGGGTCGGCGAGCGCTGGGTCTGGCGGGCATCGCCCTCGTCGGCGGGCTGACCGGCGGAGTGCTGCTGCTCGCCCTGCCGGCGAGCTCGTTCGAGCGCGTGGTGCCGTATCTCATCCTGCTCGCCGCCGGGCTGGTCGCCGTCCAGCCCCAGCTGGCGCGGTTCGTCATGCGGCGCCGCGCCAACGGCGGGTCGGACGGTCTGATCTTCCGGGTTCTGATCTTCGCCGTTGGCCTGTACGGCGGCTATTTCGGTGCCGCGCAGGGAGTCATCCTGATCGCGCTGCTCGGCATCTTCATCGGCGAGCACCTGCAGCGCATGAACGCGCTGAAGAACCTGCTGGCCGGGCTGCAGAGCGGGATCGCGGCGCTGCTCTTCGTCTTTGTCGCACCGGTGGCGTGGGAGGCGGTCGTGCTGCTGGCGATCGGCGCTGCGATCGGTGGCGTCATCGGCGCACGCGTCGGCCGCCGGCTGCCGCCTACCGCCCTGCGCGCGGTGATCGTCGTGGTCGGCACCGTCGTGGGCGTCAGGATGCTGCTTGGCTGACCTGGACTCCCGGCGCTGCTCGGATGTTCACGAGCTGTGGATGAATCGGCAAATGCGGTGAAAAGTCGGGGATAAGGTGCCTTGCGCCTGCCCTGCTGGCGGGCCTATTCTTTTGGCGTCCCGAAGGGGCAGCGGATACCGGCTCACGAGATTGCATCAAGGGTTCCGGTAGCGGCTCAAAGGTCGTTCGCGACTGATGGGTCGGGCGCAGTTCCTTCGGGACGCTTTCGTGTCCGCCGCGCTTTCGCCGAGCGGCGGGCGATTCACGCGTCCGCCGTCTCCTCCTCGTCGGCCGACGGCACGCCTTGCCCGGTCATCGAGCGCATTCGCGTTCGCAGCCCACGCCAGCCACGTATACCCAAGCGCGCGATGCGTGGTGGCAGGGCAGCCAGTACCTCCACCGTCGTCATCTGACTCAATGCCAGCGGCTCCGGCCCGCGCCAACCCGTCGGGCTAGTCCCGTCGGATGGCAGGGGCGCGACTCCC
Organism: Candidatus Limnocylindria bacterium; assembly: GCA_035701185.1. Taxonomy (GTDB): domain Bacteria; phylum Chloroflexota; class Limnocylindria; order QHBO01; family QHBO01; genus DASSCW01. The sequence continues at coordinate 2,567 of DASSNX010000082.1, forward strand.
GCCGCTGCGAGGACGCCCATGGCTACCCGTGCGGCGATCTCTGGCGATATTTCCGCCGCCGGCGGCTTGTCGGCGACCGGATCGGGACCAGCGAGCAATCCATCCAGGTCGCCGATCACGTTGACACCGGACTCGGCGATGGAGGCGACCATCTCGTGCGCGATCTGACTGGCGCGTTCGGCAGCCCACGTCGGCGTGCAGATTCGTCCTTCGTCCGATGCAGGTGGCCAGGCCTTGATGTAGCGTGCGGCGCCCCACTGGACGACGCGGCTGAGCAGCGCAGGCGACAGGTTGGCGTCACGAAAGGCGATGTTGAAGGCGCGGAGTGTTTCGACCTCGGCTAACGTCAACGACCGATTTCGCGCATCCCTGATCAGCGGCAGCGTTTCCGCGGGGAGTCCGAGCAGCCGCTCCATGGCACGCAATACGAAGCGTCGATCAGTGCGGTCGAGAACGATGGCGGTGACGCGCGAAGGCCCGAGAGCATCGGCCCACCGCCGGATGAGCTGATCATGGCGGTGGCGACGCCAGAAGGTGGGGGTGATGGTAGTCCGCTCATCGCCGAGCATGGCCTCCAACCAATTCTGGTACCCGGTCCGCATCCCGCTCTGCACGTATTGCTGCCATTGGGAGGCGAGGATCCTTGCCAGCGGCCGCAGGGTGACCAGCACGTGGATGCGCTCGGGGTCGAGGTCGTGAACGGCCTGCCGGATTGCGGCTTGCGAGGCGTCGGCGAAGAATTCGCTGCTGATCACCACGTGCGGCTCACGCACGCGCCGAACCTCGCCCACGAGCCTGTGCCAGAGCTCAGGGGACGGAGGGGCGCCGTGGGCATACGCCGGACGGCGCGCGAGAGCCAGTGCCGCTCCCCGGTGTCGCGTCCGCACGTAGCGAACGCCGTGCCGCGACAGCTCCGCGGCAGCGGCCTCCAATGAGGACTGGACCGCGGTTGATGCGGTCTTCGGCGGACCGATATGAAGCAGGCGAGTGCCTGGCGGCAGATGCTCGATGTGCCCCCGAGCGGCGTCTGACACTCGTCTGCTAGACCTGCTCCATCTTCACCGCAGGCTCCGCGGACGACGAAACGCCGAGGCCGGCGGGGCAGGCGACGCCGGTCGAATGGTCCGGGCAGTAGCCGGCCGGATTCTTGGCCAGGTACTGCTGGTGATAGTCCTCCGCGTGGTACACGTCGGGCGCGGGGCCGATCTCGGTGGTGATCGCCCCGAAGCCCGCCTTGCTCAGCTCGCGCTGGTAGGCGTTACGCGATGCCTCGGCCAGTGCTTGCTGCTCGGCCGAATGAGTGAAGATCGCCGAGCGGTAGTTCGTGCCCACGTCATTGCCCTGCCGCATGCCCTGCGTCGGGTCATGGTTCTCCCAGAAGATGCGCAGCAGGTCGTCGTAGCCGACGCGGGATGGGTCGAAGACGACCTGGACCACCTCGGCGTGACCGGTGCGTCCGCTGCAGACCTCCTGATAGGTCGGATTGGGGGTCGAGCCGCCGGCGTAGCCCGCAGACGTCGAGATGACGCCGGGCGTCTGCCAGAAGAGCTTCTCGGCGCCCCAGAAGCAGCCCATCGCGAAGGTGCCGCGCTCCGCGGTCTCGGGAAACGGGCCCCACAGTGCTGCGCCGGTGACGAAATGGCGGTCAGCGGTGGGAATGGGATCAGCGCGGCCCGGCAGCGCCTCTGACGGAGCGGGCATCTTGGTCTTGTGCGAGTTCAGGAACCACATGTCACCAGTGTAACCGCAGCATCCGCGAACGCCGCTCGAGCCAGCGGAAGACGCCGACCGCGAAGAATCCGTAGACCAGGTGCGGACCGATGTCGGCCAGCCAGCCCGAAGCGCCCCACGTCCGCGGATCGCTGACGCGCAGCGCAGCGATCGGCACGTCGCTGCCCGCCATGGCCGCGCCGCCGACGACGATCGAGGCGAGCGGCATCGGCAGGGAGCGCAGCGCCGGGCTGAGGAGCCCGACCAGGATGCCGGTGCCCAGCCCGTTCAGGTAGCCCATCAGCGCGCCGAGCCCCTCACGCCGGTTCGGTGCCTGCTGCTCGCCTCCCAGGTCGATGCCCGCCGCGTGGCTCACCGTGCCGGCCATCTTGGCCGGCACGCCGCTGGCCGGTCGACCGCGCACGGCCATGTCGAGGTAGGTCGCGATGTTGAGTGCGACGGTGCCGGCGGCCCCGGCGACCAGCCCCAGCAGGGCCCGGTTCATCATCGAAGTCTCCTTGGCGCAGGGAATGCGGCCAGGGTGTGCACAAACCACGCCGGGCCGGCGCAGCAGCGCGTCAGATGGTGGGTTCCGCAGGCGTGTACAGCGCTACCAGCTCGGCGGGGATCCGGGTCGGACGCCCGTCGCTGAGCCGCACCCAGGTCCACTCGGTCAGGGCCTCGGCCAGCAGCAGGTCGTCCGCAGCTCGCTCGATGGTCGTTCGCCGGGTGGCGCGCACGCCGCCAAGGGACTCGACGCGCGTCGTGACGCGTACCTCATCGCCATAGCTGGCCGGCCGGTGGTACGTGATCTGATGCCGATGCACGACCCAGCCGCCACCGTGCTGGCGGTTGAACTCTCGCCCGAAGCCCGCCGCCTCGGCATGGTCGATGGCCACCTGTTCCGCATAGTTCAGGTAGACGGCGTTGTTGACGTGGCCCTGCGAATCGAGCTCGTACTGGCGCACGCGCCACACCTCGCTGTACTGCCGCGGATCCACGGAGAGCGCCCGGGCCTGGTCCTCGAAGGGTTCGCCGGTCATGCTCGCGACGCGGCTGGCTCGCTAGCTCGCCGCCGGGCTGGTGTGCCCGCGCACCGCGTCGAGCAGCTCACCGATGTCGAACGGCTTGGCCAGGTACCCCTGCGCGCCGATCTCGTGCGCCCAGCCGGCGGCATCGCGCGCGGCGGTCATGACCAGGATCGGCAGGTCGACGCCGCGCTCGCGCAGGATGCGGGCGAAGGCCCAGCCGTCGAGCAGCGGCATGCGCATGTCGAGCAGGATCAGCTTCGGCGAGCTGCGTTCCACCGCAGCGAGCGCCTGGGCGCCATCCAGCGCCGTCTCGACTCGATAGCCCTCCAGTTCCAGCACGTCCGCGACGATCTCCAGGATCGCCCGATCGTCGTCGACCACCAGGATCGGTCGATCGACCGGCGGTTCAGGCATCGGCCAGGCCCGTCGTGCCCTGCGCCAGTCCCGGAGCCGATGTACGGCTGGCATCGTCCGCCGGTGTCTCCGCCATCGCCGGCCGCTCCGATTCGGCGCGCGCCAAGGGGAGCGTGACGTGGAACGTGGTGCCGACCCCCATCTCGCTGGTCGCCCAGATCTGGCCGCCGTGCTCCTCGGCAATGCTGCGGCAGATGTACAGGCCGAGGCCCAGGCCGTGGAAGCGGCGATCGTCGACGTTGCTGCCGCGATGGAAGCGCTGGAAGAGGTGCGGCAGGTCGTCGGCCGGAATCCCGATCCCGCTGTCGCTCACGCTGAGCTGGACGACCCCGTCGCCATTCGCGAGCGCCATGACCACGTCACCGCCGTCCGGGCTGTACTTGATGGCGTTCTCCACCAGGTTGTCGAACAGCTGGCGCATCCGATCGGGATCAACCTCGGTGATCACCGGCGCATCGGCCTCGACCCTGATGGCATGCCGAAGCGTGGCGTGAACTTCCGCAGCCTCCTGCGCCAGGCTGACCAGGTCGGTCGGCTCGAGGCGCCCGAGCAGCACTCCCCGCTCGGCGCGAGCGGCGTCCAGGAAGTCGGTGACCAGCACCTTCAGCCGGTTCCCCTCGCGGACGATGGCGTCGATGCGCCGCGCATCGGCCGGTTGCTGCGGATCCTTGTCGATCTGCCGTCGCAGCATCTCGGCATGCAGCAGCAGGGTGGTGAGCGGCGTGCGCAGGTCGTGCGCGGCGGCCGACAGGAAGTCGTCCTTCAGCAGCGCGGCCTCCTCGCGCGCCTGAACCCGGGCCGCCTCTTCGATCAGCCGCCGATTCTCCAGGATCACGCCTGCCTGATCGGCCAGCAGCTGGACGAGTCGCAGGTCGTCGTCGGCGAAGACCGGAGCGCTGTTGGTGTAGGTGCCCAGCACCCCGATCCGCTTCTCGCCGAGGGTGACCGGTGCGGCCATGATCGCCTCGACGCCGTAGTCTCGGTACATCTGCGCGTTTGCCGGATCCTCGCCGATCGCGTTGGCGGAGAAGACGGCGCGCTGCTGGCTGAAGGCCTTACCGCCGATCGCCTGATCGGCCGCCAGCTCGACCGGCTCGTCGTTGTCGTTGACGTAGATCAGGCGATCGCGTTCCGGATCCCACAGGCCGAGGCTGGCCCCCGTCGCACCGGTTGCCTGGGCAGCTCCCCGCTCGATCTGGCGTACCGTGGTCGGCATGTCAGGCAGCCGCGGCAGGGCGGCGGCTCGCTCCAGGAAGGCGCGCAGCTCGGGCTCCTGCCACGCTCGGCGGAGAATCGCCGGCGGGGCGAAGCCGAGGTAGTAGGCGATTGCCGTCGCGACCGCCAGGAGCCGTACCACGACGGCTGTCACCCAGCTGATGGCGGGGACGAAGGCTCCGATTCCTGCGAAGAGGAAGACGCCGGCGATCAGCGCCGATCCGGAGGCGACCGCCAGCATGCGGCGCGAGGTGACGCCGGTGGCCCGCCGCGCCTCGTGCAGGAATGCGAGGGAGCTGTAGCCGCCGACGATCACGATCCAGCCGATCGGCAGTGCGACGAACGGCACCGCCGCCACGCTGGGGACCATGATCATGGCGGCCAGCAGCAGGATGAAGATGACCGCCGCCACGTGCATCAGCCAGGCTGGCCGATCCGAGAAGTCGTCGACGAGGCGCAGCAGCAGGTAGGGGAGCGCCACCAGCAGGACGAGCGAGGCGGTGGTGAGGCCCTCGCCGCCCACCCCGAAGATGGTCTCGATGTCACCCACCACCAGCATGGCGACGATGACAGCGAAGAAGAGCGCGATCTCGATCTCGGCGCGACGGCGGCGCCGGATCGCGTCACGGACCGTCGCGACGAGGACGATCAGGATGACCGCCTGCGTGAAGAGCGACAGGAACTGGTCGGCACTCATGCACGAAGCCTCGGCAGGATCCGCTCTGTCCTGGGCGTCGATGCGGATCGCGAGTGATTGTATGCCCTGTCTCGGCACGGGTGGCTGGTGTGCGACCACCCGGCAGCGCCACCTGGCCGCCGACGACGAGGTTGGGGATTCACTGTGGACGACGGCGCGTGACCGCCGAAAAGTCGGGGATAAGTGGTCTTGTATTGGTCACCGCGCCCCGCCTACCATGTGGTCGTCCCGAAGGGGCAGCGAGGCCGGATCGAGAGATTGCATCAACGGTTCCGGTTCCAGTGCCAAAGGTCCTCACGGATCGAGGCGCTGGCGCGGTTCCTTCGGGACGTTTCGCGTGCCCGTAATCGCCATGGCCCCGAATGTGGAGCAAACAAAAGCGCCGCGCCAGGCTGGCGCGGCGCGTTCCCGGGACCGGGACGAGCTAGGACTCGGCCTGCACGCAGGCCGGGCAGAGGGAAACCTCCGGAATCGGCGGCTGCGGCGATCCGGTGGCTCGCGGAGGCGTTCGTCCGCAGAGCGTGGTGTCGGAGGAGGCGCCGAGGAGGTGGACCTTCGAAAACTGGCGGTCGGGCAGCCGCCAGGTGACGTAATGACGGTCC
>DASSNX010000083.1:0-20088 GCA_035701185.1 Candidatus Limnocylindria bacterium
CGCCGCCCAGTCTACGGGCGGCCGCGGGCTATTGCAACCTGTTGCAGTAGCAAGCGCTTTCGTATACTGAACGGCCGATGAGCCCGGTTGAATCACTCCCCGAGCCCTGGGCCGGCGTCCGTGACCGGTTCCGGCATCGCGGGCTGCGCTGGACGCCGCAGCGCCGAACCGTGGTGGAGGTCCTGGCCGCGACGGACGGCCACGTCACCGGCGCCGAGCTGCTGTCGCGCTGCCGGGACCGCGACCCGCAGACCATACCCTCCACGGTCTACCGGACGCTCGACGTCCTGGAGGAGCTGGGCCTGGTGCGCCACGGCCACGGGGCTGATGGCCGCGAGGAGTTCCACGTCTCGCCCGGCGCGGAGCACGGCCATCTCTACTGCGCCGACTGCGGCCAGACCTGGGAGATTCGCACGCCGCAGGCCGATGCGATCGTCGGCGCGTTCCGGAAGGCGGACGGCTTCGAGGTCGACCTGTCGCACGTCACCGTCGTCGGCCGCTGTGCCGATTGCGCCGGGGCCGCCGGCGAATGACGACCCTGCTGGACCTGCCGTCGGTCGACTTGCAGACGCTGGAGCCGGGGGACACCGACGTGGTGGTCCTGGGCGTGCCGCATGGCGTGCCCTACCCGACGCCGGGGCTGACCGCCGGGTGCGCCGATGGGCCGGCCGCCATCCGGGCCCGCTCGCAGCGCCTGGCCAAGTTCGTGGACCACCACGACTTCGACCTGGATGGGCCGATGATCCCCGCCGGCGCGCGCCTGCGCGTCGTCGACGCCGGCGACGTCTCAGGGATCGCGGAGGATGGCGCCGGCAACGTCCGGCGCGCCGAAGCCGCTGTCCGCAGCGTGCTCGCCGCCGGGGCGGTGCCGATCCTGCTGGGCGGCGACGACTCGATCCCGGTTCCCGCGCTGCGCGCCTTCGACGCTGCCGCGCCGCTCACCGTGGTGCAGGTCGATGCCCACCTGGACTTCCGGGACGAAGTGGCGGGCGTGCGCGAGGGCTACTCCTCGCCGATGCGCCGCGCGGCCGAGATGGCGCACGTGCAGCGGATCGTGCAGGTCGGCCTGCGGGGCGTGGGCAGCGCCCGCGCCGCAGACGTCGCCGACGCCCGCGCTGCCGGCAACCTGCTCGTCACGGCGCGCGAGCTGGGCGAGCGCGGGGTCGTGTGGCTGCTCGATCAGGTGCCGCGCGAATCATCGGTCTTCCTGGCCTTCGACCTCGACGGGCTCGATCCGTCCATCGCGCCTGCCGTGTCGGGTGCGTCACCCGGCGGGCTCGGCTACTGGCAGGCCGCCGACCTGATCCAGGGATTGGCCCGCGACCGTCGGCTGGCCGGGGCGGCCTTCACCGAGCTGGTCCCGGCGCTCGACGTCGACGGCCGGTCGGCGCTCGTGGTGGTGCGGCTGCTGATGCAGCTGCTGGGCAGCATGGCGCGCCGGCCCGAACAAACCTGACACGAATTGGCAGGTATCGGTCCATACTTGGGGCCGATGCGTGCGTCGCGCCTGGTGACCCTCCTCCTCCTGCTCCAGACCCGCGGCCGTCTGACGGCCGCCGAGCTCGCGCGCGAGCTCGAGGTATCGGAGCGGACGGTCCATCGTGACGTCGAGGCGCTGAGCGAGGCCGGCGTCCCGATCTACGCCGAGCGCGGCCCGCACGGCGGCGTGCAGCTGGTCGACGGCTATCGAACGCGGCTGACCGGCATGACCGGGGACGAGGCCGAGGCGCTGTTCCTCTCCGGGCTGCCGGGACCGGCCGCCGAGCTGGGCCTCGGCACGGTGATGACCGCGGCCCAACTCAAGGTGCTCGCCGCGCTCCCCGGCGAGCTGCGCGCCCGTGCCTCGCGGCTGGTGGAGCGCTTCTACCTGGACGTCGCCGGGTGGTTCCACGACAACGAGCCGGTGCCACAGCTCGCCACCCTGGCGGAGGCCGTCTGGGACGCACGCCCGGTGACGATCGACTATGAGCGCGGCGACCGCCGCGTCGTGCGCGAGATCGGGCCGCTGGGCCTGGTGCTCAAGGCCGGGACCTGGTACGTGGTGGCGCTGTTCGAGGGCGAGCCGCGCACTTACCGCGTGTCGCGGGTTGCGACCGCCACGCTGGGCGAGGGCCACTTCACGCGGCCCGAGGGATTCGACCTGGCGGCCTTCTGGACGGAGTCCTCTGCGGCGTACGAGCGGGAGGTGTTGCGGCTGCCGGTCGTCGTGCGCGTGGCGCCAGGCAAGCTGGAGCGGCTGGCCGAGTTCGTCGGCTGGCGGGCCATCGAGCAGGCCGAGGAGCTCGGTGAGCCCGATGCGGACGGCTGGAAGCGGTTCCGCCTCCGCCTCGACTGGCCCGAGGAGGTCCCTGGCAAGCTGCTTGGCATCGGCGGGGACCTCGAGGTGCTCGATCCCCCCGAGGTCCGCGCCGAGCTGGTGGCGCTGGCGAGCGGCGCCGTCGCCCGCCACGCGCCGGTGACGCCTACAGGCCGCGCTGACCGTTAGGCGGTCGCTGCCCGGCCGGCCTGGCCACGCGCCAGCGCACCTCGACCGGATGGACCCTGGCTACGCGGCGGTCCCGCAGCTGGTCCTGGATGCTGCGCTCCCGCTCGTCCATGACTGACTTCACGTACTCCGGAAACATCTTGGCTGTCGTCCTTCCCTTCGTCGTCGGCTCTGCCGACAGACTACCGGGTGTTCATGACAAAACCTGTCAGGAATGAAATTGTCCGGTGGACGACCCCCGCTAGGGGTTGCCGGCGGCGAGCCGGTCCGCCTCCTTCTCCATGGCATTGGCCGCGGTGGCCGACGCCTGGTCGTGGGCCTGGTCGCCGAACGCGATCAGCTGCGACCGGTACGCGCTCAGCTGTCCCTTGGCCAGGAAGCCGGCCGCCTTGTTCAGGCGATCGTGGAAGAGGGAGGCCTTGCTCGCGCGCAGATCGCCGGTCACGACGTAGTAGTCGACCAGGGCGTGCAGCCGGGCCAGGGTGACGTCGGTCGACCAGCGGGCCAGCTGCGGGTCGTGATCCGAAGCGCCGCGCGCCACGTCCCCGTCGAAGTCGGCGGCGAAGTCGGCGTTGAAATGCCCGGCGCGGACCTGCACCAGGTCGTCGAACTGGGCATCGGTGGCCCACTGCATGTCCAGCGTCTGGGCCTGCCCCTCGAAGCTGTAGCTGTACGCGCTGCGCGGCACGTCGGCCACCAGCGTGTCCCACAGGTTGTGCAGGCCGGCGGCGTACATCGGCCCCAGCTGGTCCGAAGGCCCCACGCCGTCGTCACCGTACGGCTGCCCCGGCGCGAACGGGTCGTCCGGCCGCGGGAAGACGTTGAAGTCGCCGGCGCTGACCACCCGAGCGGCGCCATCGGCCTCCAGCGCCGCCACGATGGCCGCGTTGTAGGCAGCCTGCTCGGTGCGCTGTCCGACCCGCGCGTTCGGCGTGCTGCTGAAGTGGTTGCTGAGCGCGTACAGGTCGGTGAAGACGCTGGTCCCGATCCCGTCGCGCCACACCCGGAAGTGGCCGACCTGCGGCGCGCGGGTGTAGACGTTGCGTCCATCGACGCCCGTGGACAGGTCCACGTCACCCGGCAGGTCGGCGTTCAGCGCCTTCGGATTCGAGACATCGGTGTTGTACGGCAGCGGCGTGCCGCGGTAGTCGATGGTCGGCGCTGAGCCGAGCACCGCGTCCGAGGCGTCGGCCGGCAGCAGCTCGACGGTGTCGGTCCGGAACATGAAGGCGGCCACGATGCCGCGATCATCGGCGCCATCACGGTCGTAGGCGGTGTCATAGGTCGGACCGCCCGCCGCAGTGATCGCGAGCGCCAGCTCCTGGAGCGTGTCCGGCTTGCCGTCGGCGTTGTTGGTGGTGCCGCACACCAGCGCCCCGCCACTGACGGTGCAGATGTCCTGGTCCTCGGCTTCCTGGATCATGAGCAGGTCCGGCGCGTGCATCGGCCCCGCGATCTGCTCGGCGAGGTCGGCCAGGTGCTTCTGGTAGGCGGTCTCCGAGGCGGGCACGTAGTCGAACGGCGGGCTGACGCCCCGGCAGCCGGCATTGCCGGTGAAGTCGCAGCCGTCGAATGGGTCGTCGCGATAGTCGTACAGGTTCTCGACGTTGTAGTCGGAGCTCACGAACTCGGCGTCGGGGTCGGCCGCCTGTGGCGGGGCATTCAGCGCCGGGTCGACGCCGTGGGTCAGGTCGAGGTCGGAGCCGATCTCGATCGAGTACTTGTTGAAGGCGAAGTACAGCGCGCCGATCAGCGCGTTGGTGACGGTGTCGTACGTCCGCGCCGGCGCGATCAGGCGGTCGTCGTCGACCGGCGCGGCGGCCTTCAGGCCGTGGCTGGTCAGCAGGATCCGCTCGCCGTTGCCGTTGTCGAAGCTGCCCGCCGGCCCGACGTCATCGAGCGGATGCGGGTCGCGGTAGACGAGCCGCGTGTACGGGTCGCTGCGGCTGGCGATCGGGTGGTCGCCGCGGATCACCCAGACCTCGCCATCCTTCGTGGACGGGAAGACGTCGCGCGCCGCCACCACCTTCGAGCCGGCGGCCAGGTGCATGCGCATGCCCTCGTGCCGCTCCCAGAAGCGGTTGGCCTCCGCCAGGTTGTCCGATGGCGTGGCCTCGGTGGTCACCACCGTGTCGCCGATGTCCAGGCCGCTGGCCTCTACCGCCACCAGCCGCGGGCCGCCGAGCTCGGTCAGATTGAAGAATTCGGTCACGTTGCCGCGCAGCACGACCTGGTCGCCGACCTGCGGCCGGTAGGCGGTGCCACCGTCCAGGCGCAGCACCGTGTCGAAGCCACCGACGAACACGAACAGGCCGTCGCTGCTCAGCGGGTCGCCGTCGCTGGCATCGGTGGCGCTCTGGATCCAGAAGCCGCGGTTCACCCCGCCGCTGGACGTGGGGAACCGGCCGAGCTGGGTGATGACGCCGCGCACGAAGACCTGCTGGCCGGTGAGCGGTGAGGCATCGGTCAAGCCGTTCTCTGCGTCGGTGGTCTGGCCCTGCACCTCGCCGATGGTCAGCACCCGCTGCACGCTGACGCTGAAGCTGCAGCGGTCCGACTGAGGCGTGGCGTCGTCGTTGGTACCCACGACGGTGACGGTGTAGCTGCCCGCCGGGGTGTCGTCACCAACGCTGACCGTGGCCGTGGCCGTGCCGCCCGTCTCGGTGGCCGGGTCAGTCGCCCCGATGGCGATCGTCCCCGGGTCGTTGGTGATCGAGTCGATGGCCAGGTCGACCACCGTGCCGTCCGGGTCGGTGGCACTCACCTGGCGCGTGGCGGCGCTGCCCTGCAGGACCTGCAGCGCTCCGCCGCAGCTGGCGCTGACCGGCTGGTTCTCGACGGCGCCGAAGGTCTGCCCGGTGTTCGGCGCGCCCGGGGTGAACGGCATCGGCGCTGCCCAGGTGAAGTCGGCGTAGGCGCTGCCATTGCCCGTCAGCTGCAGCGACTCGTCGACCGGCTCGGAGCCGCTCTCGGAGACACCGATGTCGGTGCTGGTCATCCCATCGGCCGGTCCGCCGACGGCCGAGAAGCTGCCCTCGTAGCTCAGGAACTGGATGACATCGGCCCCGTTGACCAGCGCGACGCCGTCGGGCGACCCGTTCTGGATGCCGTTGCTCGGATAGGTGAAGACGGCCGTGCCGAAGCCGTTGTCCTGGTCGTCCAGCGTGCCGGCCAGGTTGGTGGTGCCGTACGGCGCGCCGCCGCTGCCGTTGTAGAGCACCAGGCTGAAGCCGGTGAGATCGGTGCCGGCCGCGCCAGCCACCTCGATCAGCTCATTCGAATCCGTGCCCGCGTTGTCATAGTGAATCTCGTTGATCCACAGCGAGACCGCGGCCCGTGCCGGGCGCAGCGCGACGCCGGGCAGCAGCCCGGCGATCAGCGAGAGCGCGACGGCCGCGACGAAGAGGCGACGGGTGGGGGCGACGGAAAACGCGGACGGCGAAGCGAGCATCTGGCAGGTGACTCCCCTCTGCAGGCGGAACCGGACGTCGCGTCCGGGAATCGGGCGGTTTTCAACGTAGCACCCGACCTTCGAGAAGTGACCCCGATTTCGGGCCCCTCGGTGTGACGGCGCACCGGCCGATGGTCAGGGGACCTAATGCAGCGGTGCGGTTAGCGGACGTCCAGGGTGGCGTTGCGTCGCGCGCTGCGCTCCAGCAGCTGGAACAGGCCGAAGGCGGCGACGGCGTAGGCGCAGCCGATGAGCAGCTCGACCAGGATCAGGCCGCCGACATCGGCCAGTCCGGCGCCATCCGCCGCCTGGCGAATGGCCTGCAGCCCGTGGGTGAACGGCAGCAGCTGGCTGACGAACTGCATCCAGCCGGGCAGCTCCGAGAGCGGGATGTTCACGCCGCAGAACAGCAGGATGCCCATCATGATCAGGTTCGCCCCGAACAGCCCGTCGCGTAGACGCAGCGAGATGGCGCCCTGCAGCGCGCCGATGGCGGTGCAGCTGAAGACGGTGGTCAGCAGCGCCAGCCCCACGACGGCCAGGCCCGATGGCTCGAGGCGCACGCCCAGGAAGACGATCCCCACCGCCAGGGCGTAGAGCGAGACCAGCAGGCCGTTGAAGACGAACGGCAGGAAGCGCCCGGCGAAGAGCGCGGCCCGGTTGGCGGGCGTGGCCAGGATTGCCGGCAGCGTGCCGAACCAGCGCTCGTTGGCGATGGCCATGGTCATGCCGAAGACGCCGGCCAGGACGCTGACCTGGACCGCGTTGCCGATGGCGAAGTACGCCGGCGAGCGGTCGGTGGCGTAGGACCCCAGGGCGGCGAAGAAGAAGAGCTGGAAGGTCGGGCCGCCGATCAGGGTGGGGATGTAGATGGACGGGCGGGCCCAGTTGAAGAGCATCCCGTAGCTCATCAGCCCGCCGTACCAGAAGATGCGCCACGCGGTGCGCAACCCGGTGAGCGGTCCCTGCGAGGAGCGCGGCAGAACGGCGGCGGTCATTTCCCGCTCACTGCAGCGAGAGCGTGGCGTCCCGGCGAGCCTTGTCCAGGACGAAGACGAGCATGTAGCGCGCGGCCACGTAGTAGCCGATGGCCAGCACGAAGCACATCACGATGGCCAGCAGCGGCGGAGTGGGGTTGATGGTGGCGCCGCGAATCGCCTCCATGCCCCAGGTCGGGGCCAGCAGCCAGCTGATGGGCTGCACCCAGAGCGGCAGCGTGGTCAGCGGGACGAGCATGCCGGTCACCAGCCAGATCGGGTACTCGAGCAGGTTGCCGAGCGCGTTGGCGTGGCGATACAGCACGAACGAGGTGGCGATCAGCATCCCCAGGGCGCCGAGCGACACGATCGCCGCCAGCAGCGACAGCGGCAGCAGCAGCGGGAAGGTCGCCTCGATGGGCATGCCGAACAGGATCACGCCCCAGATCAAGGTGGCCACGATGCCGTAGAAGCCGAACACGACCGCCCCGAACGTCTGGCCCACCAGGATCAGGTCGTAGCGGGTCGGGGCGCAGACGAGCAGCTCCAGCGTGCCCTCCCAGCGCTGCCAGGCGATCGCCCCACCGCAGCCGAAGAGGGTCGTGCTCCAGACGCCCATCATCCCGGCGCCCAGCGCCACGTACAGCAGCGTCTGGCCGCCCTTGCCGCCACCGGACTGGAAGAGGAAGAAGCCCAGGGTGGCGAAGATCAGCGGCGCCACGAAGGTGATGAGCACGAAGAACTCGGAAGCCAGCAGCATCCGCACGTTGAACCAGGTGATCGACCAGACGGTGCGGGCGGTGGCCAGCGCGGTGGCCATCGGTCAGCCCTGCAGCGCCGCGGCCCGGGCGGCGCTCTCCGAGTCGGACGTGCTGGCGATCAGGTGCACGTAGGCGTCCTCCAGCGTCGGTTCGCGGGCGACCACCTTGCCGATCCGCGTATCGCCCAGCAGCTCCAGCAGGCGCTGGGTGATGGCCGCCCCGTGCTCGCTCTGGACCAGCAGGATCTGGCTCTGGTCGCGCTCCTCCATGTTCACCGCGATCACGTCGCGGTCGGCCCGGATGCGGTCCACCGCCTCGGGAGTGACGCCGAACGTCTCGATCTCCACGATCGTGCGGTTGGCGACCTCGCGCTTCAGGTCGGCGCCGGTGCCGCTGGCCACGATCCGGCCGCCGTTGATGACCGCAATGCGGTCGCACAGCGCATCGGCCTCGAACATGTAGTGGGTGGTGAGCAGCACCGTCTTGCCGGCGTCGACCAGCGACTGCACGGTTCCGCGCAGCTCTCGCGCGCCGACCGGGTCGAGGCCGATGGACGGCTCGTCCATGAAGACGACCTCCGGGTCGTGCAGCAGGCCGCGGGCGATGTGCAGCCGCTGACGCATGCCGCGGCTGTAGCCCTCGACCTTCTCCTTCTCGCGGCCCGTCAGTCCAACAAGCTCGAGCAGCGCCGCGATCCGGTTGCGCTGCTCCGCGGGGTCCACCCCGTACAGCTCGGCGAAGTAGCGCAGGTTGTCCAGCGCGCTGACCCGGTCGTACAGGCCGCGGTCCCCGCCGAACACGTAGCCGATGCGCTGGCGCACCTCGGTGGTGTCGCGGATGACGTCGTAGCCCATCACCCGCGCCGTGCCCGAGGTCGGCAGCAGCAACGTGATGAGCATCTTGATGGTCGTCGTCTTCCCGGCCCCGTTCGGGCCGAGGAGGCCGAACAGCTCGCCGCGGCGCACGTCGAAGCTGACGCCGCGGACGGCCTCGACGTCCAGCGGCTTGCGACGGAAGACACCGGTGTGGGTCCGATACGTCCGCACCAGGTCAACTGCCTCGATGGCATGCTGCACCGCCCCGTCGCGCGGGGCCTGCGCGCGCGGCTCAGGCGGGGCCATGGGGGCAGGCGGAGCCTTCTGGAGCGTCGTCATCGGCTCCGACATTGTCCCGTCGGAATATCTTGATGTCAAGAGATTTCAGGTGAAGCAAATTCCTGACAGGTCCTGTCAGAACCAGTCCTTTGCCCTGAAGTAGAAGTACGCCCCGACCGAGGCGGCCAGCATGAGCAGCAACGCCGCGAAGTAGCCGAACTGCCAGCTCAATTCGGGCATGAAGTGGAAGTTCATGCCGTAGATCCCGGCGATCAGGGTCGGGATCATGAGGATCACCGTGAACGCGGTCAGGCGCTTGACGATCACGTTCAGGTTGTTGCTGATCACCGACAGGTTGGCTTCCAGGGCGGAGGCCAGCATCTCGCGGTCGACGTCGATGGTGTCGAGCACCCGGACGAGATGGTCGTAGAGGTCCTGGAAATACGGGACCATGGCCTCGTCGACGGTGCTCACGTCCCGCCGCAGCAGCCCGTTCGCCACATCTCGCAGCGGGGCGACGACGCGCCGCAGGTCGAGCAGCTCGCGCTTGATGGCCAGCACGTGGCGCAGCACCTCCGAGCCGGCGTCACTGCCGCCGGTGAAGATGCTGTCGTGCAGCTCGTCGATCCTCTCGCTGAGGCGGTCGAGGAGCGGGAAGTAGCCATCGGCCACCGCATCGAGCAGCTCGTAGATGAGTCCTCCCGGGGTGGTGGCCACCTCGTCGGGGTTCTTGAGCCACCGTTCGCGCACCCCGTCCACGGTCGGCGAGTCGGTCCAGTGGACGCTGACCACGTAGCCCGCCCCGACGATGAGGTGCAGCTCGCCCAGGGAGAAGTCGGGGTGGCGCGGCGTGCCGCCGGCGGCGATCTCGTAGGCGACCAGCAGATCCTGATGCTGGTAGATGTCGATCTTCGGTCGCTGTCGGCGCTTGCGCAGGTCCTCCAGCGCCAGCTCGTGCAGGTTGAGCCGATGGCGCAGCAGCTCGAGGTCGTCGGCGCTCGGGTTGGCGAAATCGAGCCAGGCGAGGCTGCCGTCCCGGCCGCTGCCGATGCGCTCGGCCTGCGCCAGGTCGACCTCCTCCACCCGGCCGTCGGCACGTCTCAGGAGGCAGGTGCGGGCCGAATGCGCCATGGCCGCCAGAGTGTACGCGGCACGGCAATCTGCTAGGCTCGGGTAGCATGAAAAGCATCGCTCGGCGCATCGGCCTTGGCTTCGCCGCGCGCGGCGAGGTCGACGAAGTCGTCGCCTGGAGCGTGGCCGCCCGCCGCGCCGGGCTCGACTCGGTCTGGGTCCACGACTCCTATTTCGAGCGCGACGCGGTCAGCTACGTGAGCGCCATCGCCTCCGAGCTGGGCGCCGACGAGTCCGAGGATGGCTTCCGAATTGCCGCCGGCGCGCTGAACCCGTACACCCGCCACCCGGTGGTGCTGGCCATGACGGGTTCGGCGCTGGACGAGATGGCGCCCGGCCGGATCGTGATGGGGCTCGGCACGGGGCTGCCGCTGCGCCTCAAGCAGATGGGCATCGGCTACGCGCCCGACGAGGCAGTGGTGCGGGTGGGCACGACCATCGACACGCTGCGCGCGCTGTGGGCCGGCGAGCGGCTGCCATCGGCCACCGAGGGGCTGCCGCCGATCCAGCCGATGTTCGCGCCGCCGCACCGCATCCCTTTGGTGATCGCCGCCTACCGCAAGGAGTTCGTGGAGCTCGCCGGCCGCAAGGCCGATGGCTACCTGGCGCGTCCCGCCGAGTCCATCCCCTCGCTCACCGGCATCCTCGGGCGGCTGCGTGGCGCGGCCTCGGCGGCGGGCCGCGACCCCGATGCGATCGAGTCGGCCGGCTACCTGCTGAGCCTCGTCGACAAGAGCCGGCGCGATGCGCTGAACCGCGCCAAGCGCGAGCCATTCGTCATCTACATGATGAGCGTGCTGGGCGACGTCTCCCTGAAGCGTGCCGGCTTCGAGCGAGAGCTGCGCGACCGGATCGCCACGGCCTGGCGAGCTGAGGAGTTCCACGAGGCCGCCGGCCTGATCCCGGACGAGCTGCTCGACGCCTTCATGCTGTGTGGAACCGCCGAGCAGGTCGCTGAAGGAGCGCTCGCCTTCCACCTGCGCGCCGGCCTGGAGGTACCGCTGCTCCAGCCCGTCCTGCAGGAGGCGTCGCAGGTCGAGGAGCTGCTCGATGCCGCCCGCATCTACGGTCAGCTGACCGATGCCGCGGCCGATCGCTGGGGTCTGCCGGCCGAAGCCGACTCGTCGGAAGTGCCAACGAGCCCGTCCATCACCGACGCGTTGACGCCCTGGGAGCGTCTCCGTCGCCGCGTCGGGACCGCCTGGGAAGTGATCCGACCCTTCTCCTTCACCGCGTCCATCATCCCGGTCGCGGCCGGCGGCGCCCTCGCCTTTGCGGATGGCCGCTTCAACCCGGGCCTCTTCCTGCTGGCGCTCCTCGGCGGGGTGCTGCTGCACATCGGCACCAACGTCACCAACGAGATCTACGACGTGCGCAAGGGGATCGACACGATCACCTCGCCGCGGGCCAGCCACGCGATCCTGAAGGGGCGCATCGGCGAACGGTCGGCCTATGCCTTCGCGCTGACCGCCTTCGCGCTGGCGGCAGCGGTCGGCGTGGCGCTGATCCTGGCGCGCGGCTGGCCGATCGTGGCCCTGGGGATTGCCGGCCTGGCGGGCGGCTACTTCTACACGGCGCCGCCGTTCGAGTACAAGTTCCGGGCGCTCGGGCTGCCGCTGGTTTTCCTGCTGATGGGACCGCTGATGACGGTGGGCAGCTACTACGCGGTGTCAGGGAGCTGGTCCCCGGTGGCGCTGGTTCTGTCGCTGCCGATCGGCCTGCTGGTCGCCGCGATCCTGCACGGCAACGAGTGGCGCGACATCCGGGAGGACACGCGCGCGGGAATCGTCACCCTGTCCAGCCGGATCGGGCGCGAGTGGGCGCACTACGGCTACCTGGGCCTGACCCTCGGCGCGTACATCGTGCTGGCCTTGGCCGTGGTCGTCGGCGCACTGCCGCCGGCCACGCTGCTGGCCATCCTGTCGCTGCCGTTGTTGGTGGTGGTCGTGCGCGCGGCCGAGCTGGGCGCCAGCGGCCAGGCCCGCGCCATCGCCATGATCGACCTGCAGACGGCCCGGCTGCATGCCGCATTCGGCCTGCTGCTGGTGGCCGGCGTGGTCCTGGCTGCGCTCGTCCACTGAGCCGATGCCTTCCGAGCGGCGCTCCGACCGCGCCCTGCTGGGCCTTGGCCTGGCGGCGGCGCAGGTCGCCTTCGCGCTGACCTTCCGTGGTCCGCGGCCGCGCTTCTGGCAGCGCATGACGCTGACCGGAATGTCGCTCGGCAGCTTTGCGCTGGCGGTCAGCCCCGAATCGCGCGACCTCCGCATTCGCGGCCGCGACGTGGCGTTGGGGCTCGCCTCCGCCGCGACCCTGTACGCCACCTTCCAGGTCGGCGATCGCTTCGCGCGGCGCTTCGTTCCCGGCGGCGAGCGCCAGATCCGCGACATCTATGCGCTGCGCTCGCTGCGGCCCCGCCCCGAGATCGGGGCGCGGCTGGTGGCGGTCATCGGCCCCGCGGAGGAGATCTTCTGGCGCGGCTTCGTGCAGGCCACGTTCATGCGCCTCCTGGGCCGATGGCGTGGCGCGGCCGCCGGCGCGGCCGCCTACGGAGGGGTGCACGTCGTGACCGGCAACTTCACGCTGCTCGGTGCTGCCGGGGTGGCCGGTGCCCACTGGGCGGCGCTCTACGCGCTGGGCATGCCGTTGGGTGCGCTGATCGTCAGCCACGCGGCCTGGGACGTGTGGATCTTCCTGCTGCAGCCGACCGTTGACGCGGACTGAGCCGGCTGGGCATCGGCCGGCGCTCGCTCGCCGGGAACCTGATCAGACTTGCCGTTGCTCGAAGTTCGCGTGCCTGGCGCACGGGCCGCGGGCGAGGCGCGTGCTCAGGCTCGAAACCAGAAGCAGTGCAGCCGCCCGTGTCGTGCACATCTGCGCGGAAAGCCGCGTCGGATCAGACGCAACGTTGCACGTTCGGCACGAATGATCAGGAATCGGCGATCGGTCAGCTGTTGAAGGACCAGGTATTGCCATCCCAGCTGGCGTGCACCAGGTCGCCGGCAGGGGAGCGGCCGAAGACGTCGAGGCGGTTCGGGCCCCACGAGCAGGCCGAGGGGTCGCTTGCCAGCTCCACGGGGAGCTGCTCCCAAGGCTGCCAGCCGGCAGGCTCGTACCAGCGATGCCACAGCCGGCCGTCCCGGCCGCGCGCGAAGAGGTCGATTCGATCGGCGCCCCAGGAGCACGCGGCCGGGTCGCCGGTCAGCTCCCCGCCCAGCGACTCCCACGGGTGCCAGGACTCGCCGTCCCAGTAGCGGTTCCACAGCTCGCCGTCGGGGAAGATGCAGAAGACCTGCATCTGGTCGACGTCCCAGGCGGTGACCGCCGGCGCCGACGCGAGCGAGCCCCCCAGCGATTCCCAACCGTCCATGCGTCGAACATTACCCCGCCGGGTATGCTGCCGAGCGTGGATCGCTGGCACACGATCATCGAGCCGTTCCGGATCAAGAGCGTGGAGCCGATCCGGCTCTCCACCGTCGAGGAGCGCGACCAGCACCTGCGCGCGGCTGGCTACAACCTCTTCAACCTGCATGCCGCCGACGTGCTGATCGACCTGCTGACGGACTCCGGCACCGGCGCCATGTCCGCCGAGCAGTGGGCGGGCATCCAGCGCGGCGACGAGAGCTATGCCGGCTCGCCGTCATGGTTCCGCTTCCTGGAGAGCGTCCAGGATCTCTTCCCGTTCAAGCACGTCATCCCCACCCACCAGGGGCGAGCGGCGGAGAAGATCCTGTTCGGCGTGGTCGGCGGGCCCGGCAAGGTCGTGCCGTCGAACACGCACTTCGACACGACTCGAGCCAATGTCGAGTACACCGGGGCGGAGGCCGTCGACCTGGTCATCGAGGAGGGAAAGCACCCATCGGCCATCCATCCGTTCAAGGGCAACCTGGATACCGATGCGCTCGACGCCTTCATCCATGAGCGCGGCCCAGAGCACATCCCGCTGGTGATGGTCACCGTCACCAACAACTCCGGTGGCGGCCAGCCGGTCAGCCTGGAGAACCTGCGCGCGGTGCGGGCCGTCTGTGACCGATATGGCCTGCCGCTCTTCCTGGACGCCTGCCGATTCGCCGAGAACGCGTGGTTCATCAAGCAGCGCGAGGAGGGACAGGCGGATCGGTCGATCCGCGACATCGTGCGCGAGATGGCGTCACTGGCCGATGGCATGACCATGAGCGCCAAGAAGGACGCCATCGCCAACATCGGCGGCTGGCTGGCCATGAACGACGATGCGTGGGCCGAGCAGGCCCGCAACCTGGAGATCCTGACCGAGGGATTTCCCACCTACGGCGGCCTGGCGGGCCGCGACCTGGACGCCATCGCGCAGGGACTGCGCGAGGTGATCGACGAGGACTACCTGCGCTACCGCATCCGCTCGACCGCCTACCTGGGCGAGGCGCTGGTCGAGTCCGGCGTACCGTGCGTGCAGCCCATCGGCGGCCATGCCGTCTACCTGGACGCCGCCGCGCTGCTGCCCCACATCCCGGCGCTGCAGTACCCCGGGCAGGCACTGGCGGTGGCGCTGTACCGCGAGGGCGGCATCCGCGGCTGCGAGATCGGTTCGGTCATGTTCGGCCAGCACCCGGATGGGTCCGAGACGCCGGCGCCGATGGAGCTGGTGCGGCTGGCGATCCCGCGCCGGGTCTATACCCAGTCGCACGTCGACTACGTCATCGAGGTCGTCCGTTGGGTGGCGGAACGGGCCGCCGAGCTGCCGGGCTACCGCATCGTCGAGCAGCCGATGCAGCTGCGGCATTTCACCGCGCGGTTCGAGCCCATCGGTCCAGTCGTATGATCGGCGTCATGCGACTCGTCAACGGACGACGTCTCACCGAGGTGGACGTCGGCTAACTGACCGACCTGGCCGCCGGCTACGCCCGCGTCACGCTGGACGTGGGTGCCGGTGACGGCCGGTTCGTGCTCTCTCGCGCGTCGGAGCATCCCGATGAGCTGGTGCTGGCCGTCGATGCCAGCCACGCCGCGATGCGCGAGTCCTCGTGGCGCGCCGGCCGCGCCGCGAAGCGTGGCGGGCTGCCGAACGCGCTGTTCATCGCCTCGTCGCTCGAGCAGCTCCCAGCCGAGCTGTGGGGCCTCGCCTCGCTCGCCACTGTTCATTTTCCGTGGGGATCCTTGCTCGATGCCGCCGTCGGCCGTGACCCGGTGGGGACGGAGCGCCTGGCTCGCCTGGTCGCGCCGGGCGGCCTGCTGCGGCTGCTCGTCTCGGCCTCCGCTCGCGATGCCGCCGGCGGCGCCACGGCCCTGGACCCGGACGCAGTCGTGGCGGCCTACGCCGCACTCGGGTTCGTGGCCGAAGGCTGCCGGCCCGCGACGCTGGACGACGCGGAGGCGGCGCGCTCGTCCTGGGGACGGCGGCTGCTGACGTCCGGCGGCGATCGGCAGGCGTGGCTGATCGAGCTGCGGCCCGTAGAATCGGAGCGTGGAAGAGCGATGCACCGCATGCGGGCGTGACGTGGCGCTGGGGACGCCGCTGTTCGCGCGCCGCGTGACGCTGATCAGCGAGGACGACCCGGGCGTCGCCTTCGTCTGCGTCGACTGCCGTGGCGACCAGGGCCTGGTGGACGCCGAGGGCAACCCGCTCAGCGAGGACCAGCTGGCCGGGATGAAGTACGTCATCAGCCGCGGGAGGGGCAATCAGCCCCCGAACTAGCCTCTGCTAGGCTGCGGCGATGACCCGCCGGACCTGGACGCTCGTAGCAGTGGTCCTGGGGTCCGGGATCGTCTTCCTGGACTCGACCATCGTCAACGTCGCGCTGCGCGCCATTGGTGAGCAGCTGCCGGCAAGCGTTGTCGGCGTGCTCGAGGGCCAGTCGTACATCGTCAACGGCTACCTGCTCTCGCTGTCGGCCCTGCTGATCCTGGCCGGTGCCCTGGCCGATCGTTTCGGTCGGCGGCGCCTCTTCGTCATCGGCCTCTCCGGCTTCGGGATCGCCTCGCTGGCCTGCGGCCTGGCGCCGACCATGGAGGTCCTCATCCTGGCCCGGCTGGCGCAGGGCGCGTTCGGTGCGCTGCTCGTCCCGACCTCCCTGGCGCTCATCAACGCCAACTTCGACGGAGCCGATCGCGGCCGCGCCTTCGGCATCTGGGCCGCCGCCACCAGCGCACTGACCATCTTCGGGCCGCCGCTGGGCGGCTTCCTGATCGACACCTTCGGCTGGCGCGTCGCGTTCCTCATCAACGTCCCGCTGGTGGCGGTCGGGGTCTGGATCGCGATCAACCGGCTGGCGGAGAGCCGCAACCCCGAGGAGCCGAAGCGGTTCGACCTGATCGGCGCGGTGGCGGTGGCCGTCGCCGTCGGCGGCCTGGCCTACGGCGCGACGCGCGGCCAGGAGCAGCGCTGGCAGGATCCGATCGCCTGGGCGGCGCTCGTGATCGGCGCCGTGGCGACCGTCGCGCTCATCCCACTCATGACGCGCCGCCGGGACCCGTTGGTGCCGCCGCAGCTGTTCAGCTCGCGAAACTTCACGGTGACCAACATCTCGACACTGCTGATCTACGGGGCGCTGTACGTCTATTCGTATTACCAGGCCCTCTTCCTGCAGGGCACACTCGGCTACACCGCGCTTGCCTCCGGCCTGGCGGGGCTGCCGATCAGCGTGGCCATCGCCGCGCTGTCGACGACCTTCGGCCACATGGCCGGTCGCTACGGGCCGCGCCGGTTCATGGCCATCGGTCCGGCGTTCATGGCAGCGGGCCTGCTGTGGTTCATCCGGATCCCCGCCGGCAGTCAGGCATGGGTCGCCAGCTTCTCGCGGCCGGAAACCCTTGTTCCGCCGGTCGACTACCTCGTGGATGTGCTGCCGGCGGTGCTCCTCTTTGCGATCGGCATTGCCATGCTGGTGGCGCCGCTGACCACGGCACTGATGACGTCGGTGCCGGTCGGCAACTCGGGGCTCGCCTCGGCCATCAACAACGCCGTCAGCCGCATCGGACCGGTGCTGGCCGGCGCGCTGATCTTCATCGGCGTCACGGCGTCGTTCTATGCCGGGCTGGCGGACCGGGCGTCGGGGATGGACGTCAATGCCCCCGAGGTCCGCGAGCACGTTCCGCCCCTGCAGGAGCCGCCGAGCTCGCTCACCGACGCGCAGCGCGCCGCGGCCGTGGCATCGTCCACCGACGCGTTCCACCTGGCGATGCTCATCGCCGCGCTGCTGTGCATTGCCGGCGCGGCCGTGAACGCTGTCGGGATCCGCGATCCGGCGCCGGACGAACGCCCGCCAGCTCCCGAATCCGCATCGACCGCCGGAGCCTGAGCCGATGTTTCCCATCGGCGACCAGAACGAGCCGGGGCGAGGCCTGGCGTACGTCACCGTGGCGATCATCGGCCTCAACATCGCCGTCTTCCTGCTCCTCCAGCAGGCGGGTGCCGACAACGCCTTCACCTACGGCTGGAGCGCGATCCCGTACGAGATCACCACTGGCGTGGACCTGCTGCAGCCGCAGCCGGTGACCATCGACGGGCAGCCATTCCTGGTCCCCGAGGCGCCTGGACCGACCCCGATCCAGCTCACCCTGCTGTCGAGCATGTTCATGCACGCCGGCTGGCTCCACCTGGGCGGCAACATGCTGTTCCTGTGGGTCTTCGGCGACAACGTGGAGCATCGGGCCGGACCCGCGCTCTACCTGCTGCTGTACCTGGCCTTCGGGGTGATCGGCAGCCTGGCGCAGGTGCTGACGGCCGTCGGTTCGGTGATCCCGACCCTCGGCGCCTCCGGCGCGATCAGCGGTGTGCTGGGCGCCTACATCGTCCTCTTCCCGACCAACCGGGTGACGGTCTTCCTGTTCCGCTTCTTCGTCCAGGTGCCGGCGGTGGTCGCCATCGGCATCTGGATCGTCTTCCAGCTCATCAGCGGCTTCGGTGCCGGCGTCGTCTCGGACGAGTCGGGCGGCGTCGCCTACATGGCACATATCGGCGGCTTCGCGGCGGGCGTCGTGGCCGGGCTCATGCTCCGGACCTTCACGCGTCCCGGTCCGCCACCTCTCCAGCGCGCATGGTGACGCTGCGCGAGCGCCGTTCGGATGCCGGCCTCTTCGGGCCGGGCAGCATGGCCTGGCGCATCGACGGGGAGGCGCTGATCCTGGCCGGCGGCACTGCGGCGCTGCTGATGCAGCTCGCCCATCCGGCGGTGGCGGCCGGCGTGGCGCAGCACTCCGACTTCCAGGCTGACCCGTTCGCGCGCCTGCGACGCACCCTCAACGCGAGCTACGCGGTGGTGTTCGGAAGCACGGCCCGCGCGGAGCGCGCCATCCGCCGCATGAACGCGATCCATGGCGTCGTGCGTGGCGCCATCCCCGAAAGCGGCACGCCGTACGACGCCAGGGACCCGGCGCTCCTGCTGTGGGTCCATGCCACCCTGGTCGACACTGCCCTGCGCGTCCACGACACCTATGTCGGGCGCCTGTCGCCTGCCGAGCAGCAGGCCTACCACGCCGAGTCGCGCCAGATCGCGATCCGCCTGGGCGTGCCCGCGACGGTCGTCCCCGAGACCCTGGTAGAGCTGCGGGCCGAGATGCTGCGCCTGATGGCGAACGGCACCGTCGAGGTCAGCGACACCGCCCGCGCATTGGCGCCCTCCGTGCTCTATCCGACCGCATTTCCGCCGCGCTGGATCTGGGACGTCGGACACCTGATCTCGATGTCGGTCCTGCCGGAGCCGATCCGCCGCGGCTATGGCCTGCCGTGGTCCGCCCGGCGCCAGCGCGGGATGGATCGCATGGCGGGACTGTCGCGACGGCTGCTGCCGCTCGCCCCACGGCGCCTCCGCCGCGTGCCGCAGGCGGTGGCCGCCGAAGCGAGGGTCCCCGACCGCGATCGGTGACGTTCGGGCGGCGGGTGGGTATGATGCCGGCCTGAGCGCTCGGCCCGCCCGTGGGCCCTCGCCGCCGCCCAGCCAGGGCGTCGGCACGGCCGGCGCTGGAGGATCCCTTGACCCGTTTCGCCAAGCTGGCCATCGCCGCCGCGGCAGCCACCTACGTCCTGATCGTCGTGGGCGGACTCGTGCGCGCCACCGACTCCGGCCTGGGCTGTCCCGACTGGCCGCTCTGCTTCGGCGCGTGGGTGCCACCGGCCGAGCTCCACGCCTGGATCGAGCACTCGCATCGGCTGGTGGCGGCGGTGGCCGTCGGTCCGCTGGTCGGCGCGGTCGCGCTGATCACCGTCTTCACCAGCCGCCGCCAGGACCGGCCGCTGCTCGTCGCCGCGGTGGTGGCGGGCGTGCTCGTCATCGTGCAGGCCGTGCTCGGTGGCCAGGTCGTCATCCAGGGCCTGGCCCGAGAGCTCGTCACCGCCCACCTGGCCATGGCGCTGACGGTCTTGGCGATGACGATCCTGATCGCCGATCGGGCCAGCCACGGGCCGATGCCCGGGCGACCCAGCGCGCTGCCCATCTGGCTCATCGGCCTCACCGCCCTGGCCGTCTTCGCGCAGATGCTGCTCGGCTCGTGGGTGACCGGGCACGACGCGGGCCTGGCCTACGGCGACTTCCCGCTGATGGGTGGCCGGGTGATCCCGGTCATCGGCGGAGTGGAGCAGGCGATCAACGTGGCGCATCGGGCCCTCGCGGTCGTCGTCCTGGCCCTGGTGCTGTGGATGGCAAGAGCCGTCCGCCGGTCCACCGCCAGCGCGCTGCCGCGTCGCCTGGCCGGCGCGGCCGCCGTGCTGGTGCTGGTCCAGCTCGCCCTCGGCGCGGCGAACATCTGGTCGCGGCTGTCGGCCGTGTTCGTCGTCCCGCACCTGGCGGTCGGCGCGGCACTGTTCGCCGCCTGCGCCTGGTTGCTGCTGGCGGCGCTGCGTGAGCCGATCCCGGTCGGCGCCGATGCCGCGCCGCCCGGCTCCGGCCGCACGGAGCGCGGCGACCTGCGGAGGGCGCTGAGCGCCTACATCGCGCTGACCAAGCCGCGGATCATCGAGCTGTTGCTGGTCACCACCGTGCCGACCATGGTCCTTGCCCAGCAGACCACCGAGCGTGGCCTGCCCAGCCCGTGGCTGATGGCCGCGGTGATCATCGGCGGGACGATGGCCGCGGGCGGGGCAAATGCCATCAACCAGTACGTCGACCGCGACATCGACGACGTCATGCGCCGCACCCGCCACCGGCCGCTGCCGCGCCACGCCGTGACGCCGCAGAACGCGCTCTTTTTCGGGATTGCCCTGAGCGTCGTCTCCTTCGCGTGG
>DASSNX010000084.1:0-5768 GCA_035701185.1 Candidatus Limnocylindria bacterium
CGTCTTGCCGACGCCGCCTTTCTGGTTTGTGCAGGCGGTAACTCTGACCACGAGCGCTCCACGGCGGGTTGAAATGGGTCCCCCAATTTTACCAGTTCAGGCGCTTACCGGCTGGTTATCGGCGCGTTACCGAACCGGGAAGTCAGTCGGGTTTTTCCACAGTGACCGCCGGCGGGCCGTCAGTCGGTCGTCGGATGTGGCTGCGATGTTTCACGTGAAAACTCAGCTCGAATAGTTGCCTGTCGGGGCACCTCCGCGGGTCGGTATACTCGCTGGCGGCCAGCCGCCAGACATCCATCAAGCAGCTTCCGCAGCCGCCCGGGGGAGTCGCACATCAGTTACACCAGCGTTCTCCTGGCAATCGTGGTCGGCATCGCTCACGCAGGCCTGGCGCCCGAGATCGAGGTCGCCGGCGTGCGGCCGAACCTCATGCTCGTCGCCGTTGTGCTGGTCACGGCCCTGGCGGGCTTCGGACCTGGCGTTGTGTGGGCGTTCGCCGGTGGCGTGACGGCCAATCTGATCTCCACGGCGCCCATCGGCAGCATTCCGCTGAGCCTCCTGCTGGTCGCGGCCCTGGTCGCCGGTGGCAACGGCGTGCTCGGTCGGCTCATCTGGCTCTACCCGATCCTGGCGGGCTTCGTGGGCAGCATCCTGGCCGACCTGGTGATCATTGGCGTATTCCGTCTGCTGGGGGACGTGGTGCCGGCCATCCCCGTCAACCTCATCCTGCCCGCGGCGGTGCTGAACGCCGCGATCGTGGGCCTCCTGCTCTACCCCGCGCGGCTGGCCGCACGCCGGGTGATGCCCGAGGAGCGCCCGGCATGGTGAGCAGCCATGGCTGATCTCAACGAAGGGCGGCTGGACCTGCCGCGCTCGCGGGCGCGGTTCATCTCGTTCGGCGTTGCCGCTGCCCTGCTGTTCACGATCCTCGGCGGGCGCCTCTTCCAGCTGCAGGTCATCAACGGTGACCGCTACGCGGCGCAGGCTGCGGCCACGCGCACCATCCAGGTCGCGCTCCGCGCACCGCGCGGCCTGGTCTTCGACCGCCAGGGGCGGCCGCTGGTCGTCAATGTCCCATCCTGGACCGTCAAGGTCCGACCGGCGGATCTGGCCGACGAGGACCGAGCCGCGGTCCTGCGGCGCGTCGCCCAGCTGACCGGCAGCAAGCCGGCCGTGCTGCGTGCGCGGCTGGACGCCTACAACGGCTCGCCCTTCGACCTGGTGCCGATCATCCGCGGCGTCAGCCGCCGCGCGGCGCTGCTCATCGGCGAGGAGGCGCAGACGCTGCCGGGGGTGGTGGTCGAGGTGGAGCCCGTGCGCCGCTATCTCGACGAGAACGGCCACGTCGACGGGCAGCTGCTTTCGCACGTCCTCGGCTACGTCGGACCCATCAACTCGGCCGAGTTCAGTGACCTGCAGGACGACGGATACCAGCGCGACGACCTCATCGGCCGCGCAGGCATCGAGGCGACGTACGAGAAGGCGCTGCGCGGCACCTACGGCAGCGAGCTGATGGAACGCGACGCGCAGGGCCGCCCGGTCAAGACGATCCGGACCCTGGCGGAGCCGAAGCCCGGCGCCAACCTGATGCTGACGATCGACGCCCGGATGCAGCGGATCGCGACGAAGTCGCTGAACTGGGGCATGCGCGCCGCCGGCTTGGACGAAGGCGTCACGGTGGTGATGAACCCGCAGACCGGCGAGATCCTGGCCATGGTCTCGCTGCCCGCTTACGACAACAACAAGTTCGCCACCGGCATCAGCCCCGAGGACTACAACGTCTACCTCAACGACCCCGCCAAGCCGCTGCGCAACCACGCCATCGCCGACATCTTCCCGCCGGGCTCGACCTTCAAGCTGGTGACCGGGCTGGCGGCGCTCGAGGAGGGCGTGACGAACCCCACGCGGCCATGGCCGACCTACGGCTGCTATCAGATCCCGAACGCGCCGAAGGGCCAGTGCCTGTTCGACTGGAACCACCAGGGGTTCGGCCCGGTCAACCTGGTGCAGGCCTATGCGCTGAGCTCGGACACCTTCTTCTACCAGATGGCGGTGGCGCTGGGCGTGGATCGGCTCGGTGACTGGGCCAACGAGCTGGGCTTCGGGCAGAAGTCCGGCGTCCGCCTGCCCGGCGAGGCGGCCGGCATCATCGCCAGCAAGGAGTGGGCGCGCTCGCAGGGGCGCGAGGACGTATTCACGGGCGAGCTGGCGCAGGCCGGGATCGGCCAGAACGTGGTGGCCGTAACTCCGCTGCAGCTGCTCAACGCCTACTGCACGCTGGCCAATGGCGGGCGCCTGATGCAGCCAATGATCGTGCGCGGCGAGACGAATGCCGCCGGCAAGCTCATCAAGAAGTACAGCCCCAAGCTCATCCGCCGCATCGACGCCAGCCGCGCGAACCTGGAGACGATGCGCATCGGCGCGCGCCAGGTGATCACCACCGGCCACGCTTACAACATTCGAGATCTGAAGCTCCCCGGCGCGCTGTCCGGCAAGACCGGTACGGCCGAGTTCGGGACGCCGGGCAAGAACGGCGTGCTGCCGTTCCACTCCTGGTTCGTGGCGTACCTGCCGTCGAAGGCCGGTGCCACGGACGCCGACCTGGCGATCGCCACGTTCTCGTACTCGGCGGTCGTCCCCGGCAACGTCTCGCTGGAGGTGGTCAAGTACTTCCTGCAGCAGTGGTACGGGCTGCACCAGGATCTGCGGCTCGATCCGCGCGACTTCAGCCTGGTGGCAGCCAACTGATGGGCGCCGTCGCCGCAACTACAACACTTGTTGACAACGTGCGCGCGCGGCGCTGGCGCGCCTTCGACCTCCAGCTCTTCGTCTACATGCTCCTGCTGATCGCCTTCGGTGTGGTGATGGGCTACTCGGCCGGCTTTGCCGAGCAGGGAGCCGGTGCGGGCTTCTCGCAATCGGTGAAGACCCTGATCTGGACCTCCATCGGCCTGATCATCTTCTTCGTCGCCGCCAGCGTGGACTACCACTGGCTGCAGACCCTGACCGTCCCCATCTACGCGCTGGTGCTCGGGCTGCTGACGCTGACGATGCTCATCGGCACCAACCTGTTCGGCGCCCAGATGTCGATCAGCGTGGCCGGGCTGGACTTCCAGTTCAGCGAGGTCAGCAAGGTGCTGATGATCGTGGTGCTGGCCAGCTTCCTGTCGAGCCGGCGCGAGCGCATCGGCAAGCTGTCGACGCTGGTGGGAGCCGGGCTGCTGATGGCCGTGCCGACGCTGCTGGTCTTCAAGCAGCCGGACCTGGGCACCGCCCTCGTCTTCGTGGCGATCCTGATCGGGATGCTGTTCATGAGCGGCGCCAGCATCGGCTGGATGGGCGTGCTTGCCGGCGCAACGGTCGCGGTGGCGCCGGTGGTCGTGCAATCACTGGCCGACTACCAGCGGCAGCGGCTCTTCTGCTTCCTGGATCCATCCGCCGATCCGCAGGGGGCGTGCTACCAGCTGGTCCAGGCCCTGAACGCGGTCGGCTCTGGTGGCGTCTTCGGGCAGGGATTGACCGCGGGGCGGCAGAACCAGCTCGGCTTCCTGCCGGTGCAATCCACCGACTTCATCTTCACGGTCGTCGCCGAAGAGCTCGGCTTCGTGGGCAGCGTGGTGCTGCTCGCGATCTTCGCGCTGCTCATCTGGCGGGTGCTGGCCATCGGCTGGGGCTCGCGCGATGCGCTGGGCATGATGGTCGCCACCGGGCTGGCGAGCATGCTGCTGTTCCAGATCATGGTCAACGTGGGGATGGTGATCGGGATCATGCCGGTGACCGGCATCCCGCTGCCGTTCGTGACCTATGGCGGGTCGTCGATGATCAGCCTGCTGTTCGGGATGGGCATCCTGCAGTCAGTGCGGATGCACGCGCGCAAACCGACGTTCTAGCGGCCGATGGGCGGGCGTCCGACCTGCCGGTTGGCTCCAGATGACCCTCGCAGCGACGTCAGGCGGCATTTGGCGGCGTTTCGGTGCGGCTCGGCGGCGCATCCGAGCGTGAACCGCCCGCGGCAGTCCCCTCGGAAGGCGTTGCATCGGGGCTGGCGTCGCCGTCAGCGGTGGATGGCACCGCGGCCGGTCCAGAGCGCGGTCGCGCGGGTGCGGCGGCGGCGTAGGCAAGCTCCGGCGGGTCGCCGTGCAGGCGGCGGAAGGTGTACCGATACAGGTCGCGGCCGAGCGCCACCGTCGGGGCGGCCAGGATGGCGCCACCGATCCCGAACAGCGCCCCGCCCGCGACCAGCGCCAGGATCATCACCGCCGGGTGCAGGTCCACCGCGTCGCCGATGACCTTCGGCACGAGCAGGTTGTTCTCCAGCTGCTGGATGACGATGTACAGGATCACGGCCGCGATGGC
Organism: Candidatus Limnocylindria bacterium; assembly: GCA_035701185.1. GTDB lineage: Bacteria > Chloroflexota > Limnocylindria > QHBO01 > QHBO01 > DASSCW01. Next base: position 4,357 of record DASSNX010000084.1, read on the forward strand.
GGCGGCCGGACTGATGGCCAGGCCGATGAGGATCGCCGGGATGGCGGAGATGACGGGGCCGATGATCGGGAACCACTCCAGCACCCCGGCGATCAGCGCCAGTACCAGGGTGAACTGGCCGAACTCGCTGAAGCCGGCGAAGGTCAGGATGGTCAGGCCGATGGCCGTGGCGGCAAAGATGGCCACGCCCAGGATCAGCTGTCCCCGCACCCAGCGCCCACCGACGCCGCTCACCAGCGCCATGACGTTGCCCGCGTCGGCGCGCCACGACTCGGGCAGGCCGCCCTCGACGGCGGCAGGCAGTCGTTCGCGGTCCTTGAGCACGAAGAAGAGCCAGACCGGGATGACGACCAGGCCCAGCACGAAGCCCGCGGCACGCACGATGGTCGACACGGCCGGGCCGAGGATCTGGCGGATCGCCTCCCCGAACGCTGCCTCGGCGCCGGCGATCGACTCGTCCAGCGCCGCCCGCAGGTCCGGCGGCAGCGGCAGCGAGAGGTACCAATCCTGCAGTCCGTGCTGGACGTTGGAGACGGCGGCGCCGAACTCCGGCAGGTGGGCGACGAAATCGCGCGTCTGCCGCGCGATGGGCGGCACGGCGAAGGCGACCAGGCCCCAGGCCACTACCACGATGGCGGCGTACGCCACCAGGATGCCGATCCAGCGCCGCAGGCCACGGCGCTGCAGCAGGGTGACGACCGGGTCGAGCACGAACGCCAGCGCGGCGCCGATGAAGAAGGCCGGCAGCGCCCCCTTGACCGACCACAACAGCCAGGCCAGCAGCAGCAGGACGGCCAGCACGAACAGGCTGAGCCGATGTCGTCGCAGGGCATCGAGGAGATCAGCCACGAATTCCAAGGGACCATCGAGCGCTCATGACTGAACGAACCACTGCCGAGCGCGCGCCACGGCAGCGCTGGCAGATCCTCTTTGCGCGACGCGATCCGGCGCTGCGCCTCCGCCAGGCCGAACTGCTTGCCGAGTTCGAGCGCGCCTTCCGCGAGGCCGGTCTGCCGATTTCGCAGACCAATGCCGCTCGCCCACGCTCACGCCTGAAGTTCGCCGCCAACCTGCCCGTTGGCGTGGAGCTGCGCGGCGAGGTGCTGGAGCTGTACCTCGACGAGCTGACGCCCATCGGCAAGATCCAGGCGGCGTCGGAGCTGCTGCCCGAGGGCGTCGAGATGGTCGATGCACGCGAGGTGTGGCAGGGCTTCCCGTCCGCGGCCTCGCAGCTGCGGGCGGCCGAGTACGAGGTCGAGGTCCGGCCGCATGGCAACGCGCCGCTCTCCAGCGATGAGCTGCGCGGCGCGGTCGTTCGGCTCCTCGCCGCGGAGCGGCTTCCCGGCAAGCGGCGGCGCGGCGAGAGCGAGCGCCGCTCCGACTCCGGGCTGCGCGACCTGCGGCCGTACGTC
>DASSNX010000085.1:0-30537 GCA_035701185.1 Candidatus Limnocylindria bacterium
GGGTGGCACCGGCACGCCGGCCGCCAGCCAGCCCGACACGGCAATGGGCGCGCAGGGCGCACCGGGAGCGATCCCGACCCTTGCCTTCGCCGCGATCCTGCTGGCCGGTCTCGGCACCCTGGCGTTCGCGAACGTCAAGGCACGCAGCCGCTGACGAGACCGGTCCCTTACCACCGGTCTCCATTCGAGGGGCCCCGGGATTCGTCCCGGGGCCCTTTCCATGTCTGGTTTGGTACTAGGCAGCCTGGTACCTCTGGCCTATGCTGTGCCCGCCCACGGGGTCGCGCTGCCCGCCCACCACCGGAGGAAATACCGACCGCGCGACCTGTAGCTGAGGCTTTCTCTCGATGAATCGTGCCCTTCCTGGCCGGGCCTCGACCCGGGCCACGCTGCTCTTCCTCGTCTCCGCCCTCGTCCTCTCCCTGTGCGCGGCCTACCTGGTCGGGCCACTGGTCTCCACCGTGCGCGCGGCTGAACCGGTCGTCACGCTGGAGGACGGCACCAATGGCTGCAATGGCGTCGTCACGACCCCAGGCTCGGAGAACACGACCAAGGAGCTGGTCGGCGGAACGCTGGAGCCCGGGGGCACGGCGACGTTCCGCTTCACCTTCCCGGCGACGGCTGGCGGGAATCCGGGGCAGGAGGAGTGGAAGCTCACCGACTGCGTCTTCGTCGACGACGAGGCCTTCCAGAAGTTCACCGTCACCGCCCTGGCGAACGACGTGAGCCCGGTGGTTATTCAGTTCACGCTGAACATCCCGGCTGATGCGCCCGTCGGAGCCGAGTACTGCAACTACGGCAAGACCACCGAATCGCCGAGCGACGCCCAGGCCTCCAACCGCAAGGCGGGCCCGGCCTGCTTCATCATCGGCGGCGCGCTGCGCGTCACCAAGGTCGACGGTGCGGGCCAGCCGCTGGCCGGCGCCACGTTCGAGGTCAGCTGCGACTGGCCGGACGTCGCGACCGGGACCTTCCTGCCTGACACCGTGCTCAGTGTGCCGACCGACGGCGCGATCGGCGCCGGTGGCTCCTCCGAGACACTGAACTCCACCGATAACGGCAGCTTCAGCCGGACGGTCGTGACCGGGGACGAGGGCGTCATCAGCGTCAACGGCCCCGAGGGCACGCAGTGCACCTTCACCGAGACAGCGGCACCGGCCGGGTATGACCTGCCAGCCGATGCCGACTGCACGTTGACGGTGGCGGCCGGCGACCAGGCGACCTGCGAGTTCGAGAACGACCTGACCGCCACGCCGACGCCCACGCCGACGGCCACGCCGACGCCGACACCGGAGCAGACGGTGCAGGGCAGCACGGCCACGCCCACGCCCACGGCCGAGCAGTCGGTACAGGGCGCGACTGGCACGCCGGCGGCCAGCCAGCCGGATACGGCCGCGCTCTTCGGCTCAGGACCGACCCTGGTGGCGACGGTCGTCTTCGCCCTGATCCTGCTGGCAGGACTCGGGACGCTCGCCTACGCCAACGTGCGCAGCGCCCAGCGCCGCTACTAGGCAGACCCGGCGGGCACGTCCCGCCCGCGCGAGCACGAGCCCCCGGCGCCAAGCCGGGGGCTCGTCGTTTTCAGGGGTACCAGATCGGCCGTCCCGCAGGTACTGGCCGGGGTCCTGGGTCGGACGTTGCCGGCGGTCAACAATTTGCTGACCCCGTACTGCACCAGACGCCACCGAAGCCCCGCGGTCGGTCAAATAGAGGGGTACCAAAGTACCGACCGGGCAGTGATACTCCCGGCGCCGCCTGGATGGCAGCGGCCGACTGGAGCATCGGTTTCAGCCGAAACGATTGCAGGCCATTCATCGGCCCAAACAGCGATTCGGTCGGAGGCAGACGATCGACACAGGTGCCAAGGGGGCATCCAGACATGTCACTCCGAGCGAACCCGTTCCGAGCAATCCCCATCACCCTCGCGTTCCTGTTGAACGTGGTCATCGGCCCGTTGGCGCCGATCGCCCAGATCGCCTCGGCGCCGGTCATGGCGCTGTCGGGAAGTGACTTCAACGTCACGGACGCGAACCTCACCGACGATTCGGCCAGCGAGCTCGACTGGTGTACGAACGGCGTCAGCGTCATCACCAAGGACGACCTGCCGACCGGCCAGACCGACAACTCCTACAAGGGGGCCAAGGAGAACGAGCTCAACCCCGAGGTGGACTTCGGCTCGATCCCGAACAACAAGGTCGATCTCCAGCGCCTGTACATTTCCAGCGAGACCACCGGGTCGGGCGACCTGCTGGTCTACGTCGGCTGGATCCGCAACGACACCTCCGGCACCGGGACGATCTCCTAGATGAACCAGTCGGACGTCGTGCTCAGCAACGGCATCAATCATCAGCGCACGATCGGCGACCTGCTGATCGAGTTCAACTTCCATGCCAACCCCGGCTCGCAGGGCGGCTATGCCGTCGACCTGACCTATCGCAGCTGGGACGGCAGCAAGTGGAGCGATGCCGATGATCTCGGCAACCTCGCCGAGGGCTCGGTCAACGCCGCTCCGATCAAGGACTGCCGCAACGGCAACGCGGACCTCGGCACCGGCGAGTTCGGCGAGTTCGCACTCAATCTGACCGACCTCATCGGCGGCCAGTGCCGCGCCTTCGGCAGCATCTTCGCCAAGAGCCGCTCGTCCGAGCAGATCACCTCGGAGCTGAAGGAAGTCATGGCCCCCGTGCCGGTCGACTTCAGCACCTGCGGCCAGATCACCATCCTGAAGCGCGACGAGAACGGCGATCCGCTGGGCGGCGCCACCTTCAGCGTGACCCCGAACCCGTTCACGGGCTCCGGCTCGCTGGAGATCAAGGACAACGACGGCAACGACGACAACGACGACGCTGGCGTCATCCACCTGTCGAACGTGGAGCCCGACGAGTACCAGGTCTGCGAGACCAAGGCTCCGGCCGGCTACATCCTCGACGAGACCTGCGTGACCAAGACCGTCGCCCAGAACGGACATGCCCAGTTCGGCCCGTTCATCAACGGCCTGGGCACGATCAGCTGGCAGAAGGTCGACGAGCAGAGCGGGGACAAGATCTGCTGCGCCACCTTCACCCTGGCCGGCATCGACGGCGCGGCGGATGGCTTCGGTCCGCTGACCGTGGTCGACAACGGCCAGCACGACGCGGACAACGACCCCGGTGAGCTGCGGGTGAGCGGGCTGCTGCTCGGCACCTATCGGATCACCGAGACCGTTGCACCGACCGGGTACGACCTGCCGGATCCCGCTTACAAGGACGTGGTCCTGGACGACGAGTCCGCTGCCCCGGCCCACGCCTTCCAGGACGCCCCGCGTCGTGACCCCCGCGTCAAGAAGACCGCGGTCCTCGACACGGTGCAGGCCGGCTCGCCGGCCAGCTTCGACATCGTCGTCACCGCCGGTGGCGTCGGTGACTCGGAGAACGTCGAGCTGACCGACGAGAATCCCGCCGACTCCGGCAAGACCTGGACGGTCTCCGGGGCCGATAAGGCCGACTGCGCGGATCTGAGCATCGCCCCGGGCGAGTCGCTCAGCTGCGACTTCGGCACCATCGACAACGGCGACCATCGGTCCGTGACGATCACGATGTCGACGAGCAAGTCGGATTGCGCGGACGGCATCGAGAACACGGCCCGGATCACGGCTGACAACGACGTCGACACCGGCAACAACGAGTCAAGCGCGAGCATTGCGGTTGAATGCCCGGGCCTGAACATCAACAAGGTCGCCGACGATGATGCGATCGACGCGGGCGAGGTCGCCAGCTACACGATCGTCATCTGGAACGCCGGCCCCGGCACCGCCTTCGACGCCAGCTGGTCCGATGACCTGCCCGACGGCGTCAGCTGGAGCATCGACCTGGTCAACCCGGACAACGACGACAGCTGCATCAGCGGCGTCGACCAGTCGGGGCACCAGTCAGCCTCCTGCCAGTTCGGCGACCTGGGCGCATCGGCCAAGCCCACCAAGCCCTACGGCGAGAGCTCGCCCGGCAAGGTGATCGTGGTCTCCGGTCGCACCGATCGGGCCGACTGCGGCACCCTGGACAACACCGCGTTCGCCTCGGCGAGCAACGGCGACACCGTCCACTCGTCGGCGAGCATCACGGTGAGCTGCCCCACGGTGGCCATCGAGAAGTCCAACGACCAGTCCGCCCCGGTCCTGCCGGGCACGCTGGTCGAGTACACCCTGGACGTCACCGTGGGTGGCGGGCAGGCATCCGACGTGGTCGTCACCGACAAGCTGCCCGCGGGCCTGGATGCTCCGACGAGCATCAGCGACGGCGGTGACTACGACGCCTCTTCGCGGACCATCACCTGGAACCTCGGCGACCTGGATTCGGGCAGCTACCAGCTGACCTACCAGGCTGCCGTGAGCCTCGACGCCGAGCAGGGTGACGAGCTGGTCAACCTGGCGGTTGTCACCAGCCCGAACAGCCAGTGCCCGGATGCCAAGAACCTGGCCGACGAGTGCGACGACGACTCGATCGTCATCGTGCGCGTCGCGATCCTGGTCATCGACAAGGCGGCTGACACCGACATCGTGCACTTCGTGTTCGACAAGGACGGCAACGTCAAGTCGGTTGACCCGGAGCAGGTCACCTGGACCCTGACCTACACCCTGACCCACGGGCCGGTCACCGACGCGGTGATCACCGACCCGCTGCCCGAGTCCCTCGAGTTCGTCAGCGCCAGCGATGGCGGTGCCTATGACTCGGCGACTCGGACGATCACCTGGGAGCTCGGCGACCTCGCGGTCGACGGCAGCGACAGCGTGTCGTTCGTGACGACGGTCGATCCGGATGCCCCGGAGACCGGCCCGATCGTGAACGTGGCGAGCATCGTCTCCAACGAGACCCCGAAGGACGAGGGCCAGGACTCGATCCGGGTGACGTCCGAGAGCCTGCAGGGTGGCCAGTCCACTCCCAAGCCCTCGGTGCCGAACACGGCCCTCGCCTTCGGTCCGGCCGGCGAGCCGATCTCGATCCCGGTCGAGCTGATGGTGGTCGTGTTCTTCGGCTCACTCGGTGCGCTGGCCTTCGCCAACGTCCGCGCCGTGCGGCGGCGTCGCCGCTGAGCCATCAGCCTGAGCCGATGGGTCGGCCGCGAGCCGGCTCATCTGCCAATCAGCCAGCCCCCCTGGCAGGGACGGGGTAGAGGTTCGCCTCTACCCCGTCTTCTGGTTTCTGGGCCGCTGCTCGGAGCGAACGGCGGCTACTGGCCGCTTCCGTTCTGGTCGTTGTCCTGCTGATCCTGGTTGCCGCCGGAGCCCCGGCCGCCGCCGGATGGTTGTGGCGTGGCGGTCGCCCGCGCTACGGGGCTCGGGCTGGCGCCACGCTGGGACCCCTCGTTACCACTCGCGTCCTTGCCGTTGCCCTGATTGCCGCTGTTCTCGTGCCCCGGCGTGCCACTCGATTGGCCCGGGCCGTTCCCACGCGGGTCGTGCGACACACCGCCCGGCGCCGATTGCGGGCCACGGCTCGGCCCACCGCCGCTTGGGCCCTTTCCCCCGTTGCCACTGTCCTGGCCGCCGTTTGACGCGTGCTCGGCCGTGGACGCGCCGAGGGCGCGCTGCAGGCCGTCCAGCGCTGAAATCGGCGCGGTCGCCATCAGCTCCGCCAGGCGCTCGGCATGCCGCTCCATCGAGTTCTCTCCGGTGAGCAGCGCCGTCGCAGCACCGGGCGCGAGGCGTTCCAGGGCGGCCTCCGCCGCCGCGGCGCGCCCGGCGGCTTCCGGCACGAGGCTCCAGCGGCCGGCGCTGGCCAGCTGCTCGACCTCGTCCAGGCGCTCGTCCAGGGCCATCGCCGCCAGGTCGTCGCGCAGGCCGGGCGGCGCCACGCGCATGCGCAGCTCCTCGATCTCCAGCTTCACGCCGTACAGGGCATCGCCCGGCAGGCTCCCCTGCGCTGCCGCGCCGACGGCGCTCACGCTCGCCGCGGTGACCAGCGACGCGTACAGGACGCCGCGTCCCAGCAGCCCCATCTGGCGTCGTGCTCGCGGGCGCAGGGCCGGCAGCGCCAGCCCCTCGCGACCGGCGACGTAGCGGTTGACGACGACGCTGCGCAGCCGCTGCCGGAAGAGCGGGTCGGGCTGGATTCGTCGGAGGTGCCGCTCGATGCGCGCCGCGATGATCGGGTCGCTGGGAAGCTCCGGTCCGCGGGCCAGGATGCGGTCGAGCAGTGTCATCGGCCCGTCGCCTCGTCAGTGAGCAGCCGACGCCGCAGGCTGGCGATCGCGCGGAAGGTGAGCCCGCGCACGGTGCCGGCCCTGCGGCCCATGACCACCGCCGCCTCCTCGGCGGAGAGCCCAGCCGCGAAGCGCAGGGCCAGCGCCTCCTGCTGGTCGGCGGTGAGGGTGGCGATGGCACGGCGCAGCTCGCGGATCTCCTCGCCGCGCACCGTGAGGCGATCGGGAGTCTCCTCGTGGCCCGCCTCGTGGCCGTCGGTCAGCGGCTCGTGGGACCGATCCCGGCGCACGTGGTCGATCACGGCGTTGCGGGCGATCCGGAAGGCCCAAGCCTCGAACGGCCGGCCTCGGGAGCGGTAGCGCGGCAGGCTGGTGACAATACGCTCGAACACCAGCTGGGTGAGGTCCTCCGCGTCCTCGCGGCGGTGGACGCGCACGGCCACGTAGCGGTAGATCGGGGCCACCAGCCGGTCGTAGAGGCGGCCGACCGCTTCGACGTCCCCGGCCGCGGCCGCCACCGCCAGCTCGTCGATCGTGGCGTCGCGACGGCGGATCGCGGCAGCCGGTAGCGTCGCGGCCGCGGCGGCCGTGTCGACGCGTCGGCGCTCGGATTCGCGCAGGGCCTGCGCGACGAAGGCACTCAAGGGTCGCTCGCGCATCGCTGGGGCTGGGGCACCTCGGCTCGTGGGGCAGCCGCACGCTCGGCGGGTCAGCGACCGCACGGTAGCACCTGCCAGCCGGTCGGACCAGCGTCCCGTTGCCGCGTGACAACGGGAGCGAGTACTAGATCAGCGCCAGCTCGCGGCCGACCTTCTCGAAGGCGGCCAGGCAGGTCTCCAGCTCCTCGCGCGTATGCTCGGCGGTGACGATGGTCCGCACCCGTGAACGGTCGTCCGGAACGGTCGGGAAGCCGATGCCCTGGGCGAAGACGCCCTCCTCGAACAGCCGGTCCGAGAGCTTCATCGCCAGCGCGCCCGACCCGGCGATCACCGGCGTGATGGGCGTCTCGGACTGCCCGATATCGAACCCCAGCCGCGCCAGCCCGTCCTTGAAGAAGCGGGTGTTCTCCCACAGCCGCTCGATGAGGTCCGGCTCCGACTCGAGCACGTCGATGGCGGCCAAGCAGGCGGCGGCCACGGCCGGCGGGTGCGAGGTCGAGAAGAGGAAGGGCCGCGCCTTGTGCTCGAGCACCGTGCGGAGCACCGCCGGTCCGGCCACGTAGCCGCCGAGGACGCCGATCGCCTTCGACAACGTCCCGACCTGGACGTGCACCCGGCCGTGGAGGTCGAAATGGTCGATGCTGCCCCGCCCGTTCCGCCCGAGCACGCCGGAGGCATGCGCATCGTCGACGTAGACGATCGCATCGGCCTCCTCCGCCGCCTCGACGATCTCCGGCAGGCGGGCGATGTCGCCGTCCATGCTGAACACGCCGTCGGTGATGACCAGCACGGTCCGCTCGGCGCCGCCGGGTGCGTCGCGGACCTCGCGCAGCGCCTCGCGCAGCCCGTCCATGTCGGCGTGCGCGAAGATCCTGCGCTCCGCCTTGGTGAGGCGGATGCCGTCGATGATGCTGGCATGGTTGAGGGCGTCGGAGACGATGACCGCGCCCTCCGGCGCCAGGATGGGAATGACGCCGGTGTTGCAGGTGAAGCCCGACTGGAAGGTCAGCACCGCTTCGACATGCTTGAACTCGGCCAGCCGTGCCTCGAGCTGCTCGTGGAGGGTCATGGTGCCGGCGATCGTGCGCACCGCCCCCGAGCCGGCGCCGTACTCCTCGACCGCCGCGATCGACGCCTGGCGCAGCTTCGGATGAGTGTTCAGGCCGAGGTAGTTGTTGCTCGACAGGGTGATGACCTCGCGGCCATCGATCACGCATCGGCTCTTCTGCTCGGACTGCACCACCCGCAGGCGGCGGAAGAGACCCTTGGCCCGCAGCTCGTCGATCTCGCCGTCGAGGAAGGCGAGCGGATTGCGACTGCGCGCTGGCGTCGTGACGACGGTATCGGTCATGGCAGAAGCACCACCTTTCCTGCGTGGCGGGACGCGATGAGGTCGAAGCCGCGCTCCCAGTCGGCCAGGTCGAAGCGGTGGGTCAGCACCGGCGACACGTCGAGGCCGCCGCGGAGCAGCGCCTGGGTCCGCTCCCAGGTGTCGTAGATCTTGCGGCCGTAGACGCCATACAGGCGCAGGCCCTTCTGGATGACCAGGTCCGACAGGTGCATCTCCACCGGGCTGGCGAAGATGCCGAGCAGGCTGATCCGCCCGCCGCGGGTGATGAAGTGCAGCGCCTGGTCCAGGGCGGCCTGGGAGCCGCTCATCTCCAGGACGACCTCGACGCCGTCGCCGCCGGTCTCCGCGACGATGCGCTCGGCCGTGTCCGTGTCCCGCGCGTCCAGGGCCAGGTCGGCGCCCATCGTCCGCGCCAGCTCCAGCCGATACGGCTCCACGTCGGTGGCGACGACCCAGGAGGCGCCGGCGGCCCGAGCGATGGCGACGGCCAGGACGCCGATCGGCCCGGCCCCGGTGACCGCCACGCTGCGGCCCTCGATCGGCTCGACGAAGGCGGCGTGGACGGCGTTGCCCATCGGCTCCTGGAGGGCGACGACCGCCGGGTCGAGGCCGTTCGACTCGATGGCGTTGGTTTCCGGGATCACCACGTACTCGGCGAAGCCGCCGTCGACGTGCGCGCCGATGACCTTCAGGTCGCGGCACAGGTGCATGTCACCGGCCCGGCACTGCGCGCAGTCCCAGCACACGATGTGGCTTTCCACGCCGACGAGGTCGCCCTCGCGCACGCGGCTGACGCCGGCGCCAGTGGCCGCCACGCGGCCGGCCAGCTCGTGGCCCAGGATGACCGGCGGCTTCAGGATCTCGGCCGCCCACGGGTCCCAGTTGTAGAGATGCGCGTCGGTGCCGCAGATGCTGGCCGCTTCCATCTTGAGCAGCACCTCGCCGGGACCTGGCGTCGGCACCGGTCGCTGGATGAGCTCCGCACCGGGTCCGGGATGCGTCTTGGCCAGGGCCCGCATCGTGCGGGTGGCGGTCGCGGTCACCGGCTGAGTATAGGAGCGGCCACGGTCAATCCTCGATGAACCAGGCTCGCGCCGCCGGCCGTAGCAGGGCGATGATCAGGACCACGCTGATGACGAGCCCCAGTGGCACGGTCAGCGCATACCAGCCGTTGGCGGCGGCGGGCTCCATGTGAAACAGGGCGGGGGGCAGCCCGCCGAGCACCGGCACCGCGAGGGCGGCGATGCCGATGGCGAACCGGAAGCCGATGCGCTTGCGCTGCATCACCACCGTGATGCCGAACAGGACCGCGGCCAGCTCGGCCATCATGAAGATGCCCAGGATGCTGAACGGCGCCTTCTCGCTGAAATCGGTGAAGGCAATGATCTTCGGCAGCAGCAGTCCGGTGGCAGCCAGCAGCGCGAAGGCCCACACGAACCACAGCTTCACCGGCCAGGGGGCAGAAGTCCACATCGCGGGAATGGATGCTACCCGCCGCCGTGCAAAGATGCCCGTGGTGGACGCCGTGCGCGAGCTGTTCGAGACGAACCGGGTCATCGTCCTGACCGTCTACGGCCAGGTCTTCTTCGTCCTCGGCCTGGCCGTCGCGCTGCAGTCGCTGAAGCGCAGCAGCCTGGCCCTGGCGCGACCGCTGCCGTGGCTCGCGGCCTTCGGCATCGTCCACGGCTTCCACGAATGGGGTTACCTGTTCATCCCCATCCAGTCGGGCTACCTGCCGCTGGCGGCGACCGAGGCGCTCCTCATCCTGCAGCTCATCATCAAGGGCGCCTCCTTCGCGCTCCTCCTCCAGTTCGGCGTCGAGCTGCTGGCGGCGATCACCCGCTACCCGATCCTGCCACGCCTCCGACTCTTGCCCGCCGCCGCCTTCCTGGCCTGGCTGGGCGCCACGCTGGCCGTCTCCGCCGCGGTCGGCACCTTCCAGCCGGATGCCGGCGCCTGGCTGGCGGAGGGGCACATCCGCGAGGCGCTGGGCAACGTCGGCGCGCCGCTCGCCGTCGGGGACGTGCTCGGTCGCTGGATGCTGGCCCTGCCGGGCTCCGCGCTGGCGGTCTGGGGCCTGCTGGCGAGCGCCACGGCGGTGCGCACCGTGGCGCGACCCCCGGTGCTCCTCGGCCTGCGGGCGGCGGCCATCGCCTTCGCCTTCTATGCGGTCCTGGGCGGGCTGATCGGCCTGCCGGCGCCGTTCCCGCCGGCCTCCCTGCTCAACGGCGCGACGGTCGTCGACGCGCTCGGCGTGCCGATCGAGGTGCTGCGCTCGATGGCCGGGCTGGTGATCGCGATCGCCATCATCCTGGCCCTCGACCTGTTCGAGCAGGAGACGGACCGCGCGCTGGCCGAGGCGCGGCGCCGCGAGCTGCTGGCCCGCGAGCGGGAACGGATCGGGCGCGACCTGCACGACGGCATCATCCAGTCGATCTATGCCGCCGGCCTTCACCTGGAAGAGGCGGGCGCGGCCCTCGAACCCTCAGCGGAGGTCCCGCGGGCGCGGATCGCGACGGTGATGTCGGAGCTCGAGCACATCGGCGACGACATCCGGACCACGATCTTCGACCTGCGCAGCGCCAGCCTGGAGACGCGCGACCCGGAGGAGATCGTGCGTGCCGTGGCGGATGAGCTGCGCGCGCACACCCTGGTCCGGCTGGACCTGCAGGTCGGTGGCGGCTGGCGCGCCGAGCTGTCGGCCGAGCAGGCCGAGCAGCTGCGGCAGGTGGTGCGCGAGGCGTTCAGCAACATCCTCCGGCACGCCAGCGCCAGCCTCGTCACCGTGCGCCTGGAGACCAGCCGCCAGCGCCTGCAGCTCGAGATCCGGGACGACGGCACCGGCTTCGCTGCCGAAGCCGCGGCGCGCCGTGAACGCTCCGGCCGGGCCCAGGGCCTGCGCAACATGCGCCGCCGCGCGGAGCTGCTCCGCGCGAGGCTCGAGGTACGGAGCCAGCCGGGGCGCGGCACGGAGCTCTCGCTTACCATGCCGGTGGCCACGAGGCGGCAGCCGGCCTGACCCGCATCCCGATCCGAGAGGTGGCCATGAGCGAGCAGCCCCCCATCCGCATCCTGATCGCCGACGATCACGAGGTCGTGCGGATTGGCCTGTCCGCGCTGCTGAATCGGCAGGACGGCTTCCGCGTGGTCGGCCAGGCCGGGTCCGGCAAGGAGGCCGTGCGCCTGGCACGCAGCCTCCATCCCGACGTGGTGGTGCTCGACATCCGCATGCCCGACGGCTCTGGCACCGATGCCTGCCGCCAGATCACCGCCGAGGCACCCGGCACGCCGGTGGTGATGCTGACCAGCTATGCCGATGAGGACGCGTTGTTCGCCGCGATCGCGGCCGGGGCATCCGGCTACGTGCTGAAGCGCATCGGCTCGCAGGAGCTGCTCGATGCCATCCGCACCGTGGCCGGCGGCCAGTCGATGCTCGACCCGGCGGTGACCGCCGCCGTGCTGGAGCGCATCCGCACCGCGGCCCATGCCGAGGAGTCGGGCGCCTTCGCCGAGCTCACCGAGCAGGAGCGTCGTGTGCTGGCGCACCTGGCCGAGGGGGAGTCGAACCGGGAGATCGCCGAGGCCATGGACCTGGCCGAGAAGACGGTCCGCAACTACGTCAGCAACGTCCTCGCCAAGCTGTCACTCGCCAGCCGGGCCCAGGCTGCCGCCTACGCGATCCGCAACCGTCTCACCGAGCTCAGCCATGAGCAGCCCGGCTGAGCGGCGCCGGGAGGGTTGGAAGGGAGCCATCCTCGTCCCCGCCCTGGTGCTGGTGCTGGCCGGCTGCGTCGCCACGCCATCGGCCTCGCCGACCGTCGTGCCCACCGTGACTCCATCGGCCACGGTCGCACCGACCATTCCCACCACCAGCGGCAGCCCGGGGCCGACCCCCGAGCCACCGCTGTCGCTGGCGCTGCCCGATCGGCGCCAGGATCCGCGCACGGTCACCGTCCGTGTCCGGCCCGACGTGCCGGGCAACGGCGACGGGCAGATCACGGTCATCGTCGACAACGGGACGGACAAGCGGATCCGCGAGCTCGTGCTCCGCTGGCCCACCGCGCTGCGCGACACACTGTTCCTGGCTCCCTTCAAGCCCTCGGAGCAACGGATCCGCGAATTCGGACCACCGCTGCACCAGGACTGGACCTCATGGGTCGACGGGCCCGGCGAACGCGGTGAGCCAGCCGGCACCACCTCGCTGGGCTGGGGACCGCTGCTGCCCAACGCCACGCTGACGATTCCGATCCTGGTCACACGCCGCGCCAACGGCGAGGTGGCGTTCGACCTGCAGGTCCTGGCCGAGGAGCGCGTGCTGACGCTGCCCGACGGTTCGCCCGCCGAGCTGCGCGTCAGCGTGCCCTAGGCGCCCGAGCCGATGCGCGCCATTCTCCCCTCCTGGCTTGAACCCGATCCGGCGCTACTCGCCGAGCTTGGCGAGGTGTTCGATCCCGAGCGGCGGGTGCTGGCCGCGCTGGAGCGGATCGTGCCGATCTCCGGCAAGCGGATCGCGGACGTGGGGACGGGCATCGGCCACTATCCGCTGCTGCTGGCCCGGCGGACGGGCCGCACCTACGGCATCGAGACGGAGCCGGAGCTGCTCCGCGTGGCCCGCGAACGCGCCGGGGCGTTGCATCAGCCGAACATCCGCATCGTCGAGGGCGGCAGTGAGCGGCTGCCGCTGCGCGATGGCGCCGTGGACATCGTGCTGTCCGGCCAGATCGAGCCCGACGACGCATGGCTGCCGGCCATCGCCGAGGGCCTGCGCGTGCTGCGGCCCGGCGGGCGGCTGGTGGTCATCGGCTACTACGGCCGCGACGACCTGGTGCCGCTGCTGGAGCCGGAGGCGGTGGAGCGCGCGCTGGACGCGACCCAGCGCCGCACCGGCTGGTGGCTGCGCCACGGATTCAAGATCAAGGTCGTGCACGGCCGCCTGGAGCTGCGCGACGAGAAGACGGCCGCCGACCTGCTGCCTCGCCTCTACGGCGAGCGCGGCACCGCCTTCCTGGAGGCGCCGCATCCGCTCAGCCTGCGGCTGCGATTGGGCCTCTACCACCGTGGCCGCGACTGACCCATTCCCAGAATCGTGCGCCGACGCACCGAAACTGTGCGGATTCCGTGCAGGAATGGCGTTGCAGCCGCGAATCCATGCATCTATGATCGCTCGGTCGAAGGCCAGGCTCTTCTCCCCCCGGAGCCTGGCCTTCGGCCTGCCTGCCGCCCGGTGCGATAATGCCGTGGCCCATTCCCTGCCCGCCGCCACGCGTGCGGCGCGGCCAACATCACCTCCGGAGGCTTGACTCCAATGGCGACCACCACGCCGCGCATGAAGATCACCTACGCCACCCTGTCCGCCGACAACGAGGAGCTGCAGTCGGCCTTTGACGAGGCCGTCGAGCGGGTTCGCGGCCAGCTCGGCCAGTCCTACCCGATGCTGATCGGCGGCGAGGAGCGCCGCGCCGCCGAGGAATTCGAGGACCGCTCCCCGATCGACCGCGACATCGTCGTCTCGCGCTTCCCGGTCGGCACCCGCGAGGACGTGCGCGACGCGATCGCGGCGGCGCGGGCGGCGTTTCCCGCCTGGCGCGACCTCGGCTGGCGCCGCCGGCTGGAGATCATCCGCCGCGCCGCCGACCTGATCAGCGAGCGCCAGTTCGACTACGCCGCGCTGATGGCCTTCGAGGTCGGCAAGAACCGGCTCGAGGCGCTGGGCGACGTGGAGGAGACGGCGGACCTGCTGCGCTACTACAGCGACCAGATGGAGCAGCACGAGGGCTTCGTGCAGCCGATGGGCTCGCTGTCGCCCAGCGAGCACACGCGCAGCGTCCTCAAACCACACGGCGTGTGGGCGGTCATCAGCCCGTTCAACTTCCCGATGGCCCTGGCCGGCGGCCCGGCTGCCGGGGCCCTGATCGCAGGCAACACGGTGGTCATGAAGCCGTCGTCGGATGCCCCGCTGCTCGCGTACAAGTACGGCGAGGCGCTGCGCGAGGCCGGGGTGCCGGACGGCGTCTTCAACCTGGTCACCGGCCCGGGCGACACCGTCGGCGCCGAGCTGCAGGAGAACCCGGGCATCGACGGAATGGTCTTCACCGGCTCCTACGAAGTCGGGATGAAGCTGTACACCGGTTTCACCCGCGACTACCCGCGGCCGATCATCACCGAGATGGGGGGCAAGAACCCGGCCATCATCACCGCCAGCGCCGACCTGGACGAGGCGGCGGAAGGCGTGATGCGCTCCGCCTTCGGCTACGACGGGCAGAAGTGCAGCGCCAACAGCCGCGTCTACGTGGAGCGTCCGGTCGCCCGGGAGTTCGTCGCCAAGCTGGTCGAGAAGGCCAGGGGCATCCAGGTCGGCGATCCCACGCGCCGCGACAAGTGGATGGGTCCGGTCATCAACGAGCGGGCGCTGGCGAAGTTCACCGGCGCGGTCGAGGAGGCGCAGCGCGACGGCGGCACGATCGAGGTCGGCGGCGAGGTCCTGCGCGAGGCGGACACCGAGCGCGGCTACTTCCCGACGCCGACGGTCGTGACCGGGTTGCCACTGTCGCATCGGCTCTTCCACGAAGAGCTGTTCGTGCCGTTCCTGGTCGTCGGCGAGGTCGATTCGCTGGACCAGGCCCTGGCCGAGGCGAACGCGACGCCGTACGGCCTGACGGCCGGCATCTTCAGCCACGACGACGCCGAGATTCGCCACTTCCTGGACAACATCCAGGCGGGCGTGGTCTACGTCAACCGCCGGGCGGGCGCCACGACCGGTGCGTGGCCGGGCATCCAGAGCTTCGGCGGCTGGAAGGGCTCCGGCTCGTCGGGCAAGAGCGGCCTCGGCCCGTACTACGTCCAGCAGTTCCTGCGTGAGCAGTCGCAGACGGTGATGGGCCAGGAGCCTCCCCCGGCATGACGCACGGCTCCGCCGGCAATGGCCACGCCGACGGGGAGAGCCTCGCCGCGCTCGACGAGCTGGACGAGCTGGATCCGAAGGTCGATCCATCGGGCTGGTTCAGCGTCCAGCTGCGCTATGCGTATTTGGTGGGCGAGGCGCAGGCCCCGGCCATGATCGAGGACCGCGTCGTCCTCGTTGACGGGGAGGACGAGGAGACGGCGCTGGGCCGGGCGGTCGAGGTCGCCGCCGAGTACGAGGACGAGTTCCGGACGGCGGGCGGTTCCGGTGGCAGCATCCGGTTCGAAGGCATCGTGGCCATCAAGGAGCTGGATGATCCGCCCGCGGCGGGCACCGAGGTCTGGCACGAGTTCATGGCACCGGCCGGGGTGGAAACCGATGCCGACGGGGAGCCACTGCCACCGGTGCGTCCCCAGGAGATGGCCTTCCCGCGCGCCCACGACGAGTGAGCTGGCGGGCGTTCGCGTACCGCATTGCCCGGCCGCTGCTCTTCGCCTTCGAGCCGGAGCGCATCCATCGGCTGACGATCGCCGCCCTGCGCTTCGCCGGCGCCCATGCGCTTGGCCGGGCGCTGCTGGGGCTGGCCGGCGGGGTCCACCGGCGCTCCGATCCCGGCGTCCAGCTGCTCGGGCTGACATTCCGCAACCGCGTGGGCATCGGCGCCGGCTTCGACAAGGACGCCCGGGCGATCCGTGGCTGGTCTGCGCTGGGTGCCGGGTTCGTCGAGGTCGGCACGGTGACGCCCGAGGCCCAGGCCGGCAATCCCCGCCCGCGCCTGTTTCGCCTGAAGGCCGATGACGCCCTCATCAACCGGATGGGATTCAACAACGCGGGCGCCGCGGCGCTCGCCCGCGAGGTGATGCTCGTCCGGGAGCGGCTGCCCGAAGGCTTCGTGGTCGGGGTGAACATCGGACGCGGTGCGGCAACGCCCGCGGAGCGGGCGCTGGACGACTACCTGGAGGCCTTCCGCCTCGTGGCGCCGATCGCCGACTACGTGGCGGTCAACGTCAGCTCGCCGAACACGCCCGGCCTGCGCGACCTGCAGGATCCGCAGCGGCTGACCGAGCTGCTGGTCGCGCTCCGCCAGGCCGGTGAGCAGCTCGGCCACCCCCGTCCCCTCCTCGTCAAACTTGCCCCGGACCTCGACGGCGGCGCTTTCGACGAGCTGGTGCGCGCGCTGGCCGCCGCGGCCGATGGGCTGATCCTGTCCAACACCACGATCGCCCGCGACGGCCTCCGCTCGCCGAGCCGCGGCGAAACCGGCGGCCTCTCCGGCCGCCCGCTGCTGCCCCGCCTGCTCGACGCGGTCCGTCGCGCTCGCAAGCTGGCGCCGAGCATGCCGATCATCGCCAGCGGCGGCATTTTCGGGCGCCCGGACGTGGCCGAGGCCTATGCCGCCGGTGCCGACCTCGTCCAGCTCTGGACGGGGCTGGTGTACGTTGGCCCCGGCCTGATCGGCCAGTCGGCACTCGTCGCGCACAACGGCGCCTGATACCATCGCCTCCATCTAGCCAGGGGCGCGGGCAGGACGCGCCGCTCCGCTTCGGAGTCGTTTCGATGAGCATCGAGACCACGCCCGCCGCGGCTGCCCGCATCCAGGCGCCGCGCATCACCACCGAGCTTCCGGGACCGCGGGCCCGGGCCATGATCGCGCGGGACGAGTCGGTGGCCAGCCCCAGCCTGACGCGCGCCTACCCGCTGGTCGCCGAGTCGGGCAGCGGCTGCACCGTGACCGACGTCGACGGCAACGTGTTCCTGGACTTCGCCGCCGGCATCGCCGTGGCGAGCACCGGTCACGGCCATCCGGCGGTGGTGCAGGCCATCAAGGACCAGGCCGATCGGCTGATCCACATCGCCGCCACCGACTTCTACGAGCCGCGTTACCTGGAGCTGCTGGAGCGGTTGGCGGCAATCGCGCCCTTCGAGGAGCGCGCGCGGGTCTTCCTCACCAATTCGGGGACCGAGGCGGTCGAGGGTGCCATCAAGCTGGCGCGCTATCACACCCATCGGCCCGGCATCATCGCCTTCGAGGGCGCCTTCCACGGCCGGACGCTCGGCGCGCTGTCGCTGACGAACTCGAAGATCAAGCAGCGCGCTGGCTTCGGCCCGCTGCTGCCGATGGTCCACCACTCCCCGTTCCCGCGGGTGCGCGCGTGGCGCGAAGGGTCCGGTGGTGATGGCAGCGCCGAGCTCGAGGTGCTGCGGCGCAGCATCCTGGGCCGGATCATCGCGCCCAGCGACGTGGCGGCCATCGTGGTCGAGCCGGTGCAGGGCGAAGGCGGCTACTTCCCTGCGCCGACGGCCTTCATGGCGGGCCTGCGCGAGATCTGCGACGAGCACGGCATCCTGCTGATCGTCGACGAGATCCAGTCCGGCATGGGCCGCACCGGTCGCTGGTGGGCGGTGGAGCACACCGGCGTGGAGCCGGACATCGTCACCACCGCCAAGGGCATCGCCTCGGGCATGCCGATCGGCGGCTTCATCGCCCGCGAGTCGGTCTGGACCTGGCCGCCCGGTGCCCACGGCTCGACGTTCGCCGGCAATCCCGTGTGCGCGGCGGCCGCCCTGGCGACGCTGGACCTGATCGACGGCGGCCTGATGGAGAACGCCGCCCAGGTCGGCCCGCGGCTGTTCGCCGGCCTCGACCGGGTGGCGGCCGAGCACGGCCATGTGCGCGACGTGCGCGGGATCGGCCTGATGCAGGCGGTCGAATTCTCGAGCCACGAGGCGGCCAATGCCGTCGAGCAGGAGTCCTTCGAGCGCGGCCTCCTCGTGCTGGAGTGCGGTGAAGCCACGCTGCGCCTCTGCCCGCCGCTGATCGTGGACGAGGCAGCGATCGACACCGCCGTTGGCATCTTCGGCGAGGCCATTGCGGCCGCCGCCCGGCCGCAGCCCGGCCTGGAGGAGGTCGGCGGCTGAGCGCTACTGCAAGAGGTCGCTGAGCGAGGTCAGCAGGAAGCCCCGGTCCCGCAGGCCGGGAATGATGAGCCTGAGGGCGTCGAGTGTCTCGTAGCCGCCCAGGTGCAACAGCACGATCGAGCCGGAGCGGGCCTGGGTGATGACCTTGGCCCCGATCTGCTCGGCGGTCGGCCCGCCCTGCTCGATCGGCTTCCAGTCGATGGTGTCGATGTCCCACATCATGGTCTTGGTGTAGCCGGCTGACGCGGCGGCGGCGACCACCGACCCGCTGATCGAGCCGTAGGGGGGACGCCAGTACGGAACCGGCCGCTGGCCCGACAGGTCCTCGAGGATGGCTGCCGAATCGGTGAGCTCCTGCCGGATGAAGCTGCTGCTGGGTGGGCCGCCGGCACAGGGCGCGGTCGTCGGCGAGCCGCCACCGCCCCGCACCAGGTCGCAGTGGTGCATCGTGTGGTTCCCGATCTCGAAGAGCTCGGGGTGCTGGCGGACAATGGCCATGATCCGCCGCCCCTCGGGCGACTGCGCCATGGCGCCCGTCGGGAAGAGCGTGACGCACACCTTCTCGCGGATCAGCAGCTGCAGGATGTCGACGCCCGGGTCGAGCCGGCCGCCCATGTCCAGCGTCAGAGCCACGCCCTTGCCAGCGCGCGGCACGGTGTAGAACGTCTCGGGGCTGCCGGCAGCCACGCGATTGCCGGCACGGCAGCCGGAAGCGGCGGGCGGCGGGGTGGGGGCAGGCGTGCGCCCCGGCGTCGGCAGGGGCGTGGCGTTCGCGCCACCGCTGACCACCAGTACCCAGCCGACCTCGAGCGCATTGGGGTCGCTGGCCAGCGACGGGTAGGCCGCCGAATTCCAGGCCTGCAGCTGGGCGACGGTCACGCCCCAGGCCCGGCCAATCGAGCTCAGCGTGTCGCCCGGCTGAACGGTGTAGGTGGCGACCTCGCCCGATGGGGCCGGTGCCGATGAGGCGGACTGGCCGGCTGACGGTTGGGCGCTCACGGAGGCGAGGGCCGATGGCGTGGCGGGCTCGCCCGACGCGCTCGGCGTCGGCGTCGCGCAGGCGGCCAGCAGCAGGCTCAGCGACGCGACGAGCACCGGGAACCGGCTCGGCTGGTGGCGGAGCGGCTGGCTCATGCCCTCAGTTCGGGTGGTAGCGCAGGTCCGCGGTGGCCACCGGCGGCATGGCGCCGTCGGACAGCAGCCGGACCTCGCGGCGCAGCAGGTCGAGCTCCGCGCCCAGCCGGGTGGCGGCGTCGGGCAGCTCCAGCAGCTGCTGCTTGCGGGTCAGCTCGATCTGAAGCACGCCGGCCACCGCGTAGCTGGCGGCCAGCGGGTCGTCCGGCAGACGGATCGGCTTGAGGACTTCGTCCAGGGAGGCGGCCACGGTGGTGATCTCGGGCGAATCCGAGCCCAGGGACGCCGCCGAAGCGACGAACTGTTTCACCGTCTGGAGGTAGGCGTCGAGCGCGGCTTGGACGCGCGGCAAGAGCTGGGTCGCCCGCTCGGCATCACCCGGGCCGTCCTGGAGCACCTCCACCCGGGCAGTCGCGTACGGGCCGGAATGGTCGATCTCGCTCGCGATGGCGCGCGCCTCGCCGACCACCAGCAGCGCCCAGCGGCCATCGGCGAAGCGCTCGGCGTTGCGGACCTCGACGATCGTGCCGATCCGCTCGGCGCGCGGCTGCGGCGCGCCTGTCTCCTCCACCTCCGAGCCCTCGGTCAGCATGGAGACCACGAAGCGGCCGGCGAACGGCGAGCCATCGGCCACCACGTCGTGGGTCATCAGCCGGTAGCGCTCCTCGAAGACGTGGATCGGCAGCGGCAGGTGCGGGAAGACCACCACGTGCAGCGGGAAGTAGGGCAGTCGCATGCTGCGGGGGATCGTGGCACGCCGGTGGCGCCGGCGCAAAGGGCCCGGTGCCGGCTACTCCTGGTCGACGAAGGTCGTGTCGATCTGCGCCCGCTGCAGCTTCCCCGAGTAGTCGATGTAGACGCTCTTCCACTCGCTGAAGAAGTCCAGCGCGGCCTGTCCCACCTCGCGGTGCCCGTTGCCGGTGGCCTTGACCCCGCCAAACGGGAGGTGCGCCTCGGCGCCGATCGTGCCGTGGTTCACGTAGCCCAGGCCGGAGTCGAAGTCGCGGATGCTGCGGAAGGCCAGGTTGATGTCGCGCGTGAAGAGCGACGTCGAGAGGCCGTACTTCACGCCGTTCACCACCCGCACCGCCTCGTCCCACGAGTCGACCGGGATCACCGAGGTCACCGGCCCGAAGATCTCCTCCTGGGCGATCCGCGCGTCGGGCTGGACCTCGGCGAAGATCGTCGGCTGGAAGAACGAGCCCTTCGCCAGGTCCCCGTCGCGGGCCGGCTCGCCGCCGATGACCAGCTCGGCCTCCTCGCGGCCGATGACGGCGTAGCGCGCGATCTTCTCGACGGCCGCGTCGTTGATCACCGGGCCGACGTCGGTCGTCTCCTGCAGCCCGTCACCCAGCACCAGCTTGGCGACCCGCGCCTTGAGCGCCTGCACGAACTGGTCATGGATGGACCGATGGACCACGATCCGGCTGGCCGCCGTGCAACGCTGGCCACTGGTCCCGAAGGCGGACCAGACGACGCTGTCCAGCGCCAGGTCCAGGTCGGCGTCCTCCCAGATCACGATCGGGTTCTTGCCGCCCAGCTCGAGGCTGACCCGCTTGAGCGTCTCCGCCGCGCGGCGGCTGATCTCGACGCCTGTCTCGGTGTGGCCGGTGAAGCTGATGACCCGCACGTCCGGGTGGTCGACGATGGCGTTGCCCACATCGGCTCCGCTGCCGGTCACGACATTGACCACCCCCGCCGGGATGCCGCCCTCGCGCAGCAGCTCGACAAAGCGAACCAGGCAGGCCGGCGTGTCGGAGGCGGGCTTGACGACGGCGGTGTTGCCGCAGATGAGCGCCGGAAAGAGCTTCCAGCCGGGAATGGCGACCGGGAAGTTCCAGGGCGTGATGACGCCCACCACCCCGATCGGGCGGCGGATGGCCATGGCGAACTTGTCCGGCATCTCCGACGGCACCGTCTGGCCGAACATGCGGCGCCCCTCACCGGCCATGTAGTAGGCGACGTCGATCGCCTCCTGCACGTCGCCGCGGGCCTCGGGCAGGACCTTCCCCATCTCGCGGGTCATCAGCCGCGACAGCTCTTCCTTGTGCTCGGCCAGCAGCCGCGCGACCTTGAACAGGATCTCGCCGCGCTTCGGGGCGGGCATCATCGACCACGCCGGGAACGCGGCCTTGGCCGCCTCGACCGCGGCGTCGACGTCAGCCGGGCCGGAGGCCGGGAACTCGCCGATCACCTCGTCGTGGTTGGCAGGACTGACGCTGGTGAAGGTGGCGCCCGAGCGGGCGTCGACCCACTCGTCGCCGATCAGGTTGCGATAGCTCGTCACGGTGGTGGCATCTCCTCCGGCAGGCAGGCGCGCGGCGGCGCGCATCGGTCAATCGAAAGGTCAGGATTCGGTCCGGCGATTGTACGCCGCGGCCGGTTCCCGGCCGGACCGGGACATTCGCCCCTGCCGCACGCCGGGGAGCGTCCTCCAGACTCGAAGGACAACCGAACAGCCGATTGCGGCAGGCGTATTTCCGTTTACGTAACGTAACGGGGCTGAAGTAGTGGCACGCCCGCCGTAGCGGTCAGGAGCGCCGCGGCCGTCAGGGTCGCGGCGTTTCGCTGTCCGGGGCAGCGGCGCCGGTCATGCGCATGACGTCGAGCGCCTCGTCCAGCTGCTCCAGCGTCAGCGTTCCCGCGTCGACGTAGCCGCGCTCCAGCACGACCTGGCGAATCGGCTTGCCCTCGGCCAGCGCCTGCTTGGCAACCCTGGCGGCCTCCTCGTAGCCGATGTAGCGGTTCAGCGGCGTCACGATGGACGGCGACCCCTCCGCGAATTCGCGGGCCCGGTCGGCGTTGGCGGTGATGCCCGCGATGCAGCGGTCCGCGAACAGGCGGCTGACGTTGGCGAGCAGCCGGATCGACTCCAGGATGTTGCGGGCCAGGAGCGGCAGCATCACGTTCAGCTCGAAGTTGCCGGCCGCGCCGCCGAAGGCGATGGCGGCGTCGTTGCCGATGACCTGCGCGCTGACCATGCAGACCGCCTCGGGGATCACCGGGTTCACCTTGCCCGGCATGATCGACGAGCCGGGCTGGAGGTCGGGCAGGTTGATCTCGCGCAGCCCGGCGCGCGGGCCGGAGCCCATCCAGCGCAGGTCGTTGGCGATTTTGTAGAGGCTCACCGCCAGCGTTCGGAGCTGGCCGGATGCCTCCACCAAGCCATCCCGTGCCCCCTGGGCCTCGAAGTGGTTGCGGGCCTCGGTGAGCGGCAGCCCCGTCCGCGACGCCAGCACGGCGATCACCCTCGCCGCCCAGCCGGGCGGCATGTTGATCCCCGTCCCGACCGCGGTGCCGCCGAGCGGCAGCTCCGCCAGCCGCGGCAGGCTGGCGTTCAGCCGCTCGATGCCCTTGCGCACCTGGTCGGCGTAGCCCCCGAACTCCTGGCCAAGCGTCACTGGCGTGGCGTCCATGAGATGGGTGCGTCCCGACTTGACCACGCCGGCGAACTCGTCGCGTTTCGCCTCCAGCGCCCGGGCCAGGTGGTCCAGCGCCGGCAGCAGGTCATTCACCACGCCCGCCGTGGCCGCCAGGTGGATGCTCGAGGGGAAGACGTCGTTGCTCGACTGGCTGGCGTTGACATGATCGTTGGGATGAACCGGCCGTCCCAGCCGCTCGCCGGCGAGTGAGGCGATGACCTCGTTCGCGTTCATGTTGCTGCTGGTGCCCGAGCCGGTCTGGAAAACGTCGATCGGGAAGTGATCGTCCAGCTCGCCGCGCGCCACCGCTTCGGCAGCCTCCGCGATCGCTTCCGCCGTCTCGGCGTCCAGGATGCCCATCTCGCCATTGATGCGCGCCGCCGCCGCCTTGATCGCCCCCAGCGCGGCCAGGTGTGCCCGCTCCAGCGGCTGGCCGCTGATCGGGAAGTTCTCGACGGCCCGCTGGGTCGTGGCTCCCCAGCGCGCCCAGCCCGGGACGCGGACCTCGCCCATCGAATCGTGCTCGACGCGGTCGTCCTCGGCCATCGGCTCAGGCGTCGAGCTGTCGCGCGTCGAGCTCGACGTAACGAATCACCGGCGGGATGAGGTAGGGAATCCGGCCGCTGTCCAGCTCATCCAGGATGCGCTCGCAGCGACCGACGAGCTCGTTGATCACGATCCCGTGGTGCGCGGGCTGGTACTTCCGCAGCTTCGCCAGGCCCTCGCCCAGCTTGTTGCGCGCGCCGCGCAGGTTGCGGCGCTGCAGGTGGAGCAGGCCGGCCGCCAGCTGAATCAGGCCCTGGTAGAAGTCGCGTTCCTCGTCGGGCGCCGCGCGCCACAGCCTCTCCCAGACCTCGTGGGCGTGCCAGTAGCGCACGCCGTTGAACAGCGCCACGCCGCGCTCGAACAGCTCGCGCGCCTCATCCTCGGGAAGCGGCGGCGTGCGGCCGCGGGGCAGGTCGGGGGGCGGTGTGATCGGTGCCTCGGCCATCGGCACCGATGCTATCAGGCTTGTGAGTTCGGTCCCGCGATGTTGACCATCCAGCCGATGCCGAAGCGGTCGGTCAGCATGCCGAACTTGTCGCCCCACGGTGCCGCCTCGAGCGGCATCGTCACCGTCCCGCCTTCGCTGAGCTTCTGCCAGTAGCCCGACAGCTCGCCATCGTCGTCACCGCTCAGCGAGATGCTGAGGCCGGCCGGTGCGTGGTACTCCATGCTCGGCGGCGTGTCGGCGGCCATCAACGTCATGCCATTCGGCGCGTCCAGCTGGGCATGCATCACCAGGTCCGCATCCTCTGGCCCCTGGGACATGCCACCCTCGGCGAAGGTCTGCGTGTTCAGCTCGCCGCCGAACACGTCGTGATAGAAGTCCATGGCCTCGCGGGCCTGGTTCTTGAAGCTGATGTACGGGTTGAGTCGCGAAGGCACGTGCTCTCCTCCAGTGCAGCGCGGGCGGGGGCCGATGCTAGCAGGCGACCCGGAAGGTATTCAGCTCGAAGACGACGCGGCCACGGGCCGCAGCCTCCGGATGCCTGTCGTCGACACCGTCGACGGCGCGAATGAAGAGCCGCCCGAACCAGCGGCGCTCCCCGCCCGGCGCTGACATGAGTCAGAGGCTGCCCGATTCCATCATGCGAGCAAGCGTCGCCAGGCCGCGCTGCCAGGCGCGGCGATACCACCACAGGAATGGGCCCATGGCGATGTTGAGCGCCCCGGAAGCATCTGCCCGAAAGGCAAGCGCCACGCGGGTGGCCTCCGCGGCGTCGTGGAAGTCGAGCGCGGCCGTCCAGGTCATCCCCGGCTGCTGTCCCACGAGCACTGCCCGCCGCGGCGGGTCGAACTCGGTCACCGTCGCGTCGTTTTCGCTACGGCGGCCCAGCATCGTCACGACGGCATGTCGCGTGCTGCCGACCCCGTGCGGCGGCGGCGACGTCCAGGATTCGTGGATGCGCGCCGGGAACCAGCGCTCGGAAAGCTCTACGTCGGTGAGCACGCGAAACACATCGGCCACCGGACGACGAATGGTCGCCTCGATCCGGAAGCCAGCCACATCACACCGGGTGCGGCGCCAGCCGAGGCGCCTCAGCCGATCCGGATCAGCTTCTTGTTGGTGAACTCATCGGCGCCGAAGCGGCCCAGCTCGCGGCCAGAGCCGGAGCGCTTGATGCCGCCGAACGGCAGCTCGGCGCCATCGGCCAGGACGACGTTCACGAACACCATGCCGGCCTCGATGGCATCGGCCACGCGCATCGCCTGCGCCTGGTCGGTGGTGTACACGTACGAGCCCAGGCCGAAGGGGATGTCGTTCGCGATGCGAACGGCATCGGCCTCGTCCTTCGCGCGGTAGACCTGCGCCACCGGACCGAAGAACTCCTCCTTGGAGGCCGGGTTGTCGGCCGTGAGGTCCGTCAGCACCGTCGTCTGGAAGAACGCACCGTTGCGGGTGCCACCGTGGACCAGTCGAGCGCCGTGGTCGACGGCCCGCTTCACCTGGTCGTCGAGAATCTCGGCCGCCTTCAGCGACGACAGTGGGCCCAGCGCCGCGTCTTCCGAGGTCGGGTCCGCGGCCTCGATCTCGGCCAGCTTGGCGGTGAACTTCTCCATGAATGGCTCGTACAGCTCATCGGCCACGATGAAGCGCTTGGCGGCGTTGCACGACTGACCGCTGTTGTCGAGCCGCGCGTCGACCGCGTTCTGCACGGTCGCATCCAGGTCGTCGGTCGACAGGAGGATGAAGGGATCGGAGCCGCCGAGCTCGAGGACCACCTTCTTGAGGTGGCGGCCGGCGATCTCGGCCACCGCCGCACCGGCCCGCTCGGAGCCGGTCAGCGAGACGCCCTGCACCCGCGGATCGGCGATGACCCGCTCCAGCTGATCGTGGGTCGCGTACACGTTGATGTACGCCCCCGCCGGGAAGCCGGCGTCACGGAAGATGCGCTCCATGGCCGCGGCCGAGTCGGGGCATTGGGCGGCGTGCTTGAGCAGGATCGTGTTGCCGATGATCAGGTTCGGGCCGGCAAAGCGGGCGACCTGGTAGTACGGGAAGTTCCAGGGCATCACGCCGAGCAGCACGCCCAGCGACGAGCGACGAATGACCGCCGTGCCCTCGCCGGCGAGCAGCTCGATCGGCTCATCCTTCAGGAACTGCGGCGAGTGATCCGCGTAGTACTGGTAGATGTCGGCTGCGAAATCGACCTCGGCCAGCGCCTGGCCGATGGGCTTGCCCATCTCGCGCACGATGATCTCGGCCAGCTCCTGGCGCCGCTCGCGATGAAGCTCCGCGACGCGCTGGATGAGCGCCGCTCGCTCCGCCACCGTGGTCGACTTCGACCAGGTGCGGTGCGCTTCGTCGGCCGCCGCGATCGCGGCCTCCAGCTCGGAATCGCTGATGGTGTCGTAGGTCTTGACCGTCTCGCCGGTGGCGGGATTGGTCACGGCATAGGCCATCGTGGAGATCTCCTTGTCAGCGCGCCGCAGCGGGAGGTTCCGGGGTGCGGCAGTCGGGACGCGCAGGCTGTGTGGGCTGGTGGCGATTCTACTCGCGGGCTCGAAGGGGGCGGAAGCCCCCGTCGGCTGCCCGGGCGACGACGAACAGCAGGTCGGCCAGCCGGTTGAGGTAGGGCACCACCTGCGAGTCGGGCAGGCCGCCGTCGGCGCTCAGCGCCACCGCTCGGCGCTCGGCGCGCCGAACGCTCGTCCGGGCAAGGTCGAAGGCCGCCCCCGCCATCGACTCGCCGGGCAGCACGAACTCGGTTGGCATCGGGTAGTCCGCCTCGAGCGCATCGATCTCCGCCTCCAGGGCGGTGACCATCTCGGCCGTCACCAGGCTCACGCCCGGCGTCAACCGGTCGCGACGCTCGACATGGGTGGCCAGCTCGGCGCCGACCACGAACAGCTCCCGCTGCAGCCGCACCGTCAGCTCCGCCAGCCGCGCCTCGGTGCGATCCGTGGCGGCTCCAATCGCCGCACGTGCCAGCCCGAGCGCGGAGACGGCCTCGTCCGTCGAGCCGTAGGCATCGGTCCGCAGGCTGCCCTTGCTGACCCGGTCGCCACCGTAGAGGAGCCCGGTCGTGCCGGAATCGCCCTTGCGGGTGTAGATCTTCATCTGGGCCGATGGTAGCCGGTCCCACGTTTCCGGCCCTGCGCCGTGGCCGTCCTTCGCCGCTTCGCAGCTTGGCTGCTCGGCGAGCTCACGGGCATGGATGTTGCACCGGCCCATGGGACATGCCCGATCGAAAGCGGATCCTGGTCATCAACGACACCAAGGAGATCCTGGAGCTGTTCCGCGACATTCTCGAGGGCGAGATGGGGCACGAGGTCGTGCTGATGAGCTTCGCGCCGGACGAGCTCTCCCGCATCGTCGAGGAGCGGCCGGACCTGGTGATCATCGACTTCGTCATCGGCCAGCGCGAGATGGAGGGCTGGCAGCTGCTCCAGAAGCTGCGCATGCATCCGACGACCGTCGGCATACCTGTCGTGGCCTGTACCGCGGCGATCCAGGCGGTGCGCGAACAGGAGGCTTACCTGCTGGAGCAGGGCGTCGAGGTGGTGATGAAGCCGTTCACCGTCGACCAGCTGGAGGGTGCGGTTTCCCGCGCGCTGCGCCTGTCCGGTTCCGAGCGGAAGCCGTGGGAGCCACGCCCGCGCGAGGAACCCGCCGAGCGGGAATCGGCCTAGAAGAGGCCCGGCGGCGGCTCCCAGCGATCGGCCAGCAGCGTGACCTTGACCGGCGGTCCCACGACCTCCTCGGTGCGGTCCTTCACCGTCTGGATCAGCTCCCCGGCCCACGGGCAGAACGGGGTGGTCAGCACCATCTTGATCTCGGTGGGCGTCCCGTCGCTCCCGATCTCCACGTGCTTGATGAGGTCGAGGTCCACGATGCTCATCCCGATCTCCGGATCAAAGATGTCGTACAGCGCGGTCATCACCTCGTCCACCTTGCCGAGGTTGCTGCCCAGGTCCTGCTCGATCGCCATATCCCGACCAGTTTAGCAAGGATTCGCCAGTGAGCTGCCGGGGGCCACCCGTCCAGGGCCCCGTGCCGTGCCGACGGCGCGCGCGTCAAGCGCGGACAGCTCAGGTCAGGGCGGTGTCGAACTTCGGGTGCGGGGCGGGGACCGTCGGCCGGACGCGCGTGTAGCCCTCGTAGATGACGCCCTCCGACTCCAGCGCGGCGCGCAGCGTGGCCGCCTCCTCGCGCGCGTCCGGTTGGCTGGCATGGCATTCCAGCGCCGCGATCCGCCGCTCGGCGACCGAGGTGATGTCCACCCGGTGGCTGGCTGCTCCCTCTTCCGGGGAGAGGTCGTAACGCTGCCTCCCGGGACCGAACACCGGGGCAATCACGTAGACCGCATGCGGGGCGATGCCCGACTCGGCCAGGCGCTCGACTGCCCATCGCGTCGCCGACCCGACGACCACGTGGTCCGGGTGCCCGGTCACGCCATGCGCGCCGAAGGTGATGACCGCATCGGGCCGCCGGTCCGACAGCCAGAGCGCGATCTCGTCGACCAGCTGGTTGAACGGCACGTCCGCCAGCGAGCCGTCGGCATGGCCCTCCAGCACCGTGACCTCATCGAACCCGATCTTGCTGGCGGCGCAGCGCAGCTCGTCCTCGCGGCGGGCTGCCAGCTCCTCGTCGGCGTTCCCGTCGGCCGTGCCAGCCTCGCCGCGGGTGGCGACCAGCAGCCGCGTGACCCGCCCGGCGTCATGGGCCAGCGCCAGCGCACCGGCGCAGCCGAAGCTCTCGTCGTCGGGGTGGGCCAGCACTGCTGCCAGGCCGCCGATCCGCTCGTCAGGCCGGTAGGTCATCCTCGCCCGCCTCCTCCTCGTCGTCGCTGAGCAGCGTCCAGCCGTGGGACGCCACCGCGTTCCTCATCGTACGCAGCACCGCCAGCTTTGCGCTCGCCACCTCTGTCACGAAGCGGTTCGTGCCCGCCTCGTCCAGCAGCGAGCCCGGCGGCGCCGAGTCGCGGCCGACGTTCAACCAGGCCAGGTGGTATCGGTCCATCCGGCCCCACACCCGTTCGAGCAGCTCGTCCGAGTTGAGCAGCCAGGCGCGGAACAGGTTCCAGTCCGGCTCGGCGGCGAGCTGCTCGCCCTCGCCGATGAGGCGATCGGTTGCCTCCAGAAACGCCCTGCGTGACATCACGGTTCGGCCCGGCATGCCCGGAGGATAGGGCCGCGGCCCGCGCGCCGCCCCTTCGTACTATTGCCGCCGCCGCGACCCGCTCGAAGACTCGCCCGGTGGATCGGACGCCCGCCGAGGTCCTGGCCCGGGCCGGCGCCACGCTCACCGCGGCGCTGCTCGCGCCGGCGGCCGTGGCCCTGCTCCGGCTCTTCCCGCCGCTCAGCCTGGCGGCGCCCACCGCCCCAGGCTGGCTCGGCATCTGGCTGGCCGCTGCTGCGGCGCTGGCACTCGGCGTCGCCGCCAGCCTGCGCCTGGCGGATGGCTTCCGCACCGGCGGTGGCGCGGCGATGCTCGAGAGCGCTGCCCTCGGCAGCCTCGGTGTGGGGCTCGCGGCGGGCGGCTTCCACGCCATCGGCTCGCCCCAGGAGTTTCCTGACGGCGGGCTGCCGCTGGCCATGGCGGTCTGCGGCGTATTGCTCATCCTGGCGCGCGCGCTGCCGCCATTCGTGCTCACGCATCGCGGCCGGCGCGTCGCATTCGTGCTGCTGGCGCTGACCGTGGAGTCGGTGCTGGCAGCATCCCTGTTCGCGCCGGTGCCGCAGGGCCTCGCCCCGTGGTTCGCCGCGGCCGCCGCCGCGCTCGCCGCCGCGGCCGCCGTCCCTGGACCCGTCCTCGGCGCCGGGCTGCTGGCTGGCGCCTTCGCCGCCATGACCGCCATGCGACCGGGCGCGCTGGACGCTGCCTTCCCGCTGCTGGCGATGCTCGGCGCCGGCGTGACCTTCAGCTGGCCGCGAACGCGCGTGGTCGAGAGCGCCCCGGCTGCCGTCGGGTCAGTGGCGCCGCCGGTCGGGCCGCCACCCCCCTTCGCCAGCCCGCCGGCGCTGGCGCCGCGACCCATCGACGACGAGGCGCTCCGGCTGGCCCGCGAGCTGCGCGGCACGATCGAGGAGCTGCTCCAGGCGCGCCGCACGGTTGAGCTGCAGCGCGAGGAGCTGGCGCGGACCGCGGCCCAGGACCCGTTGACCGGCGTCGCCAGCCGGCGGGCGATCCTCGACCGGCTGGCGGTCGACGCGGCGGAGGCGCGTCGCTACACGCACCCGGTCGCAGTGATGCTGCTCGACGTTGACGACTTCTCGGCGATCAACGCTGCCCACGGCTTCACCATCGGCGACACGGTCCTGCGCGAGCTTGCGCTCCGGCTGCGGCTGCGCATGCGCGGTGCCGACGCCCTCGGCCGGTTGGGCAACGACGGCTTCATGGCCATCCTGCCGCACACCGACGAGCGTGGCGCCGCGGTGTTCGCCGATGCGCTTCGACAACGATTGATCAGCCGCCCCATCGTGACGGACGCCGGCGAGCTGACGATCTCCGTCTCCATCGGCGTCGCCTTCATGCGGCCCGGCATGGACCTTTCGCCCGACGAGCTGCTCGCAGCCGCCGACGAGGCGCTCGCCTCGGCCAAGGCCGCCGGCGGCAACCGGATCGGCTTCGACCGGCGCCACGGCCTCGTCCGACTGGAGGAGCGCCGCTCGTCGGCCGGCTGAAACTTCGCCGCGCGGGAATGCCTCGTTCGAGGTGACCGAACCCGCACCAGATCATCGCTGCCATGACCTACGTCATCGCCGCCCCGTGCGTCGACCACAACGATCAGTCCTGCGTGGACGTCTGCCCCGTGGACTGCATCACCGCCGAGCCGGGCGCGGACCGCAAGTTCTACATCGACGCCGATGCCTGCATCGAATGCGGGCAGTGCGCCCGGGTCTGCCCCAACGAGGCCATCCTGGTGGACCGGGAGCTGCCGGCCGAGTGGGCGATCTACACCGCCATCGACGCCGCGTGGTACCGCGACC
>DASSNX010000086.1:0-8136 GCA_035701185.1 Candidatus Limnocylindria bacterium
CCGCGCGTGTGCCGTCTGACCACGCCACCCAGTGGCGCCGACGACGGGAGATCTGCGCCCGCCTCGAGCTGACGAGACGGCGGCAAGGCCGCCAATCAGACGCCACGAGCCGTGGGCCAGATGAGGTCCACGGTTTTTTGATGCCCCGACGGGCATCGAGACAAGAGCCGCGGACCCGACCGGGACCGCGGCTCGTTCCATTTCATCGGGGTAGTCCATGGCCCAACACGGAGAACCAGACATGACCGGCGTCGCAGAACAACCGAAGACCGATGCGCTGGCTGCCGACCATCGGCTCAACCAGGCGCTTCAGCCTGCCGCGACGCGGTTGGACGGAGCCCCCACGGCGGTCGTCGTCGAGCACCTGACCAAGCGGTTCGTGGTGGGACGCCGCAAGAAGCCGGTGGTGGCGGTCGACGACGTGTCGCTGACCATCCGCCGCGGCGAGATCTATGGCGTGCTGGGCGCGAACGGCTCGGGCAAGTCGACCCTCATCCGGCTGATGAGCACGCTGCTCACCCTGGACGAGGGCCGGGTGCAGGTGTTCGGCCACGACATCGTGCGGGACGAGATGGCGGTGAAGCGTCTGATCAACCGCGTGAGCGTCGACGCCGCCTTCTTCAAGAAGCTTAGCCCGCACGAGAACCTGACCTACGCCGCGCGCCTGTACGGGCTGAACGCCCGCCAGGCGAAGCAGGACGCGATCAGGATCCTCGCCCGGCTGGGCATCGGCGAGAAGCGGCTGAACCGTCCGCTGGAGCAGATGAGCCGGGGCATGCAGCAGAAGGTCGCCATCGCGCGCGCCCTGCTGACCAGCCCGGTGCTGATGCTCCTGGACGAGCCGACGACTGGCCTCGACCCGCGGTCGAAGCTGGATGTGCAGACCTTCATCGAGGAGCTGCGGGACACGCACGACGCAACGATCGTGCTGACCACCCACGACCTCGACGAGGCCGAGCGGCTCTGCGACCGGATCGCCCTCCTGAACGAGGGGCGAATCGTCGAGGAGGACACGCCGGCCGGGCTGAAGGCGATGGTCGCCACGCGCTACGGCATGGAGCCAACCCTGGAGAGCGCCTTCATGCGCTTCACCGGTCGCTCGCTCGACGAGGACCTGGACGAAGGCGAGAAGGACGACGACGAATGACCGAGAACCTGACAGCAAGTGACAAGAAAGGAGGTGAGAACACCGTGTGGATGAACCATCCGACCGCAAGGGAGGTACGCGCACATCACGAGGCTCGCGTGGCGCAGATGCGCCGCGAGATCCACGGGACGCGTGGCGTGCATCCCAAGCCGCACCCGATGCGGCGCTGGGTCGGTCGTCAGCTGGTCCGAGCCGGGACCGCGCTGGCGGCGGATCCGTCTCGCAGGCCGGCCCGGTCCCGATAGGGGCTGGGCCGGCCAACCCACCGTCGACAGGAGCAACGTAAGCAATGGCACTCATGACCCGCGAAGTGAAGGCGTCGTTCGCCTTCGTGGAACGGAACTTCAACCTTTCGAAGCGGTACTGGGGCTGGGAAGTCGCCTGGCTCGTGTACTCCGTGGCCGGAGCGCTCGCCGTGAGCCTCATCGGCCGCAGCGAGGGCAACGAGCGGCTGCTGCTCACCCTGGTCATCGGCGCCATCTTCTGGAGCTACCTGTCGATCGTCTTCGAGTTCATCGCCGATGCGGTCCAGTGGGAGCGCTGGGAAGGGACCCTGGAGTACACCTTCATGGCCCCGGTCCGGCGCTACGCGCAGCTCCTGGGAGCGGCCGCCTACGCGGTGATCTTCGGCCTGGTGCACACGACCTTCGTGCTGCTGGTCCTGACGCTCTTCTTCGAGCTGGACCTGTCCGGCGCGAACTTCGTGACGGCAGTGGTCTTCACCCTGCTGGGCACGGTCAGCTTCGCGGGCATCGGGATCGCGGCGTCGATCCTGCCGCTGGTCTACGTCGAGCGCGGGGCGCAGATGGTGTTCGTCATCCAGTCAGTGCTGCTGCTGGTCAGCGGCGTCTACTACGACGTCTCCGTCCTGCCCGGCTGGATGCAGGCCGTCAGCGCCGTCTCCCCGGCGACCTACGTGCTGGACGGCGTCCGCGCCGGCCTGATCGAGGGTGCCGGGGTGGGCGACCTGCTGCGTGACGTCTGGCCGCTGCTGGTGATGGGCGTGGTGCTCATCCCGGCCGGCACCTGGCTGTTCGGGCGCGCCGAGCGCTACGCGAAGCGCACCGGGAAGCTGAAGCGAGTGGGTTGATGACGGATTCGACATCCACACGGAGTTCTCTCATGGCACTTCCCCTGACCGATGAATTGGCGGCTCCGGCGGCAACGTTGCCCGCCGGCGTCAGCCTGCGTCCCTTCGCCGGCGAGGCGGACCTGGCCGCCTTCGTCGAGATCTTCCGCGCCGCCAACACGGTGGACGGCTTCGACGATCGGACCACCCTGGAGGGCATGCGCAACTGGGTGTCGCACCCATCGGCCAGCTTCGACGCGTCCCGTGACGTGGTCGTGGCCGAGGCCGACGGACGGCCGGTGGCCTACGGATTCACCACCTGGGCCGATACGAGCGACGGCGTGCGCGAGTACAGCACCCGCGGCCACGTCCACCCGGACTGGCGACGGCGGGGCGTGGGCACCGCCATCCTGCGTCACAACGAGGCGCACCTGCGCGAGCTGGCGGCCGAGCACGAGGTCGAGACGCCGCGCGTCTACGGCGCTTATGCGCAGGAGCGGCGGGTCGGCTCGGTGAAGCTGCTGGAGGCGAACGGCTACCGGCCGGTGCGCTGGTTCTTCGACATGCTGCGCCCGACACTCGACGACATCGAGGTGCCGCCGCTGCCCGAGGGCCTCGAGATCCGGCCGGTCGCCGGCCGCGAGCAGCTGCGCAAGGTGTTCGAGGCGGACCGGGAGGCCTTCCGCGACCACTGGGGCGGCTTCGACACCAGCGACGAGCTGTTCGAGCGTTTCCTGGAAGACCCCGATTACGAGCCCGCGCTGTTCGTGGTCGCCTGGGATGGCGATGAGATCGCGGGCGCGGTGTGGAACGTGATCCTGGCCGAGCAGAACCGGGAGCTGGGCCACCGGCGTGGCCTGCTGGACAGCGTCTACGTGCGGCGACCGTGGCGCGGGCGCGGGCTGGCATCGGCCCTGGTGGGTCGCAGCCTGCAGCTGCTGCGCGAGCGCGGCATGACGAGTGCGACGCTGGGCGTCGACGCGGACAACCCGAATGGCGCGCTGCGCCTGTACGAGAACGCCGGTTTCCGGGTCGACGTGCGGTCGACTGGCTACCGGAAGCCGATGGAGGTGCTCACTTGAGGACGGATGCAGGGGCGGTCGCGACCGCCCCGCCGATCGACAACCTGGCGCTGCGGGCGTATCGGCCCGGTGATGCATCGGCGATGGTCGAGCTCTGGAATCGGGCCAACGCGGCCGATGGCGTGCCCTGGCGCACGGACACGGCCGAGCTCGAGGCCTGGTTCTCCCAGTCGAACGACAAGTTCGACCCGGGGCGCGACCTGTTCCTGGTGGAGCTCGACGGCAAGCTGGTGGCGACCGCCGACAGCGAGTGGGTCGACACCACCGACGGGCTGCGCGAGTTCCGGATGGGCGCCATCGTGGATCCGGCCTGGCGCCGACGCGGCATCGGCTCCTGGCTGCAGGGGCAGCTGGAGGCGCACGCCCATCGGCTCTGGCAGACCTACCCGTCCGACGAGCGGCGGCCCATGCTCGGCTCCTGGGCCATGAACTCGGAGACCGCGAAGATCGCGCTGCTGCGGCGCTTCGGCTTCGAGGAGGCGCGGTACTTCTTCGACATGGTCCGGCCGTCGCTGGACGAGATCGACGAGCCGGTGCTGCCCGAGGGGCTGGAGTTCCGGCCGGTCCGGGAGGACCAGCTCAAGCAGATGTGGGACGCCGACATGGAATCGTTCCGCGATCACTGGGGCGGCTTCGACGGCTCGGACGAGAGCTTCCAGCGCTGGCTGCACGACCCGAAGTTCGACCGCGACCTGCTGGTCGTGGCCTGGGACGGCGACGAGATCGCCGGTGGCGTGGTGAACGAGATCAACGCGGTCGAGAACGCCGCGTTCAACCGCAAGCGGGGCTGGCTGCAGTCGGTCTTCGTGCGGCGGCCGTGGCGCCGGCGCGGCGTGGGCCGTGCGGCCGTCCTGCGCTCGTTGCAGGCCCTGCGGGAGCGGGGCATGACCAGCGCCGGGCTGGGCGTCGACGCCGACAACCCGACCGGGGCTTTGGGCCTCTACACCGGGACCGGCTTCGAGGTCGAGCACCGCTCGGCCGCGTACCGCAAGCCGCTGGAGGAGCGTGCGTGATCGAGGCCGATGCCGAGCTCGCGCAGCTGACCGCCGAGGCGCCGGCCATCCCCGGCCTGCGCTTCCGCCGGCTGCGCCTGCCCGATGACCTGGCGGGCCTGACCGAGATGCATGCCCGCGCCGCCGCGGTGGACCAGGACGACGAGGTCCATTCCGTGGAAGAGTGGGAGAGCTGGTTCGCCAGCCCGTGGGGCTTCGATCCGGCCACCGATGTCGTGGTCGGCGAGGTCGACGGGCAGGTGGTCGCCTATGCACAGGCCCGGGCCGTGGATGACAACGACGGCGGCCGCGACTACACCGTGGGCGGCGAGGTGCATCCGGAATGGCGGCACCGGGGGATCGGGCGTGCTCTGCTCCGTCACAACGTGCGGCATCAGCAGGAACGGGGGCGCCGCGAGGCCGCTCTGGAGCCCAACGGTGCAAGCCGCGAGCGGCGCCTGGAGAGCGGAGCGCGCGAGACGGCCGTGCCCCGGGTGCGGCTGCTGGAATCCGAGGGCTTCACGGCGGTGCGCTGGTTCTTCGAGATGGTGCGTCCGAACCTCGACGACATCGCGGACCTCCCCCTGCCCGACGGCCTGGAGATTCGGCCCGTGCAGCCGGAGGACCATGCCGCGATCTGGGCCGCCGACCAGGAGGCGTTCCGGGATCACTGGGGCGCGCAGCCGGAAGGCGACGTGGGGTTTGACCTCTTCTTCGCGGCGCCCGACTTCCGCCCCGATCTGTGGCGGGTCGCCTGGGACGGCGACCAGGTCGCCGGGGTGGTGATGAACCGCATCATGGCCGCCTTCAACGAGGGGTCGGGCGAGCGGCGCGGGGAGCTGGCCGGCGTCAGCGTCCGGCGCCCATGGCGCCGGCGCGGATTGGCCCGGGCACTCGTGGCCGAATCGCTGCGTGCGCTGCGCGACGACGGGATGACCAGCGCCGCGCTCGGCGTGGACGCGGAGAACCCGACCGGCGCGCTGAGCGTCTACGAGGCGAACGGCTTCGTGGTCCACAGCCGCGGCACGAACTACCGGCGGCCGCTCTTCGACTAGCCCGATGCGGCCGGATCGGCGAAATATCGGCTGAAACCCGCGCTGGCGGCTGTTTAGGCGGGGCTCAGCCGAAACATCGGCGTACTGGGCGCGCAGAAGCGCCCATTAGGCTCCATCGCGCGCCAGGAAGACCGAAATATCGTCCAGACCGCGCCCGAGAGGGAAAGTCACGGGCAAAAGGGCGAAATTTCGCCGGCAGGTGCCGGCCCTAGCTGCGAGTCGCCAGCTTGCGCTTCCGCACCTCGTGGTAGAAGTCGACGATCCGCTCGGTGACGCGGTCCCAGCTGTACTCCGGGGCCCGTTCGCGTCCCGCCTCGCCCATCCGGTGGCGCAGGTCGGGATCGGTGGACAGCCTGTAGAGCGCGGCCGCCAGCGCGCGATGGTTGCGCGGCTCGACCAGCAGCCCCTGGACGCCGCGCTGCACGACGTTTTTGTAGCCGTGGATGTCGCTGGCCACGATCGGCACCCCGGCGGCCATCGCCTCCAGCAGGACGATCCCGAAGCTCTCTTGGCCGGTGGCCGGCGCGCAGAAGATGTCGGCGCTGGCGAAGTAGCGGGCCTTGTCCTCGTCGCTGACCCGGCCGAGAAACTCCACGTCCCGGATCTGGCGCAGGCCGACGTAGCGCCGATACTCCCTCGCCTTCGGCCCCGTGCCGACCACCAGCAGCCGCGCGTCGACGTGGCGCTTCCGCAATCGGTGATAGGCCTTCAGCAGGTGGATCAGGCCCTTGCGCTCCTCGAAGCGGCCGACGAAGAGGATGTTGATGGTGCCGTCGCGCAGCTCCTCGAACGGCTCGGCATCGGCGTAGCGGTCGATCTCGACCCCGTTGGGAATGATCGTGTAGTCGCCGGGGAAGTAGGTGCTGATGAAGTGCCGCGCGGCGCCGCTGACCGCGATCCGGCCGTCCAGCTTCTCGACCAGGCGATGCGCGAAGTACTTGCCGACCCAGTACGACGGCGAGAAGCCGCCAAAGGCGTGGAAGGTCGCCACGTTGACGGTGTCCGACTGGTCGAGCACGGTGGGGGAGAGGAACGGCACCAGCGGCTCATGGAAGTGCAGCACGTCGAATCTGTGCTCCGCCAGCAGCTCACGCGCCCGCTCCTTGAAGCGCCAGGACAGGGTGACGCGGCCCATGCTGCCGTTGGCCGGGAAGGCGTAGCCGGTACCGAGGCGGATGACGTGGCCCTCGGTCGTCCGCTCCTTGCCGTACTTGCTGGTGATGATCCAGACGTCGTGACCCAGCTCACGCATGGCGTCGTACTGGTGGCGGACGTGCTCGTTCACCCCGCCGGGGTGCGGATAGCCGTAGGGGCTGACGATGCCGACCTTGAGCGGGCCGCGCGCAGGCGCGGCGGGTTGGACCGATACCTTCGCGGCACCAGGCTGCTCGGCGACGTTGGCTCGCGTCATCGCCACTCTCCTGTGGGACGGAGAGTATGGCGCAGGTGCCGGGCCTTGGCGACCAACTGCCGGCCGTAGACCGTGACGTTGTGCCAGTTGCTCCAGTGCTCGCCGGCGGCCTCGGTGCTGCGCTCCGCGATCGCGCGCCGGTAGTCGGCGGCCGATGTCCCGGGGAACCAGGTCCACCCCGTCCCGACGTGCTCCAGGACGTGCGCGTCGGAGTTGCCGACGCCTGCCAGCTGCAGCACCTGCTCGTTCAGCTCCCGCCGCCCGTGGCGCCGGGCTCGTCCCGCGGCGCTGGGGTTCATGACCTCCACCGCGTCGAGGTGGTGCCGCTCGTCAGGGTCGGCATGGAGGGCGAGGAGACTGCGGCGGCCGAGGCTCGGGGTCAGCGGCGCCATCGGGTGCGCGGCGATGGCCAGGCCACCCTGGTCGTGGATCCGCTCCAGCGTCTCGGCCAGCGGCCGCAGGGCCGGAATCCGCTCCTCCAGGAACAGCGCCAGCACGTGGCCGCGCCGGGTGGTGATTTCCTCGCCCACCACCAGCTCGAAGGAGTAGTCGCCCGCGGCGTGCAGCTCCCGGGCGCGGAGGGCGCCGTCCAGCCGCTCGTGGTCGGTGATGGCGATGAGGTCGAGGTCCGTGTGCCGCTCCACGTGGTCCAGCAGCGCCGCGACGCCATGGACCCCGTCCGAGTAGAGCGTGTGCAGGTGCATGTCCGCCTTGCCGCGCTCGCTGCCGTTGCGGGTCATGCGTCGGGCTCCGACGGCGACGCCTCAGCAACGCGTTCCCGCTGGTCCGTCCAGAAGGGCTGGAACGCAGCCCACCACTGCTCGGGCGCCTCGCCGATGGCCCGCTCGAAGCTCGCCGCCAGGGCGGTGGTCAGCGCGGCCACGTCCTCGTCGGCGTGGCCGCTGCGCGGCGCCTCGACCAGCTCGGCGCGCACGCTGAAGCGCTCCGGGGCGGTGCGCCGGACGCGGGCCATGAGCAGCGGCTTGCCGGTGCGCAGGGCGAGTGTGGCCGGGCCGGCGGGCAGGGTGGTGGCATGCCCGAACATCGTCACCGGCACGCCGTCGCCCGACAGGTCGCGGTCAGCCACCAGTGCCACGAAGTCGTTGCGGCGCAGGGCGGCCAGCATCGGTCGAAACGCGCGCCGCAAAGGCACGATCTCGACGCCCTGCCCGCTCGCCCGCCGCGCCATCAGGAACTCGAACAGCTCCCGCGGCTCCGTCTCCTCGACCGGCGCCACGCCGCGCAGCCCGGCGGCGGCGATGAAGTGGCCGTATGGCTCGAAATTGCCCAGGTGCGGCACCGCGATCACCACTCCGTCGTGCAGCAGCGGCTCCCAGCGCTCCCACTCGTCGACGTGGAGGATGCGGGCCAGCTGCGCGT
>DASSNX010000087.1:0-21768 GCA_035701185.1 Candidatus Limnocylindria bacterium
CATACCGTCGCTGTTCGGGTCGCCGTCACCATCCGACGGTGTCGCCAGCGAGAGCGATGGTCCATCGCCCACGGATGAGCAGCAGGTCGCGCCCGGGCAGGGCTTCCCGCCCGGGGTGCCAGTGCCGCCCACGTTGGGTCCCCTGCTGCCGACCCCGCCACCGGGCGTGACGCCGCCACCGGGCACGCCATCCGGTTCCAGCGCGCCGTCAGCCTCCACCGCGCCGACTCCGCCGTCGCCGCCTGCCACGCAGCCGCCAACGCCGCCGCCACCCACCCCGCCACCGCCGACTCCGCCGCCTCCGACTCCGCCACCACCCACGCCACCACCACCGCCACCGCCGACGCCGGAGCCGACGCCACCACCGCCGCCGCCCACCCCCGAGCCGACGCTGGCCGCGAACTGCTCTGACGGCATCGACAACGACGGCGACGGATTCATCGATCTCCTGGATCCGGGCTGCCTGCTGCCCTTCGGGGACGAGTCCGCCTTGTAGCCCCGCTGGACGCGGTCGGTACACTCCACCCGTCCTCCGCGTTCCAGACCGCACCGCTCGAGACATGTCCGCCACGCTCTTGCCCGCTTCTCGCGACCCTCGTGCCGCCGATCTCCTGCGTGCCGCCTTCCGGGACGTGCACGGGCCACGGCTGCACGGCTTCGCACTGCTGCTCGCACTCGGCGATCGGGGCCTGGCCGGCGCGGCCGCGAGCCGGGCGCTGGCCGCAGGCACCGCACGGGCCGATGAGCTTCGCCATCCCGAACGGGCGGCGGCCTGGCTGCGCGCGCGCCTGGTGCGCGAGCTGCGGCGATCCGGCCATCCACATCCGATGCCGGTGGAGGCTCGTGACCTGGCACTGGGCGAGCTCTCGGTCGCGCCGGCGGCAATCGACGCGCTGGGTCGGCTTGCATTCGAGGAGCGCGCCGCGCTCATCGCCGGTGCCATCGAGCGCTTGGATCTTGCCGACGTTGCCACGGTCCTCGATCGCAAGCTGGGGACCACCCGGCAGCTGCTGCGCACCGCGCGGCTTCACTACCTCGCCGCGGCCGGACGGAGCCTGGACGCCGTCTCGGTCCCGGCGCTGCCGGCGGGCGAGCTGTGGCAGCGGGTGGAACGCGAGGCCGCCTGGGCGGTCGGCAGGTCACACGCCCAGGATCGGCCGTGAGCGGGGCCATCCGTCGTCGCCGAGGCAGCGTGGCCGGGGCGCGTGACCCACATCGGCGCATCGAGGACTGGCTGATCGACGGAGCAGGCGAAGCGCTGCCGCGCGACGTCATGGTCCACGCGCTGGTCTGCCACGAATGCCGGCGACGGATCGCCGCCTTCGACATGCTGACCGCGATCGAGCTCGACCGTGCCGGCCTCCCGCCTCGGCTGGCCCGGGCGGAGGTCGCGCCAGCACGGGCCGGGCGCAGGGTGGCGTTGGCGGCGGGCGGCGCGGTGACCGTGTCCGCCGCGGCGGTGGTTGCGGTGGCGGCGACGGGCTGGCGGCCGCCTTCACTGGGCGATCAGGGCACGGTCGGATCCACGGCGCCGACCCAGGCGGTGCTCGGCAACACCGGCGAGCCACAGGCGACGTCGGCGGCGACCTCGACGGTCCGGTCCCGGCCGTCGCGCTCCGCGGTCGCGTCGCCCGGCGAAACGGTCGTCGGCACGCCCAACGCCACCGTGCCGCCCGTCAGCGCGCGCACCCCGGGACCTACGCCACGGCCAACCGCGACGCCACATCCGACTGCCAGCCCGAAGCCGCATACCCCGACACCGAGCCCCAGCCCATCGTCGTCGACGCCCACTGAAGCGCCGACACCGACGGACACCCCCACGGCGACGCCTTCCCTCTAGCGAGGGGGTGCCCAACCGGGCCGGTGATTAGCTACTTGTCGCGGGTTTCGGTGGCGGCGATCGCCGCCTGCGCCGCGGCCAGTCGCGCCACCGGCACCCGGAACGGCGAGCAGGAGACGTAGTCCAACCCGACCTCGTGGCAGAAGGCGATGCTCGACGGATCGCCACCGTGCTCGCCGCAGATGCCGACCTTCAGGTTCTTGCGTGCCGCCCGGCCACGCTCGGTGGCAAGGCGCACCAGCTGCCCCACGCCATCGCGGTCCAGGACCTGGAACGGGTTCTCCGGCAGGATCTTGCGGTCGACGTACTGGAGCAAGAACTTGCCCTCGGCGTCGTCCCGGCTGAAGCCGAACGTCATCTGGGTCAGGTCGTTGGTGCCGAAGCTGAAGAACTCGGCATGCTCTGCGATCTCGCCGGCAGTCAGCGCGCCGCGGGGCACCTCGATCATCGTGCCGAACTTGTAGTTGACCTGCTGACCGGAGGCCTCGACCACCTTCGCCACCTCGGCCTCCAGGACACGCCGCGTCTCGGCCAGCTCGTTCACGTGGCCGACCAGCGGGATCATGATCTCGGGCAGCGGCGTGCGGCCCTCCGCCGCAACCCGCGCCGCGCCGGCCAGGATGGCTCTGGTCTGCATCCGGACGATGTCCGGGATCAGGATGCCCAGCCGCACGCCGCGCATGCCGAGCATCGGGTTCACCTCGCGCATCTGCTCGACCGCGGCCAGCAGCTCCTCGGCCTTCGCCAGCTCGGCCTCCATCGCGCCACGGTCGCCATCGGCTCCGGCGGCTGACGCCTTCCCCTCGCGGCCGATGAGCTTCATGGCCCGCGCCGCGTCCTTCTCACCGAAGATCCGCGTCAGGCCCTTCTCCAGGGCAGGCGTCGCCCGGTCGGCGACGGCATCGGTCTGGCCCGATGGTGCCTCCAGCAGGGTGCGCAGCCGGGTCACCTTCTCCAGCAGCTCGTCGTGCGACGGCAGGAACTCGTGCAGTGGCGGGTCGATGAGGCGGATGACCACCGGCAGGCCATCCATGGCCCGGAAGAGCCCCGCGAAGTCATCGGTCTGCAGCCCTTCGAGCTCTGCCAGCGCCGAGTCGAACGTGCTGATCGCCTCCCGGTCGTCGGCCGACAGCTCGCCACCCGCATCGCGCCGATGCTTGGCCTCGGTGGCGCGCGTGGCGTTGAGGATCATGCGCTGCACCGTGGGCAGCCGCTCCTCCTCGAAGAACATGTGCTCGGTGCGGCAGAGGCCGATCCCCTGCGCGCCGAAGGCGCGAGCCCGCTCCGCGTCGCGCGGATAGTCCGCGTTGGCCCAGACCTGCAGGCGGCGGATCTCATCGGCCCACGACAGCAGGGTGGCCAGGTCGTGCTCGTCCTCGAAGCGGGCCTCTATGGTCGGCAGCTCACCGGCGTAGATCTCGCCAGTGGTGCCGTCGATGCTGATCATGTCGCCCTCGTTCACCGTCGTCTCGCCGGCGCGCATCTGGCGCCTGGCGTAGTCGATGCGGAGCGTCTCCGCGCCGGCCACGCAGGGCAGGCCCATCGAGCGCGCCACCACGGCGGCATGCGAGGTGGCGCCGCCGCGGGCGGTCAGCACGCCCAGGGCCGCCAGCATGCCGTGGACGTCGTCGGGGCTCGTCTCGATGCGGACCAGGATCACTGGCTCGCCGGCGGCCTTGGCCTCCACCGCACGGTCCGGGTCGAAGATGGCCTTGCCGGTGGCGGCGCCCGGCGAGGCGTTCAGGCCCTTGGCCAGGAAGCGGTCGCCGGCCTTCGCCTTGGCCGCCTCGTCGAAGCGCGGCAGCAGCAGCTGCACGATCTGGTGTGGATCGACCCGCTGCACGGCCTCTTCGTGGGAGAGGATCCCCTCGTTGGCCATGTCGACCGCGATCTTCACCGCCGCGGGCGCGGTCCGCTTGGCGGAACGGGTCTGGAGCATGTACAGCTTGCCGCGCTCGATGGTGAACTCGAGGTCCTGCACGTCGCGGTAGTGGCGCTCCAGCCGCTGCGCGATCTCCTCGAACTGGGCGTATACCTCCGGCAGCTCATCGCGCATCTGGCTGATCTTCTCGGGCGTGCGCACGCCCGCCACCACGTCCTCGCCCTGGGCGTTGGTCAGGTACTCGCCGAAGAGAACCTTCTCCCCGGTGTTCGGGTCGCGGGTGAAGGCCACGCCGGTGCCCGAGTCGGGGCCCATGTTGCCGAAGACCATGGTCACCACGTTCACGGCCGTGCCGAGGTCGTGCGGAATCTTGTTGAACTCGCGGTAGTCGTGCGCCCGCTTGCCAAACCAGCTGTCGAACACCGCCCGCACGGACAGCTCCAGCTGCCGATACGGGTCGTTGGGGAACGGCTCGCCGGTCTTCTCGCGCACGATCTCGCGGTATCGGTCGGCAATCGCTTTGAGGTCCTCGGCGGTGAGATCGGTGTCCTGCTTGACGCCGCGCCCTTCCTTCAGCGCGTCGAAGGGCTCGTCGAACTCCGTGGCCGGGATGTCGAGCACGATCCGGCCGAACATGGCGACGAAGCGCCGCCACGCGTCGTAGCCGAAGCGCTCGTTATCGGTGAGCTTGATCAGGCCGTCGACGGTGTTTTCGTTCAGGCCCAGGTTGAGGACGGTGTCCATCATGCCCGGCATGCTGAAGGCGGCACCCGAGCGGACGCTGACCAACAGCGGGTTGGCCGGGTCGCCGAAGCCCTTGCCGGTCTCCTGCTCCAGCGCGTGCATGTGCGCGAGCACGCCGTCCCACAGTCCCGGCGGCAGCTCCTTGCCGGCGGCGTAGTACGCGTTGCAGGCCTCGGTGGTGATGGTGAAGCCCGGCGGCACCGGCAGCCCGGCATTCGTCATCTCGGCCAGCCCGGCACCCTTGCCACCGAGCAGGCTGCGCATGCTCGCGTTGCCCTCGGGGAAGGTGTAGATCAGCTTGCGGGACTTGCCGTTGCCGGCGGCGGACTTGGCGGAGCGCTTGCGGGCGGTGGTGCTGGCCATGCGACGGAAGGGCCTCCGTGATCAGCGGCTGGGGAAGGTCAGATTGTACCGATGTGGCCGTTCGAACCGG
The DNA here is from genome assembly GCA_035701185.1 of Candidatus Limnocylindria bacterium. Lineage (GTDB taxonomy): Bacteria > Chloroflexota > Limnocylindria > QHBO01 > QHBO01 > DASSCW01. The sequence continues at coordinate 4,900 of DASSNX010000087.1, forward strand.
TCACCACACCTCGCCGGGCCGCCAGTCGACCGCGATCGGGGCGTCGAGGTCCAGCTCGGCCGGAGTCGAGGGCGTGCGGCGCACCATGATCCCGCCGTCCTCGTCCGCGGAACGCTCGCGACTGCCGTCGCGGCTGCGGATCCAGGTCGGGCCGCGCCAGATCTCCCAGCCGAGCCGGGCGTAGAACGGCTGGGAGCCGGTGCCGAGGGCGCCGAGCGGGTAGCGCTCGTCGATCATGGCGTCGATGCGCTGCATCACCGCGGTGCCCAGTCCGCCGCGCTGCCGGTCGGGCAGGACGGCCACCGCCTCCACGTATGCGGCGGGGACGACCAGCTCGCCGGGGTAGAGAAGGCGATCCACGATCGCGGCGTGCGCCTCGATCCGGCCGGACGCATCGCGCGCGATGACGTGCAGCCCGGGGCCGATGGACTCCCAGTAGCCGTCCCACGGCTCGTCGAAGGCGGCGATGCACAGCGCCGTGAGCTCGTCCCATTCGCCGGCGTCCAGCGCGGCCGATGGCACGACCAGGAGGTCGCTCACCGGCGGGCGCCCAGGCGCCGACGGCCGGGCTCACGGTAGCGGGCCTCCAGCAGCGGCCACAGGTCGTCGAGGCCGATGCGGTAGTCGCCGCCCACGCGGCGTGCCCGCAGCCGGGCCGAGCGGATGAGGCGGCGCACGTGCTCCGGATGGAAGCCGAGCACCACCGCCGCGTCGCGGACGGTCAGCTCCAGCCCTGCGAGCTGGACCTGCGCCTCGTCGGGCAGACCGGCGAGCGCCACCGCCATCGCCTTGGTGCGGTCGGCGGTCAGCGCGATCGCGTCTGCGTCCGGCCGGTGCATGGCGGCATGCAGCGCCGCGGCCAGCCGTTCGCGCAGCTCGCCGGCGGTGGCGGAGGCGGCGCCGGAGGAGAGGGACGGCAAGCGGCCGCTCACCTGATGTGCAGCCACCCGTTGCGCAGCGCCAGCCGGAAGAGCCACGGCCAGCCGGCGACCAGCCGGCCCCCTGAACCGGCACGCGAGCGGTAGAGGCGCCGGGCCTTCTCGACCACCCGGTCCCGTGCACTGCCCGACAGCCGCTTCGCGAGCTCACTGAATTCAAGGAAGGCACCGCCGGAATCGCCGGCCAGCCAGCGGGCGTCCGCGGCGGTCTCGCGGACGTGCAGGTCGCCGGGGGCCAACTGCTGCGCGGCAGCGGCGGCCGCCATGGCGCCGGCGGCATCGCCGGTGCGGACCAGCGCCGTCGCCAGCGCCAGCTGCGCTGACGCATCGCCTCGGTCGAGGCGAACGGCGCGCCGCGCGGCGTCCACCGCCTCATCGCCCTCGGCGGCGTTGAGCCGCTCCCCCGCCTCGGCCAGCGCCCAATCGCGCTGGCGCGGATCGTTGCGCGCCAGGCGGCGGTACTCGGTTGCCGCGTCGTGGTGCGCGCCGGCGGCGGCCAGCACCTGCGCCAGCAGCTCGCGGTACCGGATCTCGTCGGGATCCAGCCGCACGGCGTCCTCGGCGTCCCGCTCGGCCTCGGCGGTCCGCCCCAGCGCCAGCTCGGATCGCGCACGCAGCTCGTGAGCGGCGTCGTCGCCCGGCCGCGCATCGAGCAGCGCGGTCACCAGCCGCACGACCGTCTCGTGGTCGCCGCGCTCGAACGCGGCACGGGCGGCGGCCAGTGGCGTGGCGGGCGTGGTCATCGGCTCCGCCTAGCCTGCCCCACCGTCGTCCGCCGGCTCACGCGGCGTCCCGGCCCAGCTCGCGGACCCGTCGAGCAGCGATGCCAGCCGGTCAGGGATCTGTCCGAGCGCCACCCGTTCCTGGGTCATCGAGTCGCGCTCGCGGATGGTGGCGGCCCCGTCCTCCAGCGAGTCGACGTCGACCGTGACGCAGAACGGGGTGCCGATCTCGTCCTGGCGCCTATAGAGCTTGCCGATCGAGGCCGTGTCGTCATAAGTGGCCGCCATGCGGCGCTTCAGGTCGGCCGTGAGCGCGCGCGCCCGCTCGACCAGCTCCGGCCGGTTGCGCAGCAGCGGCAGGACCGCGGCCTTCACCGGGGCGAGGTGCGGGCGCATGTGCAGCACGACGCGCTTCTCCTTGGCCAGCTGCTCCTCCTCGTAGGCATCCAGCAGCACGGTCAGCACGGCCCGGTCGACGCCCATGGCCGGCTCGATGACGTACGGCACCACGTGCTCGCCTGATGCCTCGTCGAAGATCGCAAGGCTCTTGCCTGATCCGGCGGCATGGGCGCGCAGGTCGTAATCGGTCCGGTCGGCCACGCCCTCGAGCTCGGACCAGCCCATCGGGAAGGCGTACTCGATGTCGGTGGTCTGCTTCGAGTAGTGGCTCAGCTCATCGGCCTCGTGCGGGCGCAGGCGGAGCCGGTCGGCGCCGACGCCGAGCGCATCGATCCACCAGCGCAGGCGCTCCTGCACCCAGTACGCGAACCACTGCTCCTCCTGCGAGGGATGGACGAAATACTCCATCTCCATCTGCTCGAGCTCTCGGTCACGGAAGATGAAGTTACCCGGCGTGATCTCGTTGCGGAAGCTCTTGCCGATCTGCGCGATGCCGAACGGCAGCTTCTTGCGCGTGGTCGTGGCCACGTTGTCGAAGTTCACGAAGATGCCCTGCGCCGTCTCCGGGCGCAGGTACGCGACGCTGGCGCTCTCCTCCACCGGCCCGACATGGGTCTTGAACATCAGGTTGAACTGGCGCGCCTCGGTGAGCGTTCCGCGCTGGCCGCAGTTCGGGCAGGCGATCTCGGATGGCGGCCCCTTCAGGTCATCGGCCCGGAAGCGGAGCTTGCAGTTGCGGCAGTCGACCATGGGGTCGCTGAAGCCGCTGACATGGCCCGATACCTCCCACACCCGCGGGTTCATCACGATCGCCGCATCGAGCCCCACCACGTCGTCGCGGGTCTGGACCATCGCGCGCCACCAGGCGGCCTTGATGTTGTTCTTGAGCTCCACGCCCAGCGGACCGTAGTCCCAGAAGCCGCCCATGCCGCCGTAGATCTCGCTGGACGGGAAGACGAAGCCACGTCGCTTGGCGAGCGAGACCATGGTCTCCATGTTCGGGGCAGGCACGGCTGACGGTTGCTCCTCGGATGCAGCAGATGTTGGGCCCGATGGATCCGCCTGACCACGGACCCGTTCATCGAGTCTAGCCTAGCCGAGCCCCCAGACCCCGGTGGCACGGCCGACCAGCAGGGCGAACCCGACCATCAGGCTGGTCAGTGCCATCGTCAGGCTCCAGCTGGCGACGACGTAGCGCGCACCGACGATGCCGTCTGCGAGCCCGGCGAGCCGGGGGCGCTCGGCCGCCAGCGGCGCGATCCAGTCGGCGCCCGCCACCGCGGCCGCGTGCGACCGCAGCGTGGCGATGGCCACCGCGGCAAACGTCCGCTCCTGCTCGGTGGGCAGCTCGCGGCCTGCCGCATCCAGCGGAGCGAGCTCGGCGACCCGTCCCTCCAGGAAGTCCAGGAACCACCCATCGTCCGCGATCTCGAAGCGCTCGAGCGGCGTGGTCGATGGATACGTGGCCAGCGTCTCGCGCGCGGCCGTCAGCTCGCCGGCGAGGATCTGGGCCGAGAAGCGATGCGCCGGCAGCGTCGGCCCGTCGGCGTGGGCGGCCAGCCATGCGCCGGCCTCGGCCGCCGAACGTGGGATGCGGCCGCCACCGGCGGCCTTGCGGCGTTCCTCGGCGTCCAGCCGCGCCCAACCGGCCACGGCCAGCGCGTCACCGAACGGGCCGCTGAATGCCTGGACCAGGGACAACGCCAGCGCGATGCCGAAGACGGCCACGAAGAGGCCGTAGGCGAGCAGCAGGTTCGTGGTGAACGCATCGGGCAGGATCGAGGCACCCAGGCCGAAGACGGCCAGCAGGCCCGCGCCGAGGGCGACCAGGAAGGCACGCAGCGACCGACGCTGGACCTCGGCGGACATGGCTGCGGCCAGCGCGCCGAGGCGCCCGCTCACGACGGGGTGACGGCCTCGGCCGCCGGGGCGGCGTGGGCATCAATCGGGAGCGCAACCGTCGCCTGGCGCGCGGCCACCTCCTCGAAGAAGTCGCGGCTGCGCAGCTCGCGCTCGAGGACGGCCGAAACGGTGGCGTGCAGCAGGCGCTCCACCTCGCGCGCGGTGCCGGCCGGCAGGCGCAGGCGCAGCACGTCGCCCAGGCCGGTGCGCTGGAGATGGCGCAGCACTTTGAGGGCGTCCGCCTCGATTGGCCGCACATTCAGCGCTCCATGCAGGCATTCCGGGCCGAGCACGCCGCCGGCGACCGCCGAGAACCCGTTGCCCGCCGGACCGATCTCGGCGCCACACTCCAGGCAGCGGCCGAGCTCCGGCCGGAAGCCCATGGCGTCGAGCAGGTGGAGTTCGAACCAGCGCGCGATGATCTCGCGGGAGACCTCTTCCGGCGCGGCGTCGAGGGCGGCGAGGCCCTGGGCCAGCAGCACGAAGGCGTCGTGCGAGTCGGCCGATCCCTCGCAGAAGCGATCCGCCAGCTCGACCAGGTACCAGGCCGCAGCCGTGGAATGCAGGTCGTTGCGCAGGCCCAGATGCGGGTCCTCCAGGGCGACCTGGGTCACGACATCGAAGGTGCGGCCGATGGCCAGCACCAGGTGCACGTCGCTGAACGGCTCGAGGCCGCCACCCAGCCGCGAGCGCGGCCGCCGGATGCCCTTGGCGATGACCCGCAGCTTGCCGAGTCGCGGGGTGAGGACGGTCAGGACGCGATCGGCCTCGCCCAGGTCCATGCTGCGCAGGACGATGGCCTCGGTCTTGTAGAGGCGGGCGCGGCTCACGCGCGGAGCCCGCTCGGGTACGCTTCGGGCGTGGAGAGCAGCAAGAGCCTGGAGCAGGCCGCCGAAGCGACCAAGCTGCTGGACATCAGGACCGAGTTTAACGACCTCCTGGTCCAGATCGAGGACGAGATGCGAGCGGTGCTGGACGGGCACGAGGGCCCGGCCCGGCCGCTGTACGAGATGCTCGCCTACCACCTCGGCCTCGACCAGCCGGACGGGCCGCGCGGCAAGCGCATGCGTCCCCTGCTCGGCCTGCTCGCCTACGAGGCACTGACCGGCGAGCACGAATCGGCCCTGCCCGGGGCCGCCGCGGTGGAGCTCGGCCACAACTTCAGCCTTGTCCACGACGACATCGAGGACGCCGACGCGGAGCGGCGGCATCGGCCCACCCTGTGGGCGATCTGGGGCGTGCCGCTGGCCATCAACGCCGGCGACGCGCTGTTCGCCCTGTCGCGGCTGGCCCTGTACCGCGGGCTGGACTCGGGGCGGATCAGCGAGCACCGCATGCTGGAGCTGATGCGGCGCTACGACGAGACGTGCCTGGCGCTGTGCGAGGGGCAATTCCTGGACATCAGCTTCGAGCGCCGGACCGACGTCACCGTGGACGAGTACATGGAGATGATCGGCCGCAAGACCGCCGCCCTGATCAGCGCCTCGCTCGAGGCGGGCGCGATCCTGGCCGTGGACGACCCCGCCGTGATCGCACAGTTCAAGCAGTTCGGCTACGACCTCGGCCTGGCCTTCCAGATCGCCGATGACGTCAAGGGCTCCTTCTGGACCTCGGCCGAGTCGGGCAAGCCGGAGGCCGGCGACATCCGGAAGCGCAAGAAGACGCTGCCGCTGGTCTGGGCGCTGCAGCATGCCGCCGAGCCCGACGCCACCCGACTGCGCGAGATCTACGGCGCCGATGCCTCCGGGCCGATGCCGCAGCTCGAGGTCGACGAGGTGCTCGGCATCCTGGAGCGCTGCGGCGCCCGGCAGGTCGCCGAGACCGAGGCGCGCCGCTGGCGCGACATCGCGCTGGAAGAGCTCTTCGCCCTGCCGGTCCCATCCGAGCGCCGGGCAGAGCTGCAGTCGGTCGTCGACTCGGTGATCACCGCCTGAGCTGGCGCCGCAACCGCGGAACGGGCGACTAGCCCGTCTCGTCCGATTCGTTCGCGTTCTGGGCTTCGTTGTCGGAATTCGGCCGGCTTGCGATGACCTTCGCCACCCGCCTGGGCTCGGCGGCATCCACGGTGAGGGTCACGTCGCGGAACTTGACCGTGGCGCCGGGCAGCGGGATGCGGCCCACGCGGTGGACGATGAAGCCGCCGAGCGTGTCGTACGCGTCCTCGTCCTCCTCCTCCTCGTCCGGCAGCCCGAACAGGTCGCGCAGGTCGTCCATGCTGACCCGGCCGTCGAGCCGGTAGCTCAGCTCGCCGTCGTTGGACAGCGGCTCGACCAGCGACTCCTCGCGGTCGTACTCGTCCTGGATCTCGCCCACGATCTCCTCGACCACGTCCTCCAGCGTGATGAGCCCGGCCGTGCCGCCGTACTCGTCGACGACGATGGCGATGTGGCGCTTGGTGACCTGCATCTCGTGCAGCAGCTCATCCACGGCCTTGCTCTCGGGGACGTACACCGGCGGCCGGACGAGCTTGCGAACGTCGATCTCCGGCGCCTTCGTCCCGTTCCGCTTGAGGTAGGGCAGCAGATCCTTGGCGTAGAGGATGCCGACGATGTTGTCCAGGCTCTCCTCATAGACCGGCACGCGCGAATGCCCGGCCCGGATGATGAGGTCCAGCACCTCGTCCATCGGGTCGTTGACGTCGACCGCGCGGATGCCGATGCGCGGCACCATGACCTCGTGGACCCGGCGTTCGCCGAGCTCGATGACCCCGTGGATCATCTCCTTCTCGTCCTCTTCGATCCCGCCCTGCTCGCTGCCGGTCTCGACCAGCAGCTTCAGCTCCTCGGTGGAGAGGTAGCCGGCCTGCGGCTTCTCCCGGCCGCCGAGCGCGCGGACCAGCAAACCCGAGACGAGCGTCACCAGCCACACGAACGGGCTGAGCACCCGCTCCATGAACGCGATCGGCCGGGCGACGAACAGGGCGAAGCGCTCGGTGAACGACAGCGCCAGCGTCTTCGGCGCCAGCTCGCCGACCACGATCGTGACCAAGGCGATCAGCAGGGTCGTCAGCAGGAAGGCGATGGTCGGCGCCGCATCCTGGATCGGCCCCACGGGGATGAGCGCGATCAGGTCGCCGATGGACCCCGAGAACGAGACCGCGCCGACGGCCGAAGCCAGGAAGCCGAGGAACGTCAACGCCACCTGGATGGTGGCCAGGAAGCGCGAGGGATCCTCCACCAGCCGCTCGGCCGTTGCGGCGGCACGGTTGCCCTCGCCGGCCAGCTGCGTCAGCCGATGCCGCTTGACGGTGATCAGCGCCAGCTCGGAGGCCGCAAAGAAGCCGCTGACCACGATCAGGAGCGCGACGATCAGGAGGTCGAGGAAGGGGTTGCCGGTGGCACTGCCACCGGCGCCGGGTTCAGGCATCTGGAGGGGGTGTTCCGCCTCCCTGCTGCGGGTTCCGCTCGGCGGCCAGTTCGGCCCGACGCCGTCGCGCCTCGATGGGCCGCGCCGGCATGCCAACCACCGTCGTGCCCGGCGCCACGTCGCGGGTCACCACCGCCCCGGCACCGGTCCGCGCTCCCTCGCCGATGGTCACCGGCGCACGCAGCATGGTGTCGACGCCGATGAAGGCGCTGCGGCCGATGGTCGTCCGCTGCTTGCGCTCGCCGTCGAAATTGGCCGTGATCGCCCCGGCGCCGATGTTCACGTCCTCGCCCACGTCGGCATCGCCCAGATAGCTGAAATGGTGCTGCTGGGTGCCCGCGCCGAGCGTCGTGTTCTTGAGCTCGGCGTAGTTGCCGATCCGGCAGCGCGGGCCGATCTGGCATCCGGGTCGCACATGGCTGAACGGACCGATCTGCACGTCCTCTGCCACGCTCGAGCCCTCGACCACGCTCGACCAGACACGGGTGCGGGGGCCGATGCGCGAGTCACGCACCTCGGAGCGCGGGCCGATGACCGCATCCTGGGCGATGACGGTGCTGCCCGAGAGAATGGTGAACGGCTCGATCCGCGCGTCCTGGCCGATCTCCACGCCGGCATCGATGTGCGTCGTGGCCGGGTCCACGATGGTGACGCCGTTACGCAGGTGCTCGGCGATGATCGCGTCGCGCAGCAGCCGATCCGCCGCGGCCAGCTGCGCGCGGTCGTTGATCCCGGTCGTCAGCTCGGCCCGCGGGGCGGTGACCACCGCTACCCGGCGGCCACCCGCCGCGGCCACCTCGACGAGGTCGGTGAGGTAGTACTCCCCCGAAGCGGAGGCGGGCACGCTGCCCGCATTGGCGCGCAGCCAGGCGGCGTCGAAGCAGTAGGTGCCGACGTTCACCTCGCGGCCCGCGCGAATGGCGTCATCGGCGTCGCGCTCCTCGACAATGGCGCGGGCGGCGCCATCGGCCCCGCGCACGATGCGTCCGTAGCCCTGCGGATCATCCAGGGTGGCAGACAGCAGGGCGATCGTCGCCTCACCCTCTGCCTGCTCGCGCAGCAGGCGCTGGAACAGGTCCGGCGGCAGCAGCGGCACGTCGCCCATGGTGACGAGCACGTGGCGCGCCTCGGCCGGCACACGTTCCAGGCCGCGCCGGACGGCGTCGGCAGTGCCGAGCTGCGGCTCCTGGCGCACCGTCGGAACCCGATCGGCCAGCGCCGCCTCGAGCTGGTCGGCACCGAAGCCGATGACGACCACGGGATGCTCGATCCCGGCCGCTGCCAGCGACGAGAGGACGTGCTCGATCATGGGCCGGCCGGCCAGCGGATGAAGGACCTTGGGGATCCGCGATCGCATGCGGGTCCCCTGGCCGGCGGCCAGGACGATGGCCGCGGTCGCTACCAAGGGCGTAGTGGCTCCAACGTCACGGAAGGGGCCGATGGTATCCGTCAGCCGCCATCCATCGCAACGGCAACCGCCTCGATCTCCACCAGCGCGCCCTTGGGCAGCTCCTTCACGGCGAAGGTCGACCGTGCGGGGAAGGGCGCCGAGAAGTGGCTGGCGTAGACCTCGTTCATGGCGGCGAAGTCGGCCATATCGGACAGGAAGACGGTCGTCTTGACCACCCGATCCAGCGACACGCCGCCCGCGTCCAGGACCGCGGTCAGGTTGCGCAGTGCGCGGTCCGTCTGCTCGGCCACGCCGCCGGCGACCAGGTTGCCGTTGGCCGGATCCAGCCCGAGCTGGCCGGCGGTAAAGACCAGCCCGCCCGCTCGAATGCCCTGGCTGTACGGACCGATGGCGGCTGGGGCGCCGCCTGTCTCGACCTGCTGGGGCACGCTGCCCTCACGCCTCCACTTCGTCACGTGCTGCGTCGCCGCCGGTCGGCGCCACGGGCTCGATCGTAGCCGGTTCGGTCCGAATTCGCGTCTGCATGGCGCGCAGCCCGGCCCGTACCAGGCGGGCGGCGACCGCCGCCGCCCGTTCGGGATCATCGGTCAGGGTGAAGACGGTGGGCCCGCTGCCGGTGAGGCGCGGTTCCCCGCCCGCTCCTGCCACGAGGCGGAACACCTCGTCGAGCTCGGGCCGCAGGCGTCGCGCGGCGGCCAGCAGGTCATTGCCAGCGGACCGGTCCTCTCCCGACCACTCGTCGGGCCGCAGCTCGGCGAAGACCGCCGCCGTGGACAGCGCGAAGGGCGGATGCGCCAGCACCACGAACGGGGTCGAGACCGGTGGGGCGCTGGCATTGATGATTTCGCCGATGCCGGTCACTCGGGCCGCCGGCAGCCGGGCCGCGAAGAACGGGACGTCGGCGCCAACGCGCCCCAGCTCGGCCAGCCCGGCCGCATCGGCCTCCTCCGGGTAGCCCTGCCAGCGGCGGCCCAACCGCCAGGCCGCCGCCGCGTCGGAGGACCCGCCGCCCAGCCCCGCGGCGACCGGCACCCGCTTCTCGAGGGCCAGGCACGCGAGCTCCGGGGCGCCGCCCATCCCCGCCAGCAGCCCGCGCCACGCCAGGTTGTCCGCACCGGGTGGCACGGCCTCGGCGTCGCCGTCCAGCCTCAACCCGGAGCAGCCGGGCATGAGCAGCAGCCGATCGGCGAGGTCCAGCAGGACCACGTCGCTGACCAGGAGGTGCATCCCGTCGTCCCGGCGCCCGGTCACCGCCAGCGACAGGTTGAGCTTGGCGGGCGCCTCCAGGCGCAGCGCGCCATCCGGCATCAGGGCCCAGCCCCGAGCTGCGCTGCCAGGCCGGCGGTGAGGCAGGCCCATTCCTCGACGCTCAGCGTCTGCGGGCGGCGATCAGGGGCGATGCCGCAGGCCGCGAGCGCCGCGTCCAGCGTCTCGCGCGTGATCGGCAGCTCGCGGGTCAGGGCGTTGTGCAGCTGCTTGCGACGCTGCCGGAAGGCCGCCTGCACGAGGCGGTAGAACGGCTCTCGCTCGCCCTCCGGCACGACGGGGACCGGGCGGCGGCGCAGCCGGAGCACGGCGGAATCGACCTTGGGCGCCGGCTCGAACGCCGCCGCCGGGACGCGAGCCATGACGCTGGCCGTGGCCACGTTCTGGGCGAAGACCGACAGGTAGCTCATCTGGCCGGGCGCTGCGGCCACGCGGTCGGCGACCTCGGCCTGCACCAGCACGGCCATCAGCTCCGGTGGGCGCGAGCCCTCCAGGAAGGCATGCAGCAGCGGGCTGGTGATGTGGTACGGGATGTTGGCCACCACCTTGAATGGCTGGCCGGGAAAGGCCAGCTGCGGATCGAAGTCGAGCACGTCCCCCTCCACCAGCTCGAAGGCCCGCACGTCGGCCAGCTCGCGCCGCAGCCACTCGGCCAGCCGGTGGTCGAGCTCCAGCGCCAGCACCGACGCGCCGGCCGCCAGCAGCCGCCGGGTCAGCACCCCGAGCCCGGGGCCGATCTCGACCACCCGGTCGCCCGGCTGCAGCTCGGCGGCATCGACGATCGCGTCGAGCGCTGCCGGATCGGTCAGGAAGTTCTGGCTCAGCGCGCGCCGTGGGCGAAGGTGCTCGGCGCCCATCAGCCGGCGCAGCTGGCCGGGGGTCGGCGGTGCCAGCCGCTCGGGGGCGAGCGGGTCGCTCATGCCGGCAGCCAGGGCAGCGCCAGGTTCGGGATCGCCTCCAGGGTGGCCGGCGCGAGGTCGCCGGCGGCGAGGTGGTGGGCGGCGGCGGCGCCGATCATCGCGCCGTTGTCGGTGCACCACGCCGGCGGCGGGACGAGCAGCGGCAGGCCGTGCCCCGACAGCCGGTCTCGCAGCTCGGCCCGCAACGCCCGATTGGCCGCCACGCCGCCGCCGAGCGCCACCGCCGCGGCACCGTGATCCGTGGCCGCGGCGACGGTCTTGCGTGCCAGGGCATCGACCACCGCCTCCTCGAACGCGGCGGCCAGCCCGTCGACGGGGACCGGCTCACCGCGCTGGCGGTAGCCCTCCACCTCGCGCAGGACCGCGGTCTTGAGGCCGGAGAAGCTGAAGTCGTAGCGACCGTCGGTCCGGGCGCGCGGAAAGCGCAGCGCCGGATCGGCCCCCTCGGCTGCGGCCGAGATGGCAGGCCCGCCCGGGTACGGCAGGCCCAGCAGCCGGCCGACCTTGTCGAACGCTTCGCCGGCCGCGTCGTCGGCCGTCTGGCCCAGGAGCCGATACCGCCCGTGGTCCTCCATGAGCACCAGCTGGGTGTGGCCGCCCGACACCACCAGGCAGACGAGCGGGAAGGGCGGCTCAGGGGGGAGCGGGTCTCCGGCGGGACCATCGGTCAACCAGTTGGCGTAGATGTGGCCCTCAATGTGGTTGACGCCGACCAGCGGCAGCCCGGTGGCTGCCGCCAGCGCGCGGGCCACGTTCACGCCCACCAGCAATGAGCCGATGAGCCCCGGGCCATAGGTCACCGCAATGGCATCGAGCGCCGTCCAGCCGCCCGCCTCGTCGAGGGCAGCACGCAGCGTCGGCACCATCCAGCGCAGCTGCTGGCGGGCCGCCACCTCGGGCACGATGCCGCCGGTCTGGGCGTGGATGGCGATCTGGGTGGCGACCTGGTTGCTGATGATCCGCCGCCCGCCCTCGATCACCGCCACGCCCGTCTCGTCGCAGCTCGTCTCGATGGCCAGGATCCGCGACGCCACTCAGCCGTCCTCCTGGGCGCGTCGCTCGTCAGCGATGAGCGACTGCATCACCGGGCGCACCAGGTCCGGCGTGGTCATCACGTACGCGTCTTCGCCGTCATCGGTGTAGTAGCGCGGGCGAGTGCCGCTGATGGTGAAGCCGAAGCGCCGGTACAGCCCCTGCGCGGCGGTGTTGCTGACCCGCACCTCGAGCGTCAGGCGCCGCGCACGCAGCTCCATCGCCAGGTCGGCGAGGCGCAGCAGGAGCCGGCGGCCGACGCCCTGTCGCCGGAAGTCTGGATGGACCCCGAACGTCGTGATGTGCGCCTCGTCGACCATCAGCCACACGCCGGCAAAGCCGACCACCCGCTCCTCCCCGCCGACGGTCGTCCGCGCGACCACGTAGCGCGCCAGCCGGTTGCCGCGCAGCTCCTGCTCGAAGGCGTGCTGCGGCCATGGCGTGGCGAAGCTGAGTCGCTCCACCTCGTGGACCTGCGGGATGTCCGTCAGGCGCATCTCGTCGACGCTCAGCGGCAGGCCGATCGCCATCGTCAGCGACCCTCGACCAGGGTCGGCGCCACGCCGCGCGGCAGGCGCAGGTAGCGCGGCTCCAGGCGCTCCAGATCGTCACCGCCGGGATCGGCCTGCAGCCGGCGCGCGGCCAGCGCGGCCACGCTGCCGGCGGCTCGCACCGGGCTGACCACGTTCGCCAGCTCGAAGGCGGATGCCAGCTCCACCGGCGCCACCAGCTGCTGGTCGCGCGGCAACGCCCCGCGGTCGACGATTCGTGGTTCGCCGCCGTCGCGCGCCAGCAGGTACGCCTCCCGAGCGCCTGCCCGCGACACCGCCCCGTCGGCAGCGGGCTCCGCCGCCAGCCACGCCTCCAGGCTCGGCACGCCCACGATCGGGATGCCGCGCGCGAAGGCCAGCCCCTTGGCAATGCTCATGGCCACGCGCAGTCCCGTGAACGAACCGGGGCCGATGCCCACCGCCACCGCGCTGACCTGCGCCAGGGTGCCGTCGCTGCCCGCCAGCAGGGCAAGCAGGCGTGGCAGCAGCTCGTGCGTCTGACGCGGCGTCGCGCTCCAGCCATCGACCCCCAGCAGCGTCCCGTCCGGTGCGGCGACGGCCACCGACGGGTCGGTGGAGGCCGCCTCGATGGCCACGATCACGGGGCACCCCGCAGGCTGGCGGCCAGTTGGGCGTGATCGGCGCCATGTGGCTCGAGGACGAGCAACCGCGCCCGGTCATCGTCCGCCACGCGCGAGATGCGGATGTCCAGCCGTTCCGCGGGCAGCCAGCCGGCGAGCCGATCGGCCCATTCGATGACCGTCATCCCGGCCGCCTGACGCTCGTCGAACAGCCCGGCGGCGAGCGCCTCCTCCGGGTCGTTGAGCCGGTACGCGTCGATGTGGAACAGGCGCAGGCGCCCCTCGTGCTCGTTCATGAGGACGAAGGTCGGGCTGTTGACCACGGTCTCGACCTCGAGGCCCTGGGCCACGCCCTTGGCCAGCTGGGTCTTGCCGGCGCCCAGCGGCCCGGTCAGCGCCACGACCGTCCCGGGCGGAGCGATCCGTCCCAGCGCGCGGCCCAACGCCCGGGTCTCGGCGGCGCCATGCGTGCGGCGAGTGACGCCGCGCTCCACGGCGGCGCTGCTGTGCTCCACGCCGCCAAGGATACGCAGGCTAGGCGGGCGGCACCGGCAGGGTGGCTTCCAGGTTGGCGAGCGGCACCGCCGCCAGCCGCCCATCCTCGAAGCGGACGAGGCCCATGCGGGTGGCAATGCCCGATGGCGTGGCGTGCAGGTCGTCGAGCTCGGCCACCAGGACCCCCGCTCGACCCTGGAACGGGCGGCGGTGCGCGATCACCCGCTCCCCGACGCGCGGCAGCGTCCTTCGTCCCGGCGCCAGCGGCGCGTCGTAGACGTAGAGGAGCCCATCGGCCCCGAACAGGCTGGCCATGCTGCCGGCATGCGCCTTGAACCAAGCGTAGCGCTCCGGGTCGATGCCGACCTTGCCGAAGCCCTCCAGCAACAGGACGCCGAACGAGCCCGCCAGGCCGCCGACCTCACGTCGCCGGCGCTGGATCGCCTCGAAGTCGCGCAGCTCCTTGTCGAGCACGCCGCCGAGCACGATGCCGGCCACGCCCATCGCCCGCGCACGGGTCAGCGTCTCCGCCGAGGCCCGCGAGCCGCCGACCAGGATCTTGCCGGTGGCTCCGGCGTCGATCGCGCCTGCTCGCAGCTCCTCGCCCGGATCGCGGACGGCGACAGCCAGCTCGCCATGGACCGCGGCGCCCGTCCCGCCGACCCCGCGCACCAGGGCGCCGGGAACCTCGACAGTGACCGCGCCCGGCTCCACCGAGCGGACGCGACCGCGGACGTGGCCGATGACCGGCTCCTCTGCGCCGAGCGGCGCCAGCAGGGCGCTGCCGTCCGAGGCCGACAGGGCCAACAGCTGCGCACGAGACGGGGCGCGAACCTCTCGGCCGCTGGGGGCGCGAGCGATGGCATCGCCCTCCTCCAGCAGCGTGCCGGGTCGCGCCACCAGCATGGCGGCGACCTCGGTCGGCGACACGCGCAGCGGTCCGGCCAGGCCGATGCGGAACGGGTGCTCAGGCCGCCGATGATGGGCCAGCACCTGGTCGGGCAGCACCTCGCTGCCGCTCTGCACCGCCGGCGTGGCGCCGCGCGGCATGCGGACACGGTGCAGGGTCGGCTGGATCATCGGACCGCGACCGTCATGCTGGCCTCGCGCAGGAAGGTGTCGCGCCAGGCGGCGAGCACGGCGCGGCGGTCATCGGTGCGCCGGGGCGCGGCCAGCGGGATGTCGCGCGCGTCGAGCACCAGGCCAACGTTGCCGCCGGTCACGCTGGCCTGGATGCGCCGACCGGCGCGCGCGCCACCGAGGGTGACCCCGGGCATGAGCTCGATCTCGAGCTCGGCGGACTGGCCGCGCCCGAGCGGCACGATCTGCAGCTGGCCGTTGCGCACGTCCAGCGGACCCTCGTCGGGCCAGCCCACCCGGTGCACGCTGACCTGCATGGCCACCTGGCCGGCGCGGCCGCCGCGCGTCACCACGGCCGCGCCGAGCGGCACGAGCAGGTCGTCGCGAAGCACGCCCATGCCCTCGCCGATCTCGCTGTCCTCCAACGCTCCCAACGGCGGCAGCACGCCGGCGCTGTCGATCGCCAGCTGGGTCACGCCGACCGGGCGCACGCCGTCGAGCAGGAGCTGGGCCGCCTGCTGCGGGCGTGGCGCCGCCGCGATCGTCCGTCCGCAGCCGATCAGCAGGTCGAGGCCCTCGGTCGTGCCCGATCCCTCGCCCGCCGCCTGCGCCAGCAGGTAGCGGGCAGCGGCGTGGGTGATCGCCAGCTCGTCATCGGTCTGCGGCAGCGTTCCCGGCCGCGCGTGCAGGTTGCGGAGCGCATCGGCCACCGCCAGCTCGTCGATGGCCATCGGCAGCAGCCGGGCCAGCCGTCCCGGACCGCCGGAGGCGACCAGGCCCGGCGCGGAGAGCCCGCCATTCGCGAAGACCCGGCTCTCGGCGGCGCCGAGCTCGTCGGAACGCACCAGGGTGAGGTAGCGGGCTCCCAGGTCGACGCCAAGCACGCTGCGCATCGTCGACCGTGCGAGCTCGGAGATCGAGCGACGGAAGGAGACCGGCGTCAGCTGGCGCACGCCGCCAGGCTCGACCATGCGCTGCAGCAGCTCTTCGAGCGCATGCCGCAACGGCAGCGGGTTCTCGGTGCGGGCATCGGGACGCGGGTTGTCGACGACCTGGACCGCGCCGGCCTCGAACAGGGCCGTCACCTCGGCCGCCAGGGCATCGCTCCCCGCCCAGATGACCGGCCGGGTCGAGGCGCCGCGGGCGGCTGCCACCAGGCCGGCCATCTCGAGCGCCTGGTCGGCGCGCCCGCCGTCGAAGCCACCCGTCAGCAGCCAGGCGTCAACATCGGCCTCCTGCAGGGCGGCCAGGCGCGCCAGCAGGGAGCGACCATCGTCCGAGGTCGCCGCCTCCTCCACCGTCCAGCCTGCCGACTCGGCCGCACGCCGCGCGGACGTGCCTGACAGCTCGTTCGAGACGCCGGCCAGGCCCAGGCGGCCGACGCGGCGCGGCGTGTGGCACGCGATCCGCGGCGCGCCCAACAGCAGCTCGTCTACCCGCCCCGCGACCCGCGGGTCGACGACGCCGGACAGGCGCTTCGTCAGCGACGCGCGCAGCTCGTCCTCACCCCAGGCAGTCGGCTGCGCGACCTGGGTCACGATGCGCCATCGGTTCCGTGCCCTGGCCACGATGGTGGCCTTGGTCCAGGCGGAGCCGATGTCGACCAGGATCGACATCTCGGCGCTCACCGCTGGCGCAGCGGCAGGGGCGTTCTGCGGGATGGTCATCGGCCGATGCCCAGCCAGCCGTTGAGGAGGAAGCCGACCCGGTCGACGAGCAGCGACAGCCGGCTGACGAGCAGGAAGCCCAGCCAGCCGCCGATGCCGCCCAGCAGCAGCCAGCGGCCGGCGCCCGCCGCTCCGACCACGACTCGGCGCCGTGGCGAGCCATGCAGAAACGCCAGCAGCACGAGCACGGTGATCACCAGGCTCGCGATCGACCCGGCCAGCTCGGCCGGACCGACGCCGGCCGGCACCAGCGCCGCGCCCAGCTGCGGCATCAGCGTGCCGGCCACCGCCCCACCGAGGGCGAAGGCGGCGGTCGCGGCCACCAGCACCGCCACCGGCACGGCGACCACCGGGCGCGGCAGCCAGGCGGCCCCGGCCATGGCCAGCACCAGCAGCGCCGCGATCCAGAGCAGCGGATTGGCCGGGCCTGAGCCGATGGGCTCCACCAGCCGAGGGATCAGCACCTCCCGTACGGCCAGCAGCACCAGGTAGCCGGTGGCCAGGCCCGCCAGCAGGTGCTGCGCCAGGCGGAACAGCCG
>DASSNX010000088.1:0-32379 GCA_035701185.1 Candidatus Limnocylindria bacterium
CCTGCCGGCGAGTACACGTTCTACTGCTCATTCCACCCGGTGCCGGCCATGACCGGCACGCTGACCGTCGAGTAAGGGAGCGAAGCGAGACACATGGCCACCACCACCCTTACCCCGCAGGCGGACGCCTATCGCCGCTCGTGGGTGCTCGACTGGCTGACGACGGTCGACCACCAGACGATCGGCATCCTGTACATCGTCAACAGCTTCCTGTTCTTCTTCGCCGCCGGCATCCTGGCGCTGGTCATCCGTTCCGAGCTGGCGGTGCCCGGACTCCAGTTCCTGGACGTGGAGACCTACAACCAGACCTTCACCATGCACGGCACGATCATGATCTTCCTGTTCGTGGTGCCGATCCTGTCCGGCTTCGCGAACTACATCGTGCCCCTGCAGCTGGGCGCGCCGGACATGGCGTTCCCGCGCATCAACGCCCTGTCCTTCTGGCTGCTGCCGCTGGGCGGCGGCCTGATCTTCGCCGGCTACCTGTTCGGCGGCGCGGCCGCCGAAGGCTGGACCGGCTACACGCCGCTGAGCAGTGGCGAGTACGCGCAGGGCGTGGGCACCGACCTGTGGCTCATCGGCCTGGCACTGGTGGGCACGGCCTCGATCCTGGGCGCGGTGAACTTCATCACCACCATCTTCAAGATGCGGGCGCCGGGCATGACGCTGTTCCGCATGCCGATCTTCGTGTGGACGGTGCTGGTCACCGCCACGCTCATCCTGCTCGCCACGCCGGTGCTGACCGCCGGCCTGATCGCGCTGTTCATCGACCGCAACTACGGCGGGTCGTTCTTCGATCCCAGCGTTGGGGGCAACCCCATCCTGTGGCAGCACATCTTCTGGTTCTTCGGCCACCCGGAGGTGTACATCGTCATCCTGCCGGCCATGGGCGTGGTGAGCGAGATCCTGCCGGTGTTCAGCCGCAAGCCGCTGTTCGGCTACCGGGCCTTCGTGTACGCCACCATCGGCATCGGCCTTCTCAGCTTCAGCGTGTGGGCGCACCACATGTTCACCACCGGCAAGGTGCTGCTGCCGTTCTTCGCGGTGATGACCACGCTGATCGGCATCCCGACCGGCGTGAAGATGTTCAACTGGATGGCCACCATGTGGCGCGGCTCAATCAGCCTGACCACGCCGATGCTGTTCGCCATCGGCTTCGTGACGATGTTCCTGATCGGTGGCATCAGCGGCGTGATGCTGGCCCAGCCGCCGGTCGACTTCCACCTGCAGGACACGTACTTCGTGGTGGCGCACCTGCACTACGTGTTCTTCGGCGGCAGCGTGTTCGGCGTGTTCGCGGCGACCTACTTCTGGTTCCCGAAGATGACCGGGCGGCGGCTGAACGAGTGGCTCGGGAAGGTCCACTTCTGGATCCACTTCATCGGCTTCAACCTGACGTTCTTCCCGTTCCACCCGCTCGGGATCAGCGGCATGCCGCGCCGCATCGCCGACTACTCGCCGAATGAGCCGATCTGGGTTTTCTGGAACCTCGTCTCGACCATCGGCGCGTTCATGATCGCCGTCAGCGTGATCCCGTTCCTGGTGAACGTGGTCGCCACCTTCATCAACGGCGAGCGCGTGGGCGACGACCCGTGGGAAGGCAACACCCTGGAGTGGGCGACCACCTCGCCGCCGCCGCCCTACAACTTCGACCGGCTGCCGCCGATCCGCAGCGAGCGACCGGTCTTCGACCTGCGGCACAAGCACGACGCCGAGCACCTGACCGACGAGTCGCTGCCAGTGGCGCAGCCGGCGGACCAGGAAGGCAACGTGTCGGGCACGCCCGATGGCGATGGGGGAGCCGAGCGATGACCGTCGACGCCCCGACCAGCATGAGCGCCCAGATGGGCGCGGTGCAGACCGAGCGCCGCGAGACGGGCATGCCCACGCCGCTGGTCGGCATGCTGCTGTTCATTGCCAGCGAGGTCATGTTCTTCGGCGGCCTGTTCGCCGCCTACTTCAACGCCCGTGCATCGTTCGTCGGCGAGTGGGGACCGGCGCACCCGGCCGAGCCGCTGGAGCTGATGCCCATCGCCCTTCCGATCACCATCATCCTGATCAGCTCCAGCGTGACCATGCAGTTCGGCGTGTGGGCGATCCGGCGCGGCGACCAGCGCGCCATGCGCTTCTGGACGGCGGTGACCCTGATCCTGGGCGTGATCTTCCTCATCGGCCAGGTGTACGACTACTCGGTGCTGGGCTTCGGCGTGGGGGACGGCGTGTTCGGCACGGTGTTCTACACGCTCACCGGATTCCACGGCGCGCACGTCTTCGGCGGCACGGTGGGCCTCACCATCCTGGTGGCCCGCGCCAGCCAGGGGCAGTTCAGCGCGCGCAACCACGTGGCGGTCGAGGCGGTGAGCATCTACTGGCACTTCGTGGACGTGGTCTGGATCGCGCTGTTCACGACCCTCTACTTCCTGCGCTGAGAGGCGGCGGAGATGAGCGAGACGACGATCGGCTTCCTGATCCTGGCGATCGGCATCATCCTGGTGCTGGCGGTGGTCTTCGCCGTCACCGTGCGCCCTGGCGCCGCCCCGGCGCGACCGACCCCGCCGCCCGGCGTGCACCTGCCACCAGGCAGCCTGCTGCCGGTGATCATGTCGGTGGGCGCGGTGCTGATCGGCGCCGGCTTCATCTTCAAGCCCGACGAGCCGTACGGCCTGCCGGTGCTCGGCTTCCTCTCGAACGTCATGAACCCGTACATCGGCGTCCCGGGGCTGCTGGTCCTGCTGTACGGCATCTGGGGCTGGGTGCGCGCGGCCAATCACGAGTGGCGCGAGACGGAAGCCGGCCCGCACCACGACGCGCCCGAGCACTGAACCCGACGTGACCGGCGTCCCGGCAATGAGCGAGCGGCGGCTGCAGACGCTGCCGCGCGCATGGCTGGTCGTGGCCGCCATCCTGCCGCTGGTCCTGCTGATGGCGTGGGGCGCCCTCCTGGCGACCCCGGGCCAGTCCAGTGTCGGCGCCAGCATCGGCCAGACAGCGCCGGACTTCGCCCTCGCCGACCTCGACGGAAACCCGGTTCGGCTCTCCGACCTGCGCGGCAGGGCTGTGGTGCTCAACTTCTGGGCCAGCTGGTGCGGGCCGTGCGTGGAGGAGTTCCCGCTGCTCCGCCAGGCGGCGGAGGCACACGGAGCGGGCGAGGTGGCGGTGGTGGGCATCGTGTTTCGCGATGGGTCGGAGGCGGCACGCGCCTTCATGCAGCGCTTCGGCGCAACCTGGCCATCGGCCATGGATCCGGGCGAGGACGTTGCACTCGATTACGCCGTCTCGGCGCCGCCACATACGTTCTTCATTGATCGTGAGGGGGTGGTGCGCGGCCACCAGATCGGCCAGCTCACCCAGTCGGACCTGGACCGCCAGCTGGCGCTGGCCCTTGCCAACGCGCCGCAGGGCGGCGAGCCTGAGGAGTAGACATGAGCGAGAACCTTCCGGCACGCCAGGAGCAGGGTGAGCTGGTGGTCGACACCGTGCACGACCTGCACGCCGATCACCACGACCCGCAGCACCAGGAGGTGCAGCAGAACATCAGCGTGGCCTTCCTGCCGCTGGCGCTGATCACGCTGCTGGTGCTGACCTTCGTGGTGGCTGCCTGGACGTTCCTGGCCGCCCCGGCCGGCGCCTGAGCCGATCCTGCATTTGGGTCTGGCGCAGGCGTGGGGGGAGAGCGTAGAGTCCGCACCAAAATTTCGGTTCGCTCCCATCTTCGGTCGGGTCCCCGCAGGATTCCCGGAATCGGAAGTCGCCCAAGCAAGAGGAGGTCCGAGCTCATGGCCTGGTCGCATGCCGCACGTCCCCGTGCATTCCTCCCGTTCGTCCCGCTGGTCGCCATCACCCTTCTGCTGGCTGCCTGTGGTGGGAGCAACGGCGGTGGCGGCGGCGGTGACGAAGCGCTCTCGCTGAAGATCGCCATCGTCAACAAGACCGCCACGGATGCCAGCGTGTCGCTCGACACCGCGACGACTCCCGGAGAGCCGCAGACCGTTGAGACCTGCGACGGCAAGGTGCTCACCTTCACCCTGCCGGACGAGGACTGGACCCTGATGATCAACGACCAGGTGGCTGTCGACTCGCTGGAGCTCGACCCGAACCTGGAGTTCCAGAACCTGATCGGCACCATCAACATCAACGACGATGGCTCGCTCGAGACCAAGGAACTGCGCGTCGGGCGCGTCCAGCAGCAACCGGCTCAGCTGGGAATCTGCGTCTGAGGCTCCGCGACTTCCCGCAGACTCCCACCCCACGGGAGCAATGAACGAGAAGTGGTCCCTTCTTGTCGCCGATTCCCGTCGCAGGGGATTCCGCGACACGTAACGACCCAACCAGGGCCGATACGCCCGCTTCTTCGTCGTTAGTCCCGCGGGACGGGAATTCGCGCCAAGCGCGGGGTTCTAGCTGACCGGCGCCACTCCGACAGCCGGGTAGCGCCGCTCGACGTACTCGTCGAGGATCTCCAGGAAGCGCGGCACGATGTCGTCGCCGCGCAGGGTCGTGCGCAGCTGGCCGTCGACGAAGACGGGAGCGACGGGCTCCTCGAACGTGCCGGGCAGCGAAATGCCGATGTCGGCGTGCTTCGACTCGCCCGGGCCATTGACCACGCAGCCCATCACCGCCACCTTCAGGTCCTCGACGCCCGGGTGCGCCTGGCGCCAGACCGGCATCTGCTGGCGCAGGTAGTCGCCGATGTCGCGCGCCATCTCCTGGAAGAAGGTAGACGTCGTGCGGCCGCAGCCCGGGCAGGCGCTGACCTGCGGCGTGAAGGAGCGCAGGCCCAGCGACTGCAGGACCTGCTGCGCGACCTGCACCTCCTCGCTGCGGTCGCCGCCCGGCGCGGGGGTCAGGGAGACGCGGATGGTGTCGCCGATCCCGCGCTGCAGCAGGATCGACAGGCCCGCGGTCGAGCTGATGATGCCGCGCGAGCCCATGCCCGCCTCGGTCAGGCCAAGGTGCAACGGGTAGTCGCAGGCATCGGCCAGGCGGGAGTACACCTCCACCAGGTCCTGCACGCCGGACACCTTGGCCGACAGGATGATGCGGTCGTGGCCCAAGCCGACCTCTTCCGCCAGGCGGCCGGAGCGCAGGGCCGACTCGACCATGGCCTCGATCATCACTTCGCGGCTGTCGCGCGGCTCCGGCAGCTGCGCATTGGCGTTCATGAGGTCCGTCAGCAGCTGCTGGTCCAGGCTGCCCCAGTTGACGCCGATGCGGACAGGCTTCCCGTTGGCGATGGCCACTTCCACGATCTGGGCGAAGTTCGCGTCCCGGTGCTTGGCACCCACGTTGCCCGGGTTGATGCGGTACTTGGCCAGTGCGGCGGCCGCGGCGGGGTACTTCGTCAGCAGCAGGTGGCCGTTGTAGTGGAAGTCGCCGATGAGCGGCACGCCCACGCCCAGCCGATCCAGCTTCTCGCGGATGACCGGCACCGCCTTTGCCGCCTCGTCGTTGTTGACGGTGACGCGCACCAGCTCGCTACCGGCATGCGCCAGCTGGGCGACCTGGATTGCGGTTGCGTCCGCATCGGCCGTGTCCGTGTTCGTCATCGACTGGACGACGATCGGGTGTTCGGAGCCGATGGCGACGCCGCCGACGTCGACGGTGGGGGTCCTGCGCCGCTCGATCACGGCCTCGATGCTAGCCGCTCAACGCGCGGAACGCCCGATCCGGCACGGTGTGTGCTAACCCGGTACGCGTGAGCTTTGCCACCATGACGGACGACGCCGCCCTCGCGATCCCGCTGACACCCGCCCCCGCGACGGTCGCGGTGGTCGAGGACGACCCCACGCTCGGCGCCCTGGCGCTCGACCTGTGCCGCGCCATGGGGTACGTGGCCACGCTCTACGACGCGCCGGCCGACTTCCTGGCAGCGGCGGCCGACAAGCCGCCGTCCGCGCTGGTGCTCGACTGGCGGCTGCAGGGCCAGCTGGGCGCGGCGGCCTTCATGGCGGTCCGCCACCGGTACCCCGCCATGCCGGTCGTGTGCTGGACGGCGAGTGCCGCATGGAACCTGCCGCAGATGATCCGCCAGGACCCGATGACACGAGTGATCGACAAGGCCGCCGGCGCGACCGCCTTCGAGGCGGCGCTGCGCTGGGCGATGGCAGGAGGGACCGATGACCGACATCTTCCGCATCCCGCGTGACCCGCATCCCGGCGAGCCGGACGAGATGACGCCGGACACCATGCCGCTCGATGACATCGAGCGCCCGCACGACGCTGGCCAGGGGCCGGACGACCCGCCCGAGAGCCCCGAGAAGGATCTGGACGAGCCGGGGGGCGCGGACCGAACTCCGCGGCCGTAGGCTCGAGAGCGGCCTGCCGCAGCGGGCCGCGTTCGACGAGTTCGGTATGCTGCGCCTATGACCGCGACCGTACCGCCCGAGCCACAGACCGCATCTCCCAGCACCGATACCCGCCACCGCAAGGTCGCGATCATCGGGTCCGGACCCGCCGGACTCACTGCCGCCATCTACGCCGCGCGCGCCAACCTGGAGCCGGTGGTCTTCGCCGGGAACGCGCCGCTGGGCCAGCTGATGATCACCAGCGAGGTCGAGAACTACCCCGGCTTCCCGCACGGGATCATGGGCCCGGAGCTGATGCAGCTGTTCCGCGACCAGGCCGAGCGCTTCGAGGCCACCCTGATCGACCAGGACGTGACCCGCGTTGACTTCAGCGAGCGCCCGTTCAAGCTTTGGATCGGCGAGGAGCAGTGGCTGGCGGACGCCGTGATCGTGGCCACCGGCGCCTCGGCCCTGTGGCTGGGCCTGGCGTCGGAGGAGGAGTTCCGTGGCCGCGGGGTCAGCGCCTGCGCCACCTGTGACGGCTTCTTCTTCCGTGACCGCGAGGTCGCGGTGGTCGGCGGTGGCGACACCGCGTTGGAAGAGGCGCTCTTCCTGACCAAGTTCGCCTCGAAGGTGACCATGCTCGTCCGCCGCGACGAGTTCCGAGGCAGCAAGATCATGCAGGAGCGGGCCTTCGCCAACCCGAAGATCGAGGTGATCTGGAACAGGGAGGTCACCGAGGTCCGGGGCGAGATGACGGTCACCGAGCTCGCGCTGCGCGACACCGCCACCGGCGAGGAGTCGGTTCTGGAGACGCAGGGCATGTTCGTGGCCATCGGCTACAAACCGAACACGGACCTGTTCAAGGGCCAGTTGGACCTGGACCCGCGCGGCTACTGCAAGACCGCCGATGACGGCGACACGAACACGAACATCGAGGGCGTCTTCGTGGCGGGGGACGTGCACGATCATCGGTACCGCCAGGCCGTGACCGCCGCCGGTGACGGCTGCAAGGCCGCCATCGATGCCGAACGCTGGCTGGAGTCCATCGGCGAGGTCGAACGCGTCACCGCCACCAACTGGTAGACGGACCATCCGAAGCCGATGACGACGGAGGGATTCGAGCAGGCCATCGCCGTCGGCTACGGCTTCGAGGGGCAGGTCGTCGAGCTGGGCGCCGGGATGCAGGACGCGGCACCGCTGCCGGCGGCCAAGGTGCGGCTGCCGCTGGCGATGATGAACCGCCACGGCCTGGTGGCCGGTGCCACCGGGACAGGCAAGACGAAGTCGCTGCAGGTCATGGCCGAGCAGCTGTCGGCGGCCGGCGTGCCGACGTTCATCAGCGACATCAAGGGCGACATCTCGGGCCTCGGGGCGGCGGCCCAGCCGAACGACAAGATCACCGCGCGCCTTTCCGCCCTGGGCGTGACCGACTACGCGGCGCGCGCCTTCCCGGTCGAGTTCCTGACCCTGGTCCGCGACAAGCCCGGCGTCCGGCTGCGCGCAACCGTGCAGTCCTTCGGGCCGATCTTGCTCAGCAAGGTGCTGGAGCTCAACGAGACGCAGCAGAGCGTGCTGGCCATGGGCTTCAAGTACGCCGCCGACCGCAAGCTGATGCTCGTCTCGCTGGCCGACCTGCGGGCGCTGCTCAACCGGCTGAACTCGGACGAGGCAAAGGCCGAGATGGCCGACTACGGCGGCGTGGCCACCGCCACCGTCGGGGTGATCATGCGCAAGATCGTGGAGCTGGAGCAGCAGGACGCCGACGCGTTCTTCGGCGCCCCGGAGTTCGACGTCAACGACCTGATGCGCACTGCGCCCGACGGTTCCGGCATGGTCAGCGTGCTGGAGCTGGCCGACATGCAGGACCGGCCGGCGCTCTTCAGCACCTTCATGATGTGGATGCTGGCGCGGCTGTACGACGTGCTGCCCGAGGTCGGCGACCTGGATCGGCCCAAGCTCGTGTTCTTCTTCGACGAGGCGCACCTGCTGTTCCGAGACGCCAACAAGTCGTTCCTGCAGCAGGTCGAGCTGGTCGCGAGACTCATCCGCTCGAAGGGCGTGGGCGTTTTCTTCGTGACCCATTCGTCAGCCGATGTGCCCGACGAGGTCCTCAGCCAGCTCGGCAACCGGGTCCAGCACGCTCTGCGCGCGTTCACCCCGGATGACCTGGAGGTCGTGCGCGCCACCGCCCGCACCTTCCCGGTCAGCGAGTACTACGACCTGGAGCGAGAGCTGACCCAGCTGGGCATCGGCGAGGCGCTGGTGACGGGGCTCAACCCCAAGGGCGTGCCCACGCCCAGCGTGCGGACCATGATGCGGCCACCGATGTCGCTGATGGCGGCACTGGATCCTGCGGCCTTCAATGCCGTCGTTGCCGCCTCCAGCCTGGCGCCGAAATACGCCGCCGATGTCGATCCCGTCTCGGCCGCCGAGGTGCTCAAGCAGCAGGCCGAGGCCGCGAAGCCTGCCGGGCCGCAGCCGGACGAGGCCACCGGCATGGACGACGTCCGGGATCCGAGTCGCCGGCCGTCCAGCGGCGGCCGCATGCGGTCGACCAAGCCGCCCGAGCGCGGCGTGGACTGGGGCGACGTGGCCAAGGAGGGCGCCCGCATCGCGCGTTCCGGCGCGTTCAACACGATCCTGCGCGGGATCCTGAAGGGGATCACCGGCCGCCGCTGATCCGCGGACGCCACCGCTGGTGCTGGCGCCCGTCGCCGACCGCCGATATTTCACCTGTTTTCGACGGGATCGTTGATTCCGGCGAGATTGGGATGAAATACCAGCGTAAGGGCCGCGCGGAGACGTCCAGATCGGCATTTCCGGTGCTCAGTAGCTCGAAATATCGTCTGGGCACCGCGCGGATGACGCGTGCGGCGCGATTTGGTCGAAATATCTCCGTCGAGGCTAGTTGCCAGGCAGGGCGCTGCCCATTCGCGGTCCCCACGGCCGCACGGTGACGCTGATCAGGCCGGACTGGACCGATGCGTCCGACTCCGCCAGCCGTTCGGCCTCCTGCATCGAACCCGCCTCGATGATGGCAATCCCCACCGGCCCGCCGTCCGTCGGCCCGGCCGGCTCGTCGTCGAATGGCCCGCCCAGGACCAGCCGGCCCTCGTCGTCCAGGCGCCGCATGAAGAGGATGTGATCCATGATCCCGTCCTGGGCGGGGAACTCCACGCCGGCAGCCCAGCGTGGGCCCGGCCGGTGGAAGAGGACGAAGAGGCTCATCCCTCGTCAGTGCCAAGGATCGCGGCGGCGATGTCCGGCGTCATCCCTTCGCGCCCGGCATCGGCCAGGTGCTCGAGCGTGCGCTGCCAGGCGTCGTCGGCCGCCACGGCAATGGCCATCTCGCGTCGCGCGCCGTCCAGGTCGCCGCGCTTGGCCAGCTCCAGCGCCATCCAGAACACCAGCTCGTAGGCGTCGGGAGCCATGCGCCGCGCTTCGGCGTAGCGCTCCTCCTCGCTGGCGCCCGCCTTGGCCGCGTCGCCCTCGTCGTTCAGCAGGTCATACGCGAGCTGGAGCGTGACGATCCGACGCAGCTCCGGCACCGGATCGGGATGGTCTTCGATACGCATGTCCAGCAGCCGGCCGCGCCACGCCGCCTGCTGCAGCGAGGCGTCGACCACCATGATGGCTGCCGACTGCCGGCCCCGCACGTCGCCGCCCTCCCGCTCCGCGGCCTCCATGGCCCGCAGCAGCCGCTCGATGAACGGCTCCCCCGCGGCCAGCGCCTCCTCGTACGCGGCGGCCATGGCCGGCCAGCAGGTCTCGTTGCGCAGCAGGTTGCCCTGGACAGTGAACCCGTCGCGGACCAGGTGGCCCGCGGCGGGAATGGTTTCGGTGCCCGTATGGGCGGCGGCGCGGCCCTGCGCGTCGACCACGCCCAGCTGCCGGACCTGCGGGCTCTCGTCCCCGGCGAGGACCGCCGCGACAACCTGCTCGGCCGAGGATCCGGCGCGCAGCAGCTCCAGGCCGGTTGGCCCGAAGGCGACGTTGACCGAGGCCTGGGTGGCAATCGCGCCCACACCCGCCTCCAGCCAGGGAACCACCGGTCCCACGCCCAGGTAATGGGACTGGACGGCGACTCCGAAGCGGCCGGTCTGCGGGTCGCGGGCAACGATCGAGTACGTCATGGGGGCAGGGTAGCGGCGCGTGACAGCCGCCGTACCATGGATGATTCCACCATACGGAGGTCCGCCATGAATGCGTTCATCATCGAGCTCGAGAACCGGCCGGGCAGCCTGGCCGACACGGCGGCGGCCATTGCCGAGAAGGGGATCAACATCAGCGGCGTGGCTGGAGCCACCAGCGGTGGCATGGGGGTCGTGGCGATCGTGACCAATGACGAGTCGGCCACGCGAACGGCCCTGCAGGGCATCGACTGCAAGTTCCGCGAGGTCGCCCTGGCGTCGGCCGCGCTCGAGGACAAGCCCGGCTCGCTGGCGGACGCCGCTCGCCGTCTGGCCGATGCGGGCGTGAACATCGAGGCCATCTTCCCGACCGGCATGGATGCCGGCCGGATCACCGTCGCCTTCGGCGTGGACAACCTAGAGGCCGCGCGGTCGGTGCTCGGCCAGGGCGCCAGCATCGGCGCCTGAACGGCGCTCGGCGCCTGATCGTCAGCCCGGTGTCGTTCGCGGGCCCAGCGCCTGGCGGGCGACATCGGGCATATCGGTGACGAAGCCCCAGAGGCCGTAGACCGCCAGCTGTTTCATGCGGTCCGGGTCGTTCACCACGTAGCAGCCCATCTGTCGGCCGTAGGCCATGGCCATCGCCAGGACTGGCGCCGGATCGAGCCCCAGATCGCCGTCCCAGGGGTGGACGGCGGTATGGCCGTGCTCCACCGCCCAGCGGAGTGCGGGCTCGATCGGCTGGGTGGGGACCAGCAGGTAGCCGGTCGGCAGCCCCGGGTCGAGCGCGTGCGCCTCGTCGATGCTCGCCTCGTCGAACGAGATGACGCTCACCCGCTCGTCGCGGCGCGCCGGATGGTCGCGCAGCGCCTCCACCACCAGCGGCACCGACGCTCGGGCCTTGATCTCGACCACCAGGCCGATGTCCGCCGGCAGCCACTCGAGGACCTCGGGCAGGGTCGGGATGCGCAGGCCCCTGCCGGCGTACGGCTGTGAGCCGTCGGGTGCGGTGAACCGCGCCCCAAGGTCGAACCGACGAAGCGTATCCATGTTGATGCGGGCAACGCTGCCGACGCCATCGGTCGTGCGGTCGATCGTCTCGTCGTGGATGAGCGCCATCTGGCCGTCCTGACTGAGATGGACGTCCAGCTCGATGGCATCGGCTCCGGCCTCCACCGCCAGCTGGTAGGCCTCCATGGTGTTCTCGGGTGCCTGGGCCGATGCGCCTCGGTGCGCCACGACCAGCGTCACAGCGACCTCACAGCGGCGTCTCGCCGGGCGGGACGATGGCCGGCTCGATTCCCTCGGCCAGCGGCAGCTCGTCCGGTGGCGGGGCAATGCCCTCCGGCACGGCGCGTACGATCCAGTAGCCGATCACCATCAGTACCAGCAGCGACAGGATGGCGACCTGGTAGGCGATCGGCCCGTTCCTCTCCGGATCCAGCGCGAACACGATGCCGCCGTACATCAGCGGCCCCACCACCGCCGACAGCTTGCCCGCCATTCCGTACAGCCCCAGCATCTCGCCCACCTCCTGCGGCCGGGTCAGGCGCAGCAGCAGCAGGCGGTCGGTGACCGCCACGCCGCCAAGGCCCGAGCCCAGGATCGCGCCGGCGATCAGGAACGGGATGCGGTCCAGCCATAGGCCGATGAGCAGCAGCCCCACCGTCCAGCTGGCCAGCACGAGCATCAGCGTGCGCTTGGGGCCGATGCGGTCGCAGAGGATGCCCCAGAAGAAGCTCGCGATGACCGCCACCACGATCAGCCCCACCAGCACGCCGCGCGCCTCGCCCTGGGTGAAGCCGACGGCATTGATGGCGAACAGGCTCATCACCGCGATGGCGGTGTTGATGGGGTCGGTGTAGAAGAAGCGGCCGATGATGAAGCGCAGGAGGCCGGGCCGCTGCCGGGCGTGGCTGAGCGTCGCGCGCAGCTGCGACCAGGAGCGCAGCGCCTCGCCCATCGTGAAGGTTCCGAGCGCGGCCTGGCGCTCGCGCACGATGACGAAGATCGGGATGGCGAAGACGGCGAACAGCGAGCCGATGAGCAGGAAGCTCGTCGCCGTGATGTCGCCGTTGGCGTCGGTGGTCAGTCCCAGCAGCAGCGCCGACACGATGCTGCCCACGTAGCCCAGCGCCACGCCCACCCCGCTGAGCCTTCCGCGGGTTTCCGGTCGGGCCACGTCCGGCAGCAGCGCGTCGTAGTAAATCAGCGCGGCCTGGTAGCCGAAGTTGGCGACGGCGAAGGCGAGCAGGCCCAGACCGATGTCGACGAAGCCGATGACGACCGTCGGCAGGATGCACAGCGCGGTGAACACGAACAGGTATCGCTTCCGCCCGCCGGTGCGGTCCGACATCGCGCCGAGCACCGGCGAGACGGCCGCGTTCAGCGCGACGCTGGCGCTGGCGGCGACGGTGAACGCCAGCGTCCCGTTGGTCTCGCCCAGCGCCGCCGTAGTCCACGGCCCCATGGCGAAGCTGACGATGGCGAAGCTGAAGATCGTGTTGGCAAAGTCGTACAGGGCCCAGGACAGCCCTTCGACCGCGCTGCCGGAGCGGGTCAGGCTGCCGATGCCCTGCCACCAGCTCACCGGGTTCAGGGCCCGGGCCGAGCGCGCGCTTGCGGTCACCGCCGGATCATAGTCTCGCGCTTCGGCCGCCTGACGCCGAGAGGCGAAAAGCTTGATGGCGCGCTAGGCTTGCGCAGCCACCAACGCCCCATGCACCGGGAACCAGTCCGAGCACCCATGTCCAGCACTCCCCCCACCATCACCCGCGGCGGCCACGTCCTGGAGCCGCATCCCACCGGCATGTTCGCCGCGCTTGGCCGTTTCGACTACCGGTACCGCAAGGTGCTGCCACTCATCGGCCTGGCGCTGGTCATCGGCCTCAACATCTGGGCTGCCGCCGGCGGAGGCAAGCTGATCCAGGGCGGCTGGGTCATCCCCGGCTCGCAGGAACAGCAGGCCGCCGACAAGCTCACCGCCGAGTTCGGCCAGGACCAGACCACGATGCTGGTGGTCTACACCGACCCTGCGGGCGACGCGTCCTCACCGACGTTCCAGGCCAAGGTCAAGGACAGCCTGGCCGATGTCGCCGCCGACGACGCCGTCACGAGGGTGCTCACGTACGGCGACGCGCCCAGCGCTGAGCTGCTGTCCCGGGACAAGGCCTCCACCCTGGCCGTGGTCTACCTGAACCAGGAGGTCGAATCGGCCGTCGACGACTCCGCCCGCCTGGCCGATGAGGTCAAGACGCCGGACGGTGCCACGGTCCAGATCACGGGCGTCGCCCAGCTCTACCACGAGTTCAACCAGAAGATCGAGAAGGACCTGGTCACCGCCGAGATGGTCTCGCTGCCGATCGCGCTGATCATCCTGCTGGCGGTGTTCGGCACGCTGGTTGCCGCGGGCCTGCCATTGATCATCGCCGGGCTGACGCTGCCCACCGTCTTTGCCGTGGTGGGTCTGCTGGCCGGCGTGCTCGAGATGAGCATCTTCGTCAACAACCTGGCCACGATGATCGGCCTGGCGCTGTCGATCGACTACTCGCTGTTCATGGTCAGCCGCTTCCGCGAGGAGCTGCGCCACCACAGCGTGGAGATCGCGCTGGAGCGGATGATGGGCAGCGTCGGCAAGGCCGTGACGGTCAGCGGCATTGCCGTCGCCATCGGCCTCTCGTCATTGATCGTCTTCGACGCCGCCGCATTGCGCAGCATGGGCATCGCCGGCGTGGTGACCGTGGCCAGCACGCTGTTCTTCGGGCTGACCGTCCTGCCGTCGCTGCTGGCCATGCTGGGCCCGCGCGTGAACCGCCTGCGCATCCCGCTGCCGAGCGCCCTGCGGCTGATCGAGGACGATCCCGACGCTGCCGATCGCCGCCAGGGACGCGGCGCCTGGGCCTGGATCGCGGCCCGCGTGATGCGGCGGCCCATCCTGATCGCCGCCCCCGTGTTGATCCTGCTGCTCGTTGCCGGCGCGCCGTTCCTGAACATCCAGCTCTCGACCGGACAGAACCTGGAGGACCTGCCCGCGACGCCGGCGCGCCTCGGCTTCGAGACGATCGTGAACGACTTCCCGGGCGGCGAAAGCGACCCGATTACCGCGGTCGTCACCTGGCCGAACGCCGACCTTGGCAGCGGCCTGGCGCCCGACCGCCAGGCCGAGCTCCAGCGCTACGTCTCGGACGTCGCGGCGCTGCCCCACGTGAAGGAGGTGCAGTCCGTCCTCGACGCTCCGGCCGGCATGGATCAGGCGCAATACGCCCAGCTTCTGAGCCTGCCGCCCTCGCAATGGCCGGCGCAGGTCCCAGCGGCCCTGGCAGACGGCATCAAAAGCTGGATGGCGGGTGACACCGCCCGGGTCAAGGTCTTCGCCGATGTCCAACCGGACTCCGACGCCGGCCGCAACCTGGTGGGCGAGGTGCGCAACGTCACCCCGCCGGCAGGCGCGGACGTGGTCACCGGCGGGCTGCCGAGCCGCTCAGCTGACTTCATGGCCAGCTTCCGCAGCTCGGTGCCGATCGCGGTCCTGATCGTCGTGGCGGTCACCGGGCTGGTGCTGTTCCTCACCTTCGGCTCCGTGTTCCTGCCGCTGAAGGCGGTGCTGATGAGCCTGATCAGCATCAGCGCCTCGTTCGGCGCGCTGGTCTTCATCTTCCAGGAGGGCCACCTGCATACCGCCCTCGGCTTCGAGGCGTCGGGCGCGCTCGGCGCCTGGCTGCCGGTGATCATGTTCGCAATCCTGTTCGGCCTTTCCATGGACTACGAGGTGCTGCTGCTGTCGCGCATCCGCGAGCGCTACCTGGCCCACGGCGACAACACGCGGGCGGTGGCGGAGGGCATCGGCGTCACCGGTGGCATCATCACCGGCGCGGCGCTGATCATGGTCGCGGTGTTCGCCGCCTTCGCCCTGTCGAGCATCACCTTCATCAAGGCGCTCGGGCTGACCATGGCGCTGGCCGTGCTGATCGACGCCACCCTGGTCCGCGGCATCCTGGTGCCGGCGTTCATGCGGATCATGGGCTGGGTCAACTGGTGGGCTCCACGCTGGGTGCAGCGCGCGGTGGCCAAGGCCGGTCTCTACGAAGGGCCGATGACGCCCGCGCCCCCAACCGGCTCTGCGCCGGAGGTCTCCGCCGGCTGACGCCGGCGCGCTAGGCTGCGCGCCGAGATGCCTCGCCGCGACCTCGATCGCCTGACCCGCCGCTGGCAGCAGCGGCATGACGCCCGCCGTGCGGCGGACCCGTCCCGCCCCCGCGCCAATCCCGGACGGGAGGCGCTGGCAAAGCATGGCTTTCCCTATCGTTCGGTCTCGCCGGCCGACTACGTCGCCGACCGCGGCGACGACATGCCCGGCTTCACCTATGACGACGAGTCCTACGCCGATCCCGCCCTCGACGCCTGGATCCTCGAGGTCGGCCGGCTGCTGCGCGAGCGCCGCGAAGCTCAATCGGCTCCGAAGCCGGTGGCGAAGCCGAAAGCGGCTACCAAGCGCAAGCCCAGGGCCAATCCGAAGCCCAAGCCCGAGGCCGATGGCTGAAGCCCCCGCCTGGGCCCGCGCCCTGGTCCTGGCCGCGTGCGCGGAAGCCGATGTCCCGGTGCCGCGCATCACCTGGCGCCGCGCCGACCGCCCGACCTCGTCGGGCGTCACCCGCCGCCAGGCCGCCGCCATCTCGGTGGTGGCCGGCACGGACGTGATGGACCAGCGGCTGACGTTGCTCCACGAGCTCGCCCACTGGCTGGCGCCGGTTGCGCGCCGTCGAGCACGGCGCATTGCCCACCATGACCGCGCCTTCTACGACGTCGCCTTCGCGTTGTACCGTCGCCACGGCGTGCCGGATGCCTTTGCGGTGACCGCGGAGTCGGCGCGCTATCCCAGCTCCCTGGCCCATGCCCGGCGGCTGGGGGTGCGCGGCGCGGAGGACGCGTGGCAGCAGCGTCGGGTGCAGCTCCGGGAACGAGCCCGTCGCCGGCCTCCCATGCAGGTGCTCGTCAAGGAGCATCGCGTGCGCCTGGTCCGCGATGGCCGCTGGACCCGCTGCGCGGTATGCGGGATCCGGATCGTCGGCCCGCTGCTCCGCCGCTGGCGACGCCGGCCCGGCCGCCACACGGTCTTCGCCGTCGCCTGACGCTTACGCGGCGCACACAGCGCGGTAGACGAAATATCGGCTCTAGTCCGCCGCACTGTCCTCACCCGGCGCGATCCTGCCGAAATTCCGCGTTACTCGACGCCGGAATCGGCCAATTCCGGCCGCCCGCGCGCCCAGTAGAAGGAAATATCGCCGCAGTCGCGCGCAGTCAGCCTCCGCGCGCGCAAATCAGGCGAAATAACGGTGCAGTAAGTGGCTCGTAAAGCGTGCACCGGAACATCGGCTCCATGCCTCGGACGAAACGGACCGCGGCCCGCCGACGTGCCGAACAGCAGATGCGCCGGATCGCGGAGGAATTCCGCGTGGCTCGGGCAACGGCCGGCCTGACGCGGCCCGAAATCGCCCGGCGAGCTGGCGTGAGCCCATCGACCGTCGAACGGATTGAACGTGCCGCCACAGGTGTCGCCGTCGGAACGCTAGTCTCCGCGTTGTCGGCCATCGGCCTGGATCTCGTGTTGCAGGCGTATCCGTCAGGAGGTTTCCAGCTTCGTGATGCCCGCCACGCCGAGATGGCCGAGATCCTGATCGCGTTGGCATCGCCGGCCATGCGTGCTCGGGCAGAGGTTTCGGCCGGCGAACATGGGCAGTCAGCAGACCTGGTGCTGGTCGGAGCCGATGAGGTGCTGCACCTCGAGATCGAGCGCCATTTGATCGATCTCCAGGCGCAATTCCGGTCCGCACAGCGAAAGAGGGAGTTTCTGGCGCAGCAGGATCGCCGGCCGGTACGACTGGTGCTGGTGGTCGAGGACACCGTGCGCAATCGGGATCGAGCTGGTCCTCACGTCCTCTGGCTCCGATCGCAACTGCCGGCGAACTCACGCCAAGTAACGAGGGCTATCCGCTCGGGCGAACCGCTCGGCCGCGATGGATTGATGTGGCTGCGCCGACGGCCGTCCTTGCGGCCGGGCGGACCTGAACGTGCCTAGCTACCACGGAGGAGGGCGAGGGCCGCCCCGAGGTGGTGGATGGCCGGTGGCGTGGTGGGTTCCAGGGCGACCTGGAGGTGGCCGACTCCCATCTCGGCGTAGGCGTGCAGCGCGTCGGCGAGCTCCGCGGGGGAGCCCGTGAGCGTGGAGTCGGTGATCGGCAGCGGCGGATGGTCCGCATCGGCGAATTCGGGGAGCACCACGTTCAGGCCAACGGTGATCTCCAGGGAAGCCGGGTCCCGACCGGCTTCCTCCAACGCGGCATGCAGCCCCACCAGCCGCGGCGGCAGCTGGGTTGCCGGACCGAGCCAGGCGGTGTTCCAGGCATCGGCGTGCTGGACGACCAGCCGCAGCATCCGCTCGCCGCGGCCGGCGATCAGCAGGGGAGTCGCTTGGCCATCGGGTCGCGAGTAGCGCGGGACGATCTCGAGATCGGAAACGGCGTGGTATCGGCCCGAGAAGGAGGCCCGCCCGGTGCGCAGCGCGGGCACCAGGATCGCCAACGCGTCCTCGAAGCGGCTGACGCGATGGTCGAAGGGGAAGCCGAACGCGGTGAACTCGGGCTCGTGCCAGCCGCAGCCCACGCCCAGGATCAGCCGCCCGCCCGACACGTCTTCGAGGGTGGCGGCCATCTTGGCCAGCAGCGCTGGCGAGCGGAAGGGCATCGCCAGCACCAGGATCCCCAGCTCGACCCGCGAGGTGATGGAGGCCATGGCGGACAGCACGGTCCAGCACTCGTGGATGCCCTCGGTTGGCGCGTCGCCCGTGCGGAAGAGCAGGTGGTCGTAGACCCAGGCGGAATCGAAGCCCGCCTCCTCGGTTGCCAGTGCGGCGACGCGCGTCGCCTCCCAGGGTGGCACCACGCCGGTGCCCTCCACCGGGCCGATGGGCATCACCACTCCGACCTTCATCGGCTCCTCCAGCTCCTGCCACGCCAATACGCCAGCCGGTCACGCGGGCCAGCCCGCGAAGGCTAGCCTTTCGCGCCATGGACGAGTCGTTGCCGCTCAGCGGGCTGCGGGTGATCGACTGCTCGCGCGTGCTGGCCGGACCCTTCGCGACGCTGTTGCTGGCCGACCTCGGCGCCGATGTCATCAAGCTCGAGCCGCCGGCTGGTGACGAGAGCCGTGGCTGGGGTCCGCCGTGGTGGGGCGATCCGGCGGAGCGGCGGAGCGCCTACTTCGCGTCGGTCAACCGCAATAAGCGCTCCGTCGTGGTCGACCTGCGCACCGCTGAGGGACGCGCCCTGCTGGACCGCCTGGCCGACGGTGCCGATCTGCTCGTTCACAACGCCCGACCCGCCAGCGCCGCCCGCCTGGGCCTGGACGCCGATGCGCTCCGTGCCGCCCATCCAGACCTGGTTGTGGCGTCCATCGGCGGCTTCGCGGGCCGCGATGCGGAGCTGCCCGCCTACGACCTGCTGGCGCAGGCGATGAGCGGGCTGATGGCGATCACCGGCGAGCGCGACGGTCCGCCGCAGAAGGTCGGTGTCGCGATGCTGGACCTGATGGCTGGCCTGGAGCTGGCGGTGGGGATCCTGGCCACCCTGCTGGGGCGGGCGCGAGGCACGGGCGGTCCGGCCACGGTCAGCGTCGCCCTCATGGAGTCGAGCGTGTCCGCGCTCACCAACGTTCTGGCGAACTACCTGGCCAGCGGGGGCGAGCCGGAGCGGTGGGGGAACGAGCACCCGAACATCGTCCCGTACCAGGTCTTTGCCACCCGCGACGGCCACGTGGCGGTGGCCGTGGGCAATGACGCACAGTTCGCCCGCCTGCTCGGCGTCCTGGGACTGGCGCCGGAGGAGCGCTTCACCACCAACGCGCAGCGCGTCGCGGCGCGGACCGACCTGATCCCGTGGCTCGCCGCGGCCCTTGCCGACCGCGGCCGAGACGAGCTCGTGGCGGCGCTGCGGGCGGCCGACGTGCCGGCCGGACCGGTCAGCAGCGTCGGCGAGGCGTTGGCGGGCATGGAAGACGCGCATGGCCGGGCGTGGCTGCAGCAGTCTGGCGAGATGCGGCTCGCGCCAGACCCGATCCGCCTCTCCGGCGAGCAGCTCCCGGTGCGCTTCCCGCCTCCAACCCTCGGCCAGCACACCGAGGAGGTGCTTGGTGAGCTGGGCCTCTCCCACGGCGAGATCGCGGTCCTCAGGCGCGACGGGATCGTGGCCTAGAGAGGCCGGGCGGCGATATTTCGGCCAATCCGCGCGCGACCGCCGTTTCCCGCGCGAGGGAGGCGAAATTTCGGCTTAAGCCGCGCGCGGAGCGGCGCCTGGGGCTCGTTCGCGCGCCCAGTAAATCGAAATTTGCGCCCATTCGAGCGCATCGAGGCGCCGCGGCGCACCTTGGGCGATATTTCGGCCCGATGGCCTAGCGGGCGAGGTGGTTGACGACCTCCATGGCCAGCGCCTCGATCCCGCGCCGGTGCACCGTCACCCGCCGCGCCACGCCGCAGACCTCCGGCCGATAGAGCCCGGACACCTTGTGCGGCAGCGGGGTGGGCGCCCAGACGACCAGCAGGTCGGCCCAGGCGCAGTCGCGCAGCGCATCACTGCCGTTCGGCAGCTTCGACGTCCCGTCCACGAACCGCAGCTGCAACCCGGGACGCAGCGCGCGATCCATCTCCTGCCACATCGGCGGGCGACCGCCCAGGATCAGCACCCGCCGCACGCCGGCCGTGGCGCACGACGCCGCCATGCGGCGCAGCGCCCGTGTGTTGTTGGAGCCGGAGCAGATGCTGCAGTGGGGCTTATCGGTCTCGACGGCCAAGCGTCCGTCATCCGCGACCGCTTCGATGCAGGCGGCATCGGCGCAGTGGCGCACGATCACGTGCCCGATCGTGTCGCGCGCCCGGTCGAGCTTCTCGTCGGCCATGCGCGCCTTGCCGGGCCGGGTCAGGCCGGCGGTCTCCAGCGCCGCCCGGGCCGAGGCGGCGGAATCGGGCCGCACGAAGCCTTCGGCGCGCAGGAAGTCGGCGATTGAGGTGTCGGTCACCCGGCGAGCGTGCGAGGCCACGCCGCCCGTGTCAACCGAATGGCTGACTCGCCAGGCCTACTCGCCGATGTCCTCGTTCCAGAGGGTCGGGTTCTCGGCGATGAAGGTCTCCATCATCTGGACGCACTCCGGGTCGTCCAGCACCACCACCTCGACGCCTCGCGAGCGCAGGTAGTCCTCGCCCCCCATGAAGGTCTTGTTTTCGCCGATGACCACGCGCGGGATCTCGTACAGCAGGATTGCGCCGGTGCACATGTCGCAGGGCGACAGGGTGGTCACCATGGTCGATCGGCGGTAGACCGATGCCGGCTGCCGACCGGCGACTTCCAGCGCATCGGTCTCGCCATGGCGGATGGGGCTGCCCATCTGGACGCGGCGGTTGTGCCCGGCGCCCAGGACGGTGCCGTCATCGGCCACCAATGCCCCGCCGATGGGGATGCCGCCCTCGCTGATGCCGATGCGGGCCTGCTCCTTGGCGATCTCGAGAAGCTCTTGGTCAGTCATCGGGGCACTCTACGCCGCCGCCGGCGGCTTGCGAATGGCTTCTACACTCGGCGCAGCATGGAGGTGAACCGATGACCGACAAAACGCCGAAGCGCCCGCCCAAGAAGAAGCAACCGAAGAAGCCGAAGTAGCGCGGGTTCGAGCCTAGAGCTCCGGCGGCAGCGGCTGGTAGGACCATCCGTCTCGGATCCGTCGTTCGGCCGTCGAAGCCTTGACAACCCACTCCTTGCCGCCCGGCCCGTAGATGTGGACGTTCTGCCGTGGTCTGCCCATGAGCCAGCGCAGGAGCACCGCGGTCATGCCGATGAGCCACAGGACCACGGGCACGATCGACGCGGTGACCACCCAGATGGCGACCATGCCGACCGTGAACATGACGAGCGCCGAGGTGGCCGTCGGTGCGTTGGGCAGAAATCGGGTCATTGGAATGCCTTCCTATCCGGGCACGCGGCCACCGTGACTGCCGCTCGAACACGAGCCTGCCTCCTGTGAGTTGCAGCGCGGGGACGAAGTGACCGTTCGGTCGATCAGTGCCGCAACCACGGACCGCGGTCTCGAGGAGGCCGAAGTGTCAGGGGAGGTTCCCTGAGAGGATGCGCGACATATGTCGGCGTCCCGAGCGTAGCACACGTCTTCGCCCGCACCGTGTACCCTGAGCTCCTGCCGATACGCTGGCAGCCTCCGCTTGGTCGATGGTCTTCTCGGACCGGCCGCGCGCCGAAGCCAATTCGAGAAGCAAGATGTGGAGTGCATCGTGACCAGCGAAATGCCGCCCGCCCACCCGCGCTTGCTCGCCGGCCCGGCGCGCATCGGCGGCGCGGAGCTGCGAACGATCCACCGTGCGACCTCACTCGTCGAGGAGCTTGGTGCGGACCTTGACCGCCGGCTCGCTATCGAACTGCGAGCAACCGAACGGCTTCGGCTCCTGCGCGAAACCACGAATCGCATCACCCGCGCCGCGAACGACGCGATCGACGCGTATCGCGCGGGAGACCGCGCCGTTACGCGTCACCTCGCGCGCGAGGAGCCGAACCGCGCGACGGAGGCCCTGGCGACGCGGGCCAGGCTGAGCGCGGCGAAGGTGGAGCTGCTTCGCGCTCTCGAGGTCGCCGCTCAGCGCTATCCGTGGGCTCCCGAGCTGGGCCGTCGCCACAAGTCAAGACTGCCTACGCGGCGCTGAACGATTCTGGCGGACGCTCAGCCGGGCGGGAGCAGGTCCGCCATCGGCTCCGCCTGGCACGCGTCCGCGAGGCAGGGCAGACCGTAAAGCTCCTCGATCGTCCGCAGCAGGCTCGGGTGCCCGTACGCCTTGGCCGATGTGACCGGCGCGGCGAGCCGCGGGGCGACGACGATCGTGGCGATGTGGTTCGACCGGTCGCCGTGCGCCTCGTCGAAGGTAATGAACAGCACCCCGTCAGCCATGGCAGGACTGGCGATGAGCGGCGCCAGGAAGCGCTTGGCCCACGCGTCGCCGGTGCTGATCGGGCAGTCGTGCATGTCGTTGCACTGGTTCGGCACGATGAACGCGACGTCGCTGCCGGCCGGGTCGAAATGCGAGAAGTCGGTGATGTTGGCGCAGCGGGCCGGGTCGCCGCTGATTGCGGTGAAGCTGATCGCCGGGTTGTGCTTGCGCCGGTACTCGCCCTTCCCATCCGCGCCGTCGAGCGACTTCTTGCCGGTGAAGCAGTTGCCCGGATAATTCTCCGCGTACACGCGCCACGTGAAGCCGGCCCCCTCGAGCTGGTCGGCGAGGCTCGGTGCGGTCACGTCATGCGGTTTGTCGTCCGTGACGCCCTGGGTCGACCCGCTGAAGATCTCGAGGTAGTTCGGCTGCGACGGATGCGTGGTGGCGAGGTAGTTCGTCGCGTAGCCGTAGCGCGCGGCCAGGCTGGCCAGGTACGGCGCCTCGGGGCCGAGGGCGGCGTCGGCCGCCTCGTTCTCGAAGATGACCACGAACACGTGGGAGGGGTGCTTCCCGACTGGCGCTGCGCTCGCCGACGCCACCCGTGAGGGCTCGGGGCTGCCGGAGGAGGGGTGCTCGCTGGCCTGCGGGCCGCAGGCCGTCAGCAGGATCGCACCGAGCGTGAGGGCGGCAGCGGCACGGAAGGCCAGGAACGCGGGGACGCGGTTGGCTCTAGCCTCTGCGCGTCCGTCCGTGGTCCTGCTGCCGCGGAGATCGTCTAGCGACAAATTAGAGAGTCGGTCATGCCCGACGAATCGTAGGCAGACGGTCAACCACGTTCACTTCCGCCCTGCTGTGACTCGCGGCGATCGAGTTCCCGTCGGCTATCCTCTACGGGCTGCGACGCGGGAGTAGCTCAGTTGGCAGAGCGGCAGCCTTCCAAGCTGCATGTCGCGGGTTCGATCCCCGTCTCCCGCTCCACTCCACGCGGGATGTCAGCCGACGGGCGCAACCATCGGCAGCGCGCCATGCGCCGATAGTTCTGCTTTCGCCACCTTGGCGAGGGCGCCGATGAAGCCTTCGTGCACGTTGAGTGATGCGATTCGGGCGAAGGTCATGCCAGCCTCCTCTGCCTGGGCGCGAGCTCCGACATCGACGTCGTACAGGATCTCCAGGTGGTCGGCCAGGAACTGGATCGGCGCGACGAGCACCGACCGGTGCCCGGCGGCACGCAGCTCCGGCACGAGGTCGGCGAAATCGGGCTTCATCCATTCCCCCGGCTCGTGGCCAGCCGACTGCCAGCAGAAGTGCCAGCGATCGGCGGGGACGCCGGCACGCTCCGCCACCATCGAGGCCGTCTCGCTCAGCTGGCGCAGGTAGTCGGGCTCCGCTTCCGCGACCCGGCGTGGGAGTGAGTGCGCGGTCAGGAGCAATGAGACGCGGTCCCGATTGCCGGCCGGCAGATCGGCAAGTGCGTCGCGGATCCGGCTCGCCACGGCGTCCAGGAACGACGGCTGCCGGTACCAGGCCGGAGCGAGGTGCACGGCGGGGGCCCGTTCACCTAGCGAAGCGACGGCGGCATCCACGGCGCGCTGGTAGCCGCTCATCAGCAGCTCCGAATACTGCGGGCTCATGATGATCGCCGCGACAGCTTCGCATCCTGCACCCGCCAGCTCGGCCAACGCCACCGCAATGGTCGGCTCGCTGAAACGCATGCTCGCGGCGGCCCTGGCATCGAGGCCCTCCGACTGCAGGAGTCCCTCAACTGCGGCCGCCTGCGCAACCGTGATCTCGATCAGCGGCGACCCGCCGATCACCTGGTAGCGCCGGCGGAACTCGGCCACGAGCTCCGCGTCCGGCTCGCGCCCGCCGCGAACCGCGGCCAGGTAGCGTGGCATGTCGTCGAGGCTTGCTGGTGAGCCGTACGTCATCAGCAGCACGCCCAGGCGCTGCGCCGGCGTCGTCATCGAGCCGTCTCGGCGTGGACCAGCTCGACGAGTCGAGCCAGGATCGCGGGGTCCGTGTCCGGCAGCACGCCGTGGCCGAGGTTGAAGATGTGGCCGGCGCGACCGTTTGCGTGCCTCAGGACGTCCCGGGCGCCGTCGCGCGTGGCCTCCCAGCCGGCGAGGAGCCTCGCCGGCTCGAGGTTGCCCTGGATGCCTCGCTCGAAGCCGATGCGCTGCCAGGCGACGTCCAGCGACTGCCGCGCGTCGACCCCGATCACATCCCCGCCGGCGTGGGCCATGAGCTCGAGCAGGGCGGCAGTGCCGGTGCCGAAGTGGATGGTCGGCGCGCCACGGACCGACTCGAAGATGCGTCGCACATGCGGCTGGACGTAGGTGGCGTAGTCCGCCGGGCCCAGCGCGCCGACCCATGAGTCGAACAGCTGAACGACCTGCGCCCCTGCCTCGATCTGGGCGTTGAGGTACCGGCTCACGACCGTCGTGAGCTTCGTCATCAGTGCGTGCCAGGCATCGGGTTCGCGGTACATGAACGCCTTGGCGAGGGCATAGTCCCGTGACGGCCGGCCCTCGATCAGGTAGCAGGCCAGGGTGAAGGGCGAACCGGAGAAGCCGATGACGGCCTGCTGCCCGCCGAGTTCC
Organism: Candidatus Limnocylindria bacterium; assembly: GCA_035701185.1. Classification (GTDB taxonomy): domain Bacteria; phylum Chloroflexota; class Limnocylindria; order QHBO01; family QHBO01; genus DASSCW01. Next base: position 24,992 of record DASSNX010000088.1, read on the forward strand.
GCCCGGACCAGGCGAATGGCATCCATCACGAACCCGACCTCTTCGGCGGGCTCGATGAGCCGCAAGCGATCGACGGCTGCCGCCGATCTGATGGGCCGGTGGATGATGGGCCCCACCTCGGGCTGGATCTCGAGGGAGACGCCCATCGGCTCCAGCGGAAGCATGATGTCGGCGAAGAGAACCGCGGCGTCCACGTCGAAGGCGCGGACCGGCATCAGGCTGACCTCGGCGCACAGCTCAGGCGTCTTCGCCAGCGTCAGGATGGGGTACGTCTCGCGCAGGGCGCGGTATTCGGCGAGCGCCCGCCCGGCCTGGCGCATGAACCACACCGGCGTGGCATCGGCCGTCTCGCGGCGCAGGGCCGCCAGCATGCGTGCCTCGCCGGTGCGCGGGGCGGTCGCCTCAAGCATCGGTCGAACCGACCTGCTCGAGCGCTGGCCCCGCCGCGGCGATCGTCGCCTGGAGGTCGCTGTCGCCGTGCGCCGCCGAGATGAACAACGCCTCCTGGGGGGAGGGCGGCAGCATCACTCCGGCGGCGAGCATGCCGTGGAAGAACCGCGCGAATGCGGCATCGGTTTCGAGGAAGAGGGTCAGCAGCGAACCGACGCGGGCCGTCCGCGCAGCCACTCGGGCCTGAGCCGCCGCGTCGAGCAGGCCGGCCTCCAGCGCGGCCCCGCTCGCTTCCAGACGGACATACACATCCGGCGTGAGCGCGCGCAGTGTCGCCAATCCGGCAGCCATGGCCAGCGGATTGCCGGACAGCGTGCCCGCCTGGTAGACGGGGCCGAGCGGCGAGACCATGGTCATGATGTCGCGGGGTCCGCCATACGCCCCGACGGGCAGGCCGCCGCCGATGATCTTGCCCAGCACCGTCAGATCGGGCCGCACGTCGTACAGCTCCTGGGCGCCGCCCCGCCCGACGCGGAAGCCGGTGATCACCTCGTCGAAGATCAGGAGCGTCCCGTGCTGCGTGGTCAGCTGCCGCAGCCCCGCCAGGTAGCCACTGGCGGGAAGCACGACGCCCATGTTGGCCGCAACCGGTTCCACGATGACTGCGGCGACGTCACCGCCGCGGAGCACCTCGGCGACGCCCGCGAGATCGTTGAATGCGACGACCACCGTGTCCCGCGCCGCAGCGGCGGTGACACCGGCGCTGGCCGGGAGCCCGGCGGCTGCGGACCCGGCGCGCACGAGCAGCGCGTCGGCGTGGCCGTGGTAGCCGCCGGCCATCTTCACGATCCGATCGCGCTCGGTGTACGCGCGAGCGAGGCGGATGGCCGACATGGCGGCCTCGGTGCCGCTATTCACGAAGCGCACCTGCTCGATGGACGGCATGGCCGCCACGATCTCGTCCGCCAGGGCGATCTCATTGGCATTCGGTGCCCCGTACGACGTGCCCCGCGCCGCGGCTTCGATCACGGCCTGGACGACGGAGGGGTGGGCGTGGCCCAGGATCATGGGCCCCCATGAGCCGATGTAATCGATGAACTCGTGACCGTCGACGTCCCAGACCCGAGACCCAGCCGCCCGGTCGATGACGCGCGGCGTGCCGCCGACCGCGCCGAAGGACCGGACCGGCGAGGAGACGCCACCCGGCATGAGCAGCGCCGCTCGCGCCATGAGCCGCGCGGACGTCGGGGGCGACGTGACCGGGGTCATGCGCGAGCCCCGGTGAAGAGGCGGAGCACACCGGCCAGCGGACGATGCACCCCGGTGATGATGGGCGTGTCCCGAACGGTCGAGCGGCGGCTCTCCGTCTCGCGCAGCTCTCTGACCAGGTCCTGGAAGGCGACCAGGTCGTCGGTCTCATAGGCGACGATGAACTCCTGGTCGTCGAGGCCGAACGAGTAGGCCAGCAGCTGGCGCACCTGCGGATACCGATGGCCCACGCGCATGTGGTCGCGCATCACCGCCTGCCGCTCACTTGCCGGCGTGAGGTACCACTCCACGCTCTTCTGGAACGGATACACCACCAGGTAGGGCGATCGCTCGCCGGTGAAAAGGCTCTGCTCCTGGTTGGTCGGACGCTTGACGTACTGGCTTGGCCGGGTGAGGCCGATCATGGACAGCTCTGGCGTCAGCCAGCGCCCGACGCCGCTGGCCAGCAGCTCCGCGCTCGTCTCCTCGAGGTCCTCCAGCCGATCGGCCATGCGCCACAGCAGCAGGTCGCCTCGGGTCCGCAGGCCGATGGTGGAGTACGCGTGCTGGGTCACGGGGCTCGCAGCTCGCTCGGCTGCGTCGCAGAACTCGGCGCGATCCGCGTCCCGCTGGGCAGCGTCCAGCCGGCGCCACGCTGGATCGAGCGCCAGCAGCCAGGCGTGCACGAATCGCTCGCCGCTCATCGGTCGGCCTCGTCACGGAGCCACTCGGCTGCCTCGACCGCGAAGTAGCTGACGATGATGTCCGCGCCCGCCCGCGCGATCGCACCAAGGCTCTCCAGTGCGACCAGACGGCGGTCCAGCCAGCCGTTGGCCGCTGCCGCGCAGATGGCGGCGTATTCGCCGCTCACCTGGTACGCCGCGAGGGGCAGGTCCATCCGGCCGCGCGCCGCGGCAATCAGGTCGAGACATGGCAGCGCCGGCTTGACCATGACCATGTCGGCCCCCTCGGCCACGTCCGCGTCGATCTCGCGCATCGCCTCGCGGCCGTTGGCCGGATCCATCTGGTACGACCGGCGATCGCCGAAGGCCGGTGCCGAGTCGGCGGCCTCGCGGAAGGGCCCGTAGAACGCGGAGGCATGCTTCGCCGCATAGGCGAGGATCGCGGTATCGACGCGGCCCCCGCCGTCGAGAGCGCGTCGAATCGCGGCGACCTGGCCGTCCATCATCGCGCTGGGTGCCACCACATCGGCTCCGGCATCCGCCAGCGACACCGCGGTCTCGGCGACGAATTCGAGCGTGGCATCGTTGTCGACTCGCGAGCCTGGACCGTCGCTGAGCACGCCGCAGTGCCCGTGCGTCGTGTATTCGCAGAGGCAGACATCGGCCAGGATGGCGAGGTCGGGATCGGCCGCCCGCAGTGCACGGATCGCCTGCTGGACGACCCCATCGGCTGCCCAGGCGCCTGAGCCGATGGCGTCCTTGGCTGCCGGCAGCCCGAAGAGCAGCACCGCGCCCACGCCTGCAGCCCGGAGCCGCGCAGCCTCCTCGGAAAGGGCGGACACGGGCACGCGGTCCTGGCCCGGCATGGCAGCGATGGGCTGGCGAACCTCGGCCGCCGCGGCGACGAACAGCGGCTGAACCAGCATGTCCGCATGGAGGCGGGTCTCGCGAACCAGCCTGCGCAGCCCTGCCGAGCGACGGAGTCGACGGCCGCGCAGAACGATCTGGTCGTCCCCGGTGACCGCCCGGCTTCTGGTCACCGTCACGACGACGCTCCGAAGAGGTAGTCATGGATCGCGCTCGCCAGCGCCGGAGCGGTGTGCGGCGCGGCAACGACCGGAACCCAGAATCCCGCGTTTCGGGCGACATCAGCCGTGACGGGGCCGATGCAAAACGCCGGTAGCGTGGTGGCCCGCCGCGCGTCGATGGCGCTCGCCAGTTCGGTGAGGCCACGGACCGTCGAGCCGCTGGTGAACGTGACGCCATCCAGTGGCGCATGGAGCGCCAGGCGCAGGCGATCACGCGATGCGACTGGCGCCTCGACGGTCCGATAGGAAACCACCTCGTCGACGAGCGCGTGTCGGGCGATCAGGGCGTCACGCAGCTCCGGTGAGGCAGCGTCGGCGCGCGCCAGCACGACGCGCTTGCCGGCCACGTCGCCCATGCCTTCGGCAATCGCCGCCGTCCGGTAGGTCGCGGGCACGTGGTCGACCCGATGGCCGTGCGACTCCATGCGCGCGGCGGTCGCCGCTCCGACCGCCGCGATGCGCGTCGTCGCCGGCAGTGCCATCCCCAGCTCGTTCAGGCGGCCGGCGACCGCGTCCGCGCCGTTGGCGCTGGTGATCACCAGCCATGCCGCGTCGTCCAGGCTGGCCAGCGCCGCGTCGAGTGCGCCGCCGGGCGCTGCCGGCGCGATCTCGACCGTTGGGACGCTCATCGCGTCGATGCCGCGCTCGGCGAGCAGCGCCACCAGCTCCTGCGCCTGGCCCGCGGGTCGGGTGACCAGCATGGTGGTCACCCGGTGACCTTTCGAATGGCCGATGTCGCAGCCGCAGCCAGGCCCTGGGCGTCGTCGGCTGGATGCCGGAGCTCGATCCGCGCGAACCCGTGGTCCCCCTCGTACGCGGCCCGCAGGCGCAGCTCCGCTCCATCGAGCTCGGCCAGGGCGCCGAGCGGCGCCAGGCAGCCCCCGCCGAGCTGGCGCAGCAGCGCGCGCTCGGCCGTCACCGCCACGCGCGTCGGCTCATGGTCGGCGGCTGCGACGATATCGGCCTCACCGGCTCGCGTCTGAAGCACGATCGCTCCCTGGCCGGGGGCAGGCAGCATCACGTCGAATGACAGCCGCTGATCGTCGCGCACCGGCGTGCCGAGCCTGTCCAACCCGGCTGCGGCAAGCACCACCGCATCGAACTCGCCTGACTCGAGCCGGGCGAGCCGGGTGTCGACATTGCCACGGATCGGCGCGGCGACGAGATCGATCCGGGCTGCGGCCAGTTGCGCCGCACGCCGGACACTGCCGGTCCCGACGCGAGCACCAAATGGCAGCTCGGCCAATCCGCCGGGATGCCAGCTGAGCAGGCAGTCTCGCGGGTCAGCCCGCTCGAGAATGGCTGCCAGCTCGAGGCCGGGGGTTGGTTCCGTCGGCAGGTCCTTGAGCGAATGGACTGCGACGTCGATGTCGTGAGCCAGCAGCGCATGCTCGAGCTCAGTCGTGAACTGGCCATCGCCGACGACCAGGTGGCCGGTCGGGCTGCGTTCGCTCAGGGAATCGCCTCGCGTCCGGATGTTGACGATCTCGACCGCGTCGCCGCCGGTGGCCCGCAGCGCGCTTGCCGCTTCGTTTGCCTGGGCCATGGCGAGTCGGCTGGACCGCGTGCCGAGCCGAATCGTCGCTGCTGCCGTCGTCATTCGAGCCGAAGCGCCTGTGGCCCGTGTGCGGCTCCGTTCCGAACGTGCCGGAGCCGCATCGTGGGCTCGTGCAACAGCTCCCGGACCAAAGCGACGGTCATCGCCTCGACCTCACTCACGAGGGAGTCGGGGAGTGAATGGCGTCGTCGAAACCTGGCGACGTGGCGCCGGCGCACATCTTCGGCGCCGGCCCGCAGCTGCCCGATTGCGTCGGCCGCCGCGCGACTCGACAGCCAGGCTGCGAACTCTTCCGCCTCCGCGCGCGCCTCGCGACGCAGCCGCCGTTCGGCGCTGGCGGTCAGTCGCCGGGGGCCGCCGCCGAAGCCAATCGCGTCGAGGTCGAGCAGGCGCGCGCCGAGCGCCGCTGCGGCCTCCGGCTCGACCGCCGCGGGCGTCGAGAGGTCAACCACGAGCAGGGAGTTGGATGCGACGTGGCGCTGCTCGATTCGCGTGCCGCTCCGCTGCGCGAGCGCGACGATGTCCGCGTCCAACGCCCCATCCAGGACCGCGGTCGCCGACGAGGCCGTATGGCGGTGCGGTTGCGGCAGATCGCGAACCACGTCCGCTGCACGATCCAGGCTGCCCGACGCGACCGTCACGCACAGGCCGCGAGCGGCCAGACCGGCCGCCAGCGTCCGAGCCACCTGCCCCGTTCCGAGCACGACTGCATTGCCTGCCGGCCGACCCGAGCGCTGCGTGTCGAGCCATTGAAGCGCCCGGTCGGCCAGCGACCGGTCACCGATCGGCTGGGCGAACGACTGAACCCGCTTGCCAAAGCGGATCGCGCGACGCAGCAGCTCGTTGGTGACAGCTCCGCTCGTGCCCTCGCGGAGCCCGGCGTCATAGGCCTCGCGCACCTGTCCGAGGACCTGCTCTTCTGCCAGGACCGCCGAATCCAAGCCGGAGGCCACGAGCAGCACTCGCTCAATGGCCGGCAATCCGCTATCCCGCCGCAGCCCGTGCGGCAGCATGGCGTCCGCGTCGCCATAGGCGATCAGCTCGACCCGATGGCAGGTGTGAAGCACAACGTGCTCCGGGAGCCGACGACGGATATCGTCTACCTTGTCGGCGAGGGCCTCGCGGCGGTCCGTGTCGACGTCACGGAACGTCGCACTGGCGACGACGATGTCGCCGACCAGCGGGGTGGCGGTTGAGCTGCCGTCTTGCGGGCTACGTCGCTGGGGCACGCCAATCGGCCTCGTGTCAGACGGGGATTCAAGGCCCCACGCTATGGCTGATCAACCACGAGCGTCAAATGGGAGCATAGGTTTTCCTATGTTTCCCGAGCGTTTGGGCTGGCGTTTCAACGTTCGCGATCGGCCATCTGGGGCGAAGCCGGGCGCATGTAGTGGCACGGCGGGTGGGTCTCCGGTCGCCGACCGGACAATTTCACCAGGAAGGCCTAGGATCAGCCCATGGCCGTTGCATTCGACACTGATTCCAAGCTTTCCGAGTACGCCCATCCGGAGCGGCTCGTCACCACCAGCTGGCTCGCCGACCACCTCGACGATCCGACCATCGCCATCGTCGAGTCCGACGAGGACATCCTGCTCTACGAGACGGGCCACATTCCCGGTGCTGTCAAGGTCGACTGGCACACCGAGCTCAATGACCCGATCACACGCGACTACGTGGACGACCAGCGCTTTGCCGAGCTGATGCGCGACAAGGGCATCGGTCGCGACACCACGGTGGTCTTCTACGGCGACAAGTCGAACTGGTGGGCGGCGTACGCGCTCTGGGTCTTCAGCCTCTTCGGCCATCCCGACGTCCGCCTGATGGACGGTGGGCGGGCCAAGTGGGAGGCCGAAGGGAGGCCGATGACGACCGATGCCCCCCACCGCCCCCGCGCCGACTACCCGGTGCCACAGCGCGACGATTCCCGCATCCGTGCGTTCCGCGATGACGTGCTGGCGCACCTCGGCCAGCCGCTGGTGGACGTCCGCTCGCCGGACGAGTTCTCCGGCAAGCTGCTGCACATGGCGAACTACCCGCAGGAGGGCGCGCTGCGCGGGGGCCACATCCCCGGGGCCAAGTCGGTTCCCTGGGGACGTGCCGCCAACGAGGACGGCACCTTCAAGTCACGCGCCGAGCTGGAGGCGCTCTATCGGGACGAGGCTGGCCTGTCGCCCGGCGATGACGTCGTCGTCTACTGCCGCATCGGCGAGCGGTCAAGCCACACCTGGTTCGCGCTGACGCACCTGCTCGGCTTCGAGCACGTCCGGAACTACGACGGGTCCTGGACCGAGTGGGGCAACACCGTCCGCGTGCCGATCGAGCGCGACGTCGAAGCGACAACGTGACGCTCGAAGCCACGCTGCCGGCGTCGCTGGCGGAGGTCGTGGACCTGTTCGCCTCGTCGCCGCCACGGGATCGGCT
>DASSNX010000089.1:0-12423 GCA_035701185.1 Candidatus Limnocylindria bacterium
CCCGACGCGACGGCAGGTCCGGCGCTCGAGCTGTTCTACGAGACCGACTACCTGCTGCCCGATCGCGCCGCCGCGTGGGCGATCATGGAGGAGCGTCTGCGCGAGATCGCCGATCTGGCAACGCGGTGCCGCGACGAGTGCATCCCCGGGTTCCTGCCCGGCGTCTCACGGATCGCGGATGCACTTCGCTATGAGGCGGAGGCCCTCGCCGCCGTGCGCCAGGACGCGCTGTCAACCTAGCGGGCCGAGGACTCCGTTTCCGCAACGTCGACACCTGCGGAGCGCGCGATCGCTTCAAACCCCTGACCCCGAGGCGCAAGCGCCTTGGCACGATAGGTGGCGACATACCCTGCCGCGCCGCGCGCGGCGAAGTATTCGTCTGCTTCTCGTGCGGCGTCGGCGGCCTCCGGGAAGCGACCCGCGCCGATGTGGCCCACGGCCAGATTCAGCTGCGCCAACAGTTGAGCGGCCTCGGTATCTTCCAGCAGCCGTCGGGCGCGGAGATACGCCGAACGTGCCTCATCCCAGCGGTCCGCCAGGAGCGACGCAAGGGCAACGCCGAGGTCGCGCGATGCCCGAGTGAGCAGGAGGTCGTCCGTCACCCCGCTTGCCTGCGCCTGGATAGCCTCCTCCACGCGGACGTCATCACCGGCCGCCGCCGCCGCGAGCTGGGAGATTTGCGATGCCTCCAGAACGGCATCTGCGATCGTCCACCCGCGCCGCGAAGCGTCGAAGGCTTCGAGCCAACGTCCCTGCGCGAGCCGAACCTGGGCTTCGAAGATGGCCATTCCGCCCATCGCCTGGGCGCTGTCGTGCAGAGACGGCTCAGCGAGGAGCTCGCTGATGATCTGCTCCGCCTCGTCTACCTGGCCCCGAAATCCAAGACGAATTGCGAATTCAGAACGGAACCAGCGCCCATAGAAGCCCGCGGCTTCCGGAAGCTCGGCGGTTGCCTCTGGCATCCACTCATCCCACTGCCCCGCGTGGAAACCTGCCAGCAGGCCGAGGCCGATCGCCTGCTGGATCCACGTCCGCTCCCCGTAACGTTCGGCGATCTCGTGAAGCTCTCGAGTCAGCTCAAGCACCGCGGTCGTCCGGTGCGACTCGATGATCGCTGCCAGGTTGTTGCGGGCCCGCAGCATGGACATCGGGTCGCCGAGTCGGTCGGCCAGGACCGTCGCACCGCGCAGCACGGCCTCGGCTTCGGTCATACGGCGAAGGTAGAGGAGGGCCGATCCCTTGGTGATGAGGGTACTGACCACCACATCCTGCGTGGTGGCAGTTGGGTTCTCGAGCACCCGGTCGGACCAGACGAGGGCCTCGGGCGACCCCTGGAGCATCAGGGCGCGGGCAAGCTCGGACTGCGCCTGAAGAATCTCGGGTGCGGTGGGAAGGTCGGCGACCTCGGCCAGGGCTTCGCGCAGGATCGCAATCGCGACCTGGTCGGCGTGCTCGCCGAGCTTGCTATAGGCCTGGACCGTCTTGCTCCGGAGCACTCCCAGCCGATCCCCTCGCGCCTCGTACAGCTCCGCTGCGGTGGTCGCGTGGGCGTCGGCCACGTCCATCCGAGCCGCCGTCCCGGCGGCCGCGGACGCACGCTCATGCAGCGCTGCCTGCTCGAGGGGGTCCGCCGTCACTTCCAGCGCCTGCTCCAGGTACTCGAGAGCGCCGTGTGGGGCATGCAGCGCGGTCGCGCGGTCGGCGGCAGCTCTGAGCGCCACGCGTGCCTGTGCGGCCAGGGCATCGGCTTCGCCACCTGAGGGGCTGGCCCGATACGCCGCCAGGTAGTGGCTGGCCAGGACGCCGGCCAGCTCGTCCTCGCCGAGGGATTCGAAGTACCGCGCCGCGGCCAGGTGCTTCGTGCGGCGATCCTTCCTGGCCAGTGACTGGTACGCGACTTCGCGAACCACGCCCTGGATGAACCGATACTGCCCGCGCTCCGCGGAGAGGGGATCCACGTCCAGGACCAGCATCTCGCGCTTCACCAGGGCATCCAGATGCGGCGAAACGGCGTCCGGCCCGAGGCCGCTGATGCCCTCGAGGCTTGCAACCGTGAAGCTGATGCCCAGGACGGCCGCGTCGGTGATCAGCGAGCGCTGCTCCGGCGGGAGCGCGTCGAGCCGCGCGGCGATGAGCGCATGGAGCGTTTCGGGGACCGCCAGCGGCGGCAGCTCGCCGGCGAGGCGCAGCCGGTCGCCTTCCGCGACGAGCGCGCCGCGGTCCATGAGCATTCGGATGGTCTCGACCGCGTAGAGCGGTACGCCTTCGGCCCGATCCACGATCGCGCGCAGGGCCTGCTCGGGCATCCCCGGGGCGATGCCAGTCAGCAGCAGCCGCATGTCCGCTTCGGACAGTGGCTCGAGGTGAATGGACGTCGCGGTCCGGATATTCGAGCCCCATCCCGGACGGCGCTCAAACAGCTCCGGGCGGGCTTCGGCCAGAACGAAAATCGGCGAGCTGCGCGCCCAGGTCAGGAGGTGTTCAAGGAAGTCGAGCAGACCCTGGTCCGCCCACTGCAGATCCCAGAGGACGAGCATCACCGTGCCCTGCCTGGCGAGGCGCTCGAAGAAGGTGCGCCAGGCGGCGAAAAGCTCCTCGCGACTCTCGCCAGGCAGCTCGTCCAACCCCAGCAGGCCGGTGAGCCGAGGTTCGATCCAGCGTTGCTCTTCCTCGGCAAGGTCGAGCGTCGAGAGCATCTGAGTCACCTTCGCTCGTGCGCTGTGTGGCTCTTCTGACTCGGCGATTCCGATGCGTCCGCGTACGATTTCGGCCAGCGCCCAGTAGCTGATCCCTTCGCCGTACGACGGCGAGCGACCCTCATGCCACAGCACCGGCTCGACGACGCCGTCCAGGTACTTCTCCAACTCCCACGCCAGGCGGCTCTTGCCGATCCCTGCCTGGCCGATGATCGTTGCGAGCCGGGGCTTGCCCTCCCGTGCCGTGGCGTGGAACTGCTCCTTCAGCAGTCGCAGCTCCTCGTCGCGGCCGACGAACGGGGGCTCGAGCGCGGACGCGCGTCCCTGGCCACCGCGACGACCCACCACTGCCATTGCGCGCCATGCCCGCACCGGCTGCTCTTTGCCCTTCAGCTCGACCGGCTCCACCTCTTCGAATGCAATTGCGCCCGACGCGGCCCGGTGCGTGGCCTCACCGACGAGAACCGTGCCGGGGCTCGCCGCCGATTGGAGGCGAGACGCGGTGTTGACCATGTCGCCGGCCACCATGCCTTGGCCGACGGCACCGATCGTGACGGCCGCCTCCCCGGTCAGGACTCCAGCCCTCGCCCGCAGGTTCGTGCCGCCTTCCAGACCACTGACGCCGATAACGAGCTCGAGCGCGGCTCTCACCGCTCGCTCGGCATCATCTTCGTGCGCCGTCGGCGTGCCCCAGACCGCCATGACTGCATCGCCGATGAATTTCTCGATGACTCCGCCATGGCGGTCGACCGCCTCGCGGGCCAGGTCGAAGTAGCGGCTTTGGAGTTCGCGGGTATCTTCGGCGTCTCTCTGCTCGGACGCCGAGGTGAACCCAACCAGGTCCACGAACAGCACCGAGACGAGTCGGCGCTCGGCGATCGGTTCGGCAGGATTGGACGCTGCCGCTGGGGCCGACGCGGACATCGGCGCATCAGAGCCCAAGCCTGCGCCGGCGAGGGCGGAGCCGCACTCACCGCAGAACTTGGCGCTCGCCGAGTTCTGCGTCCCGCACGCGGGGCACGCCACGCCCAGCCGCTGTCCGCACTCCAGGCAGAACTTGCGACCGGGCTCGTTTGCTGTCCCGCAGTTGGAGCACGTCAGCACCCGAATGAAGCCTCCATCGGCTCAGGGAAGCGCATACGCCGGTGCAGCATACGCGCGGAGGGTGTCTGTGGCGATGGCCCAGGCAGGGTTAACTAACCACATTTGAGGCGTACGATGGCGACATGACCGATGCACCACCGCCAGACAGCGCCACTCCGTTACCGCCAACGCAGGACAGCTTCATGGTCTCGCGGATGGGCACCGAGGAAGGGCCGTACACCTTCGCGGACCTGCAGTCCCAGCTGCGGGGCGGACTGATCAAGCACAACACCCTGCTGCGTCGCGGAGGGAGCAACCAGTTCCCGGCCAGCGAGGTCCCGGGTCTCTTCTCGGAGAAGGACTGGCTGACGACCGCGCTGCTGTCGTTCTTCGTCGGCTGGTTCGGGATCGACCGCTTCTACCTGGGGTACACCGGGCTCGGCATCCTCAAGCTGATCACCTTCGGCGGCTTTGGGATCTGGTACATCATCGACCTGATCCTGATCGTCACCGGCCGCATGACGGACACTCAGGGCCTGCCACTGCGCCGATAGCGGCGCAACCCGCAGAGCGCAATATTCAGGAGTGGATCCGCAGAAGCGCACCTCAAGCGTTCAGCGGGCGAACCTGGATGAGGCCCAGGATCTCCGGCGCTTTCCGCACGGCAGCGGGTCGTTCATCGAGGTCGGGACGGTGGCCATCGGCCGGGCCGTGCTCGAGCCCGGCTGGCGGTGGTCGACCGACATCAAGCCGCTGGTCGGCACGCAGAGCTGCCAGGTCCACCACCTGCACATCCAGATGGCCGGCAGCTTCGGGGTCCGCATGGACGACGGCACCGAGCTCGAGTTCGGCCCGAACGACGTGATGGACATCCCGCCCGGCCACGACGCCTGGGTGATCGGTGAAGAGCCGGTGGTCCTGCTGGACATCTCCGGCAACTCGTCGACGTTCGCGCTGCCGGCGGAGCGGACGCGCTATCTGGCCAGCATGCTCTTCACCGATATCGTGGGCTCGACTCCGCTGGCCGCCCAGCTGGGTGACGTGGCCTGGCGACAGAAGCTCGATCAGCACAACCGCCTCGTCCGCCACCACCTGGAGCGGTTCCGGGGCCGGGAGGTCGACACGACCGGCGACGGATTCCTGGCGAGCTTCGACAGTGCGGCGGCCGCGCTGCGCTGTGCGGTGGCGGTCCGGGATGCGGTGGGAGAGATCGGCCTCCGGATCCGGGCCGGCGTGCATACGGGGGAGGTGGAGGTCATCGGGCAGGACGTGCGCGGGCTGGCCGTCCACGCCGCGGCGCGGATCATGGCCCAGGCCGGCGACGCCGAGGTGCTCACCTCCGCCATCACCCGTGCCCTGGCAGCCGACGCGCCCCTGCGCTTCACCCCGCGCGGCTCCCATGAGCTGAAGGGCCTGCCGGAGCCGATGGAGCTGTTCGCCGTCGAGACGCCCTAGAGGGCTTCGATCGCCTGGCGAATGGTCGCGGTGGCTTCGTTCGCATCGGCGTCCACGGGGAATCGCAGCGGGGCGCCGAAGACCACTTCCACCTCGCCGCGCCACGAGGTCCCCCTGGCGTCGAGGTCAATGCGACTGTGCCGGATCGTCCTGAGCCGGATCGGCACAACGGGGATCGCCCCGAGCACGGCCACCAGGCCGGTGCCCGACTTGAAGTCCTGCAGCGGCCCATCGACGGTCAGCTTGCCCTCCGGGTAGATCAGGACACTGAAGCCGCGATCCAGGCGCGCGCCCAACAGGTCGAGGCTGCGCCGCACGGCGCCCTCGCGGGCGAGCGGGAAGGCATTGCCCAACAGGGCGGCGAAAAAGCCCTTCCAGCCAATCCCGAAGATGTCGTCGGCGGCCGCGGCGACGGACAGCTTCCAGCGCCAGCGCACCGGAATGGCACACAGGATCAGCGCGTTGTCGTTGTGCAGATGGTGGTTGGCGGCGAACATCACCGGGCCACGCACCCCCTGCAGGTGGTTCAAGCCGCGCACCGAGCGCCGGTAGAACAGGCTCACCAGCGGCAGGATGATTCCCTGCTGGAGGCCGATGCGGATCGCGCCCAGCACCGGATTCAGCGGCCAGCCGTAGATTCCCTCCGGCGGTGCCGTGCCCGGTCCGGCGGCATCGACGCGAGCCTGCAGCTGCGCCAGCGTCTCCTCCGGATCGAGGTCGCCGTCATCGATGTAGACGCCCAGCGACTCCTCGATCAGGGCCAGCAGCTCGACACGGCCCAGCGAATCGATGCCCAGGTCGCTGGAGAGGCGAGCGTCGGGACGGATGGCATCGGCTTGGACGCCTTCCAGGTTGCGGACGAGGCGCTCGACCGCGGTTGCGGAGCCGGCGCCTGCGGCATCGGTCCCGGACGGAGGCGGCGCCGCTGCCGCGCTGCGCTGGATCCAGGCCACGATCTCCGGCCTCTTCACCTTCAGCGTCGTGGTGCGCGGGAACTCGTCCTCTGGCCAGGGAGTGATGCCGCGGATTTGCTGATGGCCACCCAGCTGTGCGTTGGCCTGGCGCATCACGGCGTCCGCGTCTGCGCGATCGCTCAGGATCACGACGGCGTGGACCTGCACCTCGCCGCCTGGCCGCTCGAGGCCGACGACCGTGGCATCGCGCACGCGCGAATCCCGCAGGAGAACCTGCTCGATGTCCGCCGGGTGCACCTTGGTGCCATCCGGCATGACCAGCATGTCCTTCTCGCGGCCCCGCAGCGTGAGGAAGCCGTCCGCGTCCAGCGTCCCGCTGTCGCCGGTCCGATACCAACCGTCCTGCATGACCGCGGCGGTCGCATCCGGTCGCTGCCAGTACCCCTTGAACACATTCGGCCCGTGGACCTGGATCTCGCCTTCCGGGCTGATCCGCACCTCCACGCCGGGGATTGGCTCACCGACGGTGCCAACCCGGTTGCGCTCGATCCGGGTGAACGCCACGACCGGAGACGTCTCGGTCGCGCCGTAGCCCTGCAGCGAAACGACGCCCATCTCCTCCCAGCGACGCGCGATGACCGGGTTCATGGGCGCCGCGCCAACTGCCAGGAACTGCAGGGCGCCACCGAGTCGGGTCAGCACCGGGCGGAACAGGAGCCGTCGAAGGGGCATCGGCAAGTGGCGAGCGAGGGCGTGCAGGCGCTCGAAGCTCGCGCGCCGCCCATCGGCGTCGACCCGTCGCTCGACGGCGTTGTTGAGCTGCTTCACGACCTGCGGAACTGCCAGGAGCATCGTGACGCGTCGTTCCCGGAACGTCCGCGCCAGCACCGGCGCCTGCAGGCTGGTGGGGTAGATGATCGAAGTCCCGGCGATCATCGGCGCCAGCAGGCCGGGGTTGAGCCCGTACATGTGGGACAGCGGCAGGATGGACAGCAGCCGCGTCTCCGGGCCCAACGGCACCACGCTGGTCAGCGCGGCAGCGTTGCTGGCGATGTTCCGATGCGAGAGCATGACGCCCTTCGGATCCCCTGTGGTCCCCGAGGTGAACACGATCTCGGCCAGGGCGTCGGGATCCACGGTGGGTCGCGGCAGAGGCGCGGTGCCACCGGCCACGTCAACCAACGATTCGATCGCCAGCGCCGGCAGCTCCAACCGGCTGGCCGACTTCAGCGTGGGCAGCGAGGCGAGCACCAGCCTGGCGCCGGTCTGCGCGGCGATCTTGGTGACGAACTCGTCCGTCGAGCGCACGTCGATCGGCACGGGCACCGCCCCGGCCCATACCGCGCCCAGGAAGGAGATGCCCCATTCTGGCCTGTTGACTGCCCAGAACAGGATCCGATCGCCGGGCTCGATCCCGGATCCACGGAGCACCTGGCCAACGCGCGGGACCAGGTCGCCGACGTCGGCATAGGTCCAGATCCGGGTTCGAAAGCCGGGCTTGATGATGAGCGCCGGTCGCCGGCCGTGCCTGGCGACGGCGGTTTCCAGCAGCTCGATGAGCGTATCCACGGCACTCCTCGTGTGCGGCCCATGATGCACGCGGAGCCTGCGGAGAAACTGCGGCCGCCGTCCGCAGTCGTGCCGCAGGGCAGGCGACGGAAGATCGGCGCATGCGTCGTCTCATCATCGTCATCGTGGGGCTGGCGGTCATCGGCGCCCTCGGCTACACGGCCTACGTCGGGTACGAGGGTTCGCGACAGGCCGTCAGCGTCGACGAGAACCGGAGCCGGGACTGCCGCACGCCCATGGATCAATTCGGCTGGGCGTACGAGGCGATCAACTACGACATCGCCGACGACGCCACATTGCGTAGCGCGAACGCGGACATGACCGAGTGCGCGTCCCAGGGCGTCAAGGCGGGAAACGAGGTCGTGACGCCGGACGGCGTGCACATCGCGGGCTGGTACGTGCCGGCGGGCAACGGCATGGGCCCCGAGGGCCCGACGGTGGTCTTGATGCACGGCTACGGCGGCAACAAGTCCACCATCCTGGGCTACGGGGTGGGACTGCACGGCGACTTCAACCTGGTGGCGATCGACCAGCGCAACGAGGGTCGCTCGACGGGGACGGCCACGACCTCGGGTGTCCTGGAGCAGGATGACCTGCGGGCCATCATCGACTGGCTGGAACGGACGAAGGGGCCGATGCACATCGGCGTCCTGGGGAACTCGCTGGGCGCAGCGGGTGCCATCACCGAGGCACGCCACGACCCGCGGGTCGAGGCCCTGGCCCTCGACAGCATGCACACCCGGCTGGTCTACCAGTTCGAGCAGCGCCTCAGTCATCACGGCCACCCGTCGTACCCCGGGACATGGGCGGTCTTCATCGGCGCCTGGCTCCGGACCGGACTCAACCTTGGCGATGCCGACCCGGCCGATGCGCTGGCGGACCTCGCCGGGCGGCCGATGCTGCTGACGCATGGCACCGCCGATGACGAGGATCTGCCGTACCGCACCGCACAATTCGCCCGCGATGCCGAGGCCGCCGGCATTCCGGTGGAGCTCCACTGGTGCGAGGGCGCCGGCCACGGCAAGGTCGACGACCTGTGCGCGGACGACTTCCAGCGCTGGACGCACGACTTCTTCACGCAGAACCTGCGCTGATCAGGCCGATGGCCCTTGTGGCGAGGTGCGCCGCGGCGTAGTGTCGTCGCGCTGCCCATCGGAGGGAGGGCGCGAGTGGCCGAGCAGCTCGAAATCGTCGCCCACGGCGTCACCGCCATCCTGGCCACCTGGCTGGGCCTCATGGTGCTGACCCGATCCTCGCGGCCCGCTGGCGCACGCAGCTTCGCCCTTCTCACGGCGCTCCTGACGGTGTGGTCGGTGGCGATCATCGTGCAGCGGCTCACGACCGACGCCGGCGTGGGGCGCACCCTGGCGAGCGCCGAGGACGCGGCGGCCTTCCTGCTGCCCGCCGCGACCCTGCACGTCGCCCTGGACGTCACGGTCGAGGGCCCGCGCTCACGGCTGCAGCAGCTCACGCTCGTTGCCAGCTACGCGGTGTGCGGGGTCATGGCGCTGGGGGCGATCGTTTTCCCGGAGCAGCAGTTCGCGGTCAGCGCCCCGCACTTCCAGCTCGCCAACGTGCCCGGCGAGGTCTTCGGCTGGGCGTGGATCGGCGTTCGGATAGGCATCTTCGCGGTTGCACTGTGGTGGATCAGCGTGGCACTGCGCGCGGTGGGCGGCGACGTGGGGCGCCGGCGACAGCTGCAGGCCACGTTCGCCACCGTCTTCGTCGGCACGCTGGGTGGCATTCTCCGGATCGTGCCCGGTCCGGCGGACACCGACCCGTGGATCGGCGTGACGCTGGTGACGATCGGCGTCGTGCTCGCGGTCTACGCCGTCTTCGCCCAGGGCGTCTTCATGCCGGTTGCGGTCGCGGAGCGCGCCTTCCGCTACACGGTCGCCCTGGGCGTGGCCGTCACCCTCTTCGTCGCGCTCCTGGTCGGTCTCGACCGGGTCACTCAGAACGTCCTGCACATCAGCATCCCCATCGTCAGCGGCCTGGCCGTCGTGGTCACGATCGCGCTGCTCGGACCGGTCACCGACCGGCTGCGCAGCTTCGTGCGCGGCCGGACGGCCAGCGAGCGCGCCTATGACCGGCTGCTGCGCGCCCTGGGCGACGAGCTGCTGACCGTCCGGCGTCCGGAGAGTGCCGTGCAGCCGGCCCTGGCTCGCCTCAGCCGGATCTACCACCTGTCAGGTGCGCGGGTCGTCGGCAGCGACGGCACCCCGCTCGGCGAGCACGGCACGGTCGCGGATGAAGACCCGTTGGCACTCCGGCTGCCGCTACGCCACCGGGGCGGGGTCCTGGGCAGCGTGACGTTCGGAGCGAAGCGGTCCGGGCTGCCCTTCACGGCCGACGAGACCGAGCTGCTCTCCCAGGCCGCCGGCTTCCTGGCCGCGGCCCTGCAGCTGGCCGCGCAGCACGACGAGCAGGCAGCCTCCCTCGAGCAGCTGCACCTGGAGCAGCGCGAGGTTGCCACCCGGGCCACGGCGCTCAGCGAGGCGATGTCGGGCGCCGCCGCGCCGGCGCCCGGCCTGCGCGTCTACGCCCTGGGCCCGCTGCGCGTGGAGCAGTCCGGGCAGCCCGTTCGGCGCTGGGGTGGCCAGAAGGCAGGCACACGCCAGGCAGAGGCCGTGTTCGCCTTTCTCTTCGACCGCGGCGAGCGTGGCGCTGCCAAGGACGAGTTCGTCGAGCTGATCTGGCCCGATGTCGACCTGGAGCGTGCCGACCTCGCCTTCCACCGCACGCTCGGCGGGCTGCGCACCACCCTTGAGCCCGGCCGACGAGGCGGAGACCGGGGCGACGCGATTGCGTTCCACAACGATCGCTATCGGCTCAACCCAATGCTGGTGGCGTGGAGCGACGTGGGCGCCTTCGAGGACGCCATGGCCGATGCCAGCGCAGCCGCGGATCCCGATGTGGCCATCCAGCACCTCGAACGTGCTCGCTCGCTGTACCGTGGCGACTACCTCGACGACTGCCCGTTCTACGGCGACTCCGCGCAGGTCGAGGAGCGCCGCGAGCTGCTGCGTGGCCGCTGTGTCGACCTCTTGCTCGCGCTCGGGGAACGCCACGAGTCACGTGGTGACCGACCGGCCGCGGCGGCCTGCTTCCGCCAGGCGCGGCTCGTGGCCGGCGACGATCTGCCGCCGGCCGACGAGGCCCTCAGCCGCCTGGGAGCGCTGCTCTAGGTGACTAGCCCTTGGCGACGTACTTGAACTTGATGCGGTTGCCCGTGCCGGCGAACGGGCCCTCGCCACGACGCCAGACGTCCACCAGGACGGGCATCAGGGCCGGGTACTCGCCGAAGGCCTCGCGGTAGTCGCGGTTCGTGCGGCGCAGGTGATCGGTCAGCTGCGCCGCCAGGCGGTCGCGGAACGCGTCGTCCGGATCGTCACGGACCAGCTGGATCGCCACCCGCGGTCGCGTCTCGCCGGGGCGGGGCTCGTCCACGGAGAGCTGCCAGGAGAGAACCCGCGCGGCGACATCGGGCTCCGAGTAGATGGCCGCCTCGATGTCCTCTGGATAGATGTTGGCGCCCATGACCGAGACCGTGCCGTCCTTGCGCCCGAACACGTAGAGATAGGGCATGCGGATGAGGCGCCGATGCGCATCGGGCACCAGGTCCTCCGGCCGGAGGTCGAAGCCTGCCAGGCGCTCGCGGAGCTCGTCGTCACGCAGGGTGCCGCCCTCGTCGTGCGGGTTGTAGCGGACCTTTGGCAGCAGCGTGCCCTCGCGCGTCACGGTGAACAGCAGCTCGCCGGCGGCATTGGTGCCGATGTGATGGAAGAACGGGTTGTACTGGAAGACCATGGGGCTGCGGTCAGCCTCGCCGAACAGCGCGGCTGATACCTCTGGACGCTCTCGGGCCAGGCGCCGCAGGGCAATGGACACGGGCGTCTCCGCTGCCAGGCCGATCTCGACATCGGTCACCCCGTACCCCGAGTAGACCGTCCGGAAGTGGCGGCGCAGGTAGTCGCGCAGCGACTCCGAATTGCCCTCGCCACCGAGGAGCGCCTGCATCTCGTAGCGCGACCAGTCCATGCCGCGTCGCGTGCCCTCGTCCATCAGGACCTTGAGGAACGGCGGGTAGCCGACGACCAGGTATGGATAGCCGGGCCCCAGCTCGACCATGGTGTCCAGCACCTTGTCCAGGTCGGGCCCGGTGGCCTTGACCATGCCGCGCTTCTCGAGCGCCACCGCCATGGTCATGCCGGTCGCCCAGGCGCCCATGCTGAAGGTGTTGAGGACGACCAGCGGCTCGTCGCCGAAGGTGTAGCGGGCGAAGAAGGCGATCATGCGGCGGACGTGCCGCCGCTCGGCCTCGGAGCGGACCCAGTTGTACGGCTTGCCGGTCGAGCCGCTGCTCTCGTCGATCGTCGTGCCCAGCAGCGGCAGCTTGCCGTCCAGGCAGCGCTCGGCCAGCGGGAAGCGGTCGGCGTAGCCCTTCTTGTCAGTCTCGGGCAGCTCTTCCATCGAGCGGATGCGGTCGGCCGTGATCCCATGCTCGCCGAGCAGCTGGCGGTAGGCCGGGACGACCCGAGCGGCATGACGCGCAGTACGAACGGCGCGTGCCACCGAGAAGCTGTCGGCCGGCCGCGAGGGCATCACTTCCAGGAACCACTGCAGCGCGCCGTACCGGCGGCTGATCGCGCGCAGGGCGAGCTCCATGGCACGCAGCTGAATCGGCCCGGGCAGACGACGAGCCG
>DASSNX010000090.1:0-9373 GCA_035701185.1 Candidatus Limnocylindria bacterium
AGCCGCGGCCGCCCGCCTGCGGGCGGAGCTGCCATCGCTGTCAACGGGCAACGTCACCCTGAACGTCGACGGGCGCACGACCACCGTGCCGCTCAGTGACCTGGGCCGCGAATACGACATCGATGCGACCCTGGACGCTGCGTTCGGCGTGGCGCGCAGCGGCAATCCGCTGCAGGACGGCATTCAGCGGCTGCGGGCGATGACCGGGCCCACCCTCGCGGGTAGCGCGGTGATCGCCCAGGACGACGCCGGCGTCACCGGTCTGGTGGCGTCGATCGCCAAGCAGTACGACCGCGACCCGAAGGATGCTGATGTCCGGCGCGCCGGACCAACGTTCGTGCAGATCCCGGCGGTGACGGGCATCACCGTGGCCCAGGACGCGCTACGCAACGCCCTCGAGCAGGCCCTCGCGACGCCGGCGGTCGATGGGCCGATCGACGTGCTCGTCAGCCGGCAGGATCCCGCCGTCAGCACCGAGCAGGCCACCGAGGCGGCAAGTGCTGCCTCGGCGATCGCCGCCAAGCCGCTCGTCCTGAAGGGGACCGGCAAGAAGGTGACGCTGAGCCGCGATGAGCTGGCCGATTTCGTCGGCTTCGGTCCGACCGAGGCCGGCTGGGGCGTTCGGCTGGACGAGCAGGCGATCTGGGATCGACTGATGCCGATCGCAAAGGGCGTGGTCAGCGCGCCGCGCAACGCCTCCTTCGCCTGGGGCGCCAACGGGGCGGTCGGCTTCTATCCCGGGGCGAACGGTCGGAGGCTCAACAAGAACGACAGCATTGAGAACGTGGTCGCCGCGCTGGAGCGCCGCGCCGGCGGGCTCGCCACCGGCAGTGCCGCACTCGCGGTGCGCGTCATCCAGCCGGCGGTCACCAATGCCGACGCGCGCAAGGTCGCGCCCGAGATGCGGCGACTCGGGACCTGGACCACGTACTTCGTACCCAGCGACGGCAACTTCTGGGGCGCGAACATCACGATCCCGGCGCGCGACATCGACGGCCGCGTGATCGCCCCCGGTGAGTGGTTCGAGTTCTGGCAGGGCATCGGCCCGGTCACCCTGGAGCATGGCTACGGCTACGGTGGCGCCATCATCGGCGGCCGGTCTGTCGCCAACGGCGCCCTGGCGGGCGGCATCTGCTCGACGTCAACGACGCTCTTCAACGCGGCGATGCGGGCCGGCCTCGAGATCGGCCAGCGCACGAACCACTCCTACTACATCGACCGCTACCCGGTCGGCCTGGACGCAACCGTCTTCAAGACCGATTCGTACGAGACCGACATGACGTTCCGCAACGACACGGCCAATCCCATCGTGATTCGCTCGTCCTGGGGATCCGGCTTCGTGCGGTTCGACATCTGGGGCGTGCCCGACGGCCGCACCGTGACGCTCTCCAGGCCGACCACCAGCAACTACGGCACCGCGGTCTGGACCACGGCCTTCAACCCGGACCTGCCGGCCGGCACCTCGAAGATCGTCGAGTACCCGCACAACGGCTTCGACGCGGTGGTGACCCGCTGGGTGCGCGACGCCAAGGGCAACCTCATCCACCAGGACACCTGGACCAGCCACTACCGCACGGTCAACGGCGTCACCGAGTACGGCCCGAAGCGGGCATCCAACTAGGCTCCTCGGGCCATTCGACGTCGCGCGACGGCATCCGCGCCGGAGGGACGGATCAAGTCGTTGAGGCTTCGGCGGGCGCTGCTGTGTGTGCCGGCAAATCGCTCAGGGCCGCGACAGCCGCCGCGAACCAGGTGACGAGCAGGATGGGTCCGCCTGCCGCCACGAACAGCAGGAATCCCGCGACGGTCCCGGCGGGAATGATCGCCAGGAACCTTACTGCTCCCGGAGCTGCACGGGCAATCCAGATCGTCAGGGCCAGCAGGGACCCGATCAGGATCAGGGTGCCCCCGACGAAGGCGAAGAAGGCCGCGTCCACCCGGAAGCCGTCCTCGATCACGTTGGCGATGCTGGACAACGCCACGCCAGCGGCACCGATCGTTGCCAGACGGATCGTGCTCCGCCCGCCCACCATCCTACCGAACACCGGGAGCGCGACCGCCAGCACGAGCAGGGTGGAGCTGAACCACAGCACGAACGGCCATTCCGTCATGGATGCGGTCCTCTCGGACGACGGCCGCGCGATCGCCCAATACGCGAAGAGGGCAACGCCCGTGACGGCAAAAAGCAGGCATCGGCTCGCCCTGCGCAAGTCGGGGGATCGCGTTCGCAACATCAGCTCCGTCGCACGCTGTCGGCTCGCGATGTCTAGGTGGAATCGTTCTCGGTGTCAATGCGGGTCTCAGCCACGGGAGCGCGTACGCGTCCGATCGAGGCACGCCTGAGTCGGAGGCTGGGCCGGGCACGCCCGCTAGACTCCGGCGGGTGATCCCCCAGGACCGCATCCGCAACTTCAGCATCGTCGCGCACATCGACCACGGGAAGTCGACGCTGGCGGATCGGCTCCTCGAGTCGACCCACACCATCGACAAGCGCCTGATGACCAGCCAGGTGCTGGACTCCATGGACCTCGAGCGCGAGAAGGGGATCACCATCAAGGCCCGTGCCGTGCGGCTGCAGTACGACGCACAGGACGGCCAGACGTACGCGCTGAACCTGATCGATACGCCGGGACACGTCGATTTCAGCTACGAGGTGAGCCGATCCCTCCAGGCCTGCGAGGGCGCCATCCTGGTGGTGGACGCCAGCCAGGGGATCGAGGCGCAGACCCTGGCCAACGTCCACCTGGCCATCGCCCAGAACCTGGTGATCATCCCGGTCCTCAACAAGATCGACCTGGCCAGCGCCGACCCCGAGACCGTGATGGCCGAGCTGGAGGACACGCTGGCCATTCCCCGGGAAGAGGTCATCCTGGCCTCCGCCAAGGAGGGGACGGGCGTGCCGGAGATCCTCGAGGCGATCGTGCAGCGCATCCCGCCGCCGCGCGGCGATCCCAGGGCCCCGCTGCAGGCGCTCGTCTTCGACAGCCACTACGACCAGTACAAGGGCGTGGTCGCCTACGTGCGGCTGGCCAACGGCACGCTGCACGACCACGAGCGCATTCGCTTCATGGCCACTCAGGCCGAGTCAGAGATCCTGGAGCTCGGCTACTTCCGGCCGCAGCCGGTGCCAACCCGGTCGCTGGCCGCTGGCGAGGTGGGCTACGTGGCCTCCGGACTCAAGAGCATCGCCGAAGCACGCGTGGGCGACACCCTGACCGATGCGGACAAGCCGGCTCCCCGGGCCCTGCCGGGCTACAAAGAGGCGCTGCCGCTCGTCTTCGCCGGCATCTATCCCGTGCGCGGCGACGACTACCCGCTGCTGCGCGACGCGCTGGATAAGCTGCACCTCAACGATGCGAGCTTCGTGTACGAGCCCGAGTCGAGCGTGGCGCTGGGGTTCGGCTTTCGCTGCGGCTTCCTGGGGCTGCTGCATATGGAGATCGTCCAGGAGCGGCTCGAACGAGAGTTCGACCTCGACCTGCTCGCCTCGGCGCCGAGCGTCGAGTACCGCGTCAGGCGGATGCATCGGGCAGAGGAAGTCGTCGTCGACAACCCGGCCAAGATGCCGGATCCCGGGGAGATCGAGGCGATCTCCGAGCCATGGGTGGCCGTGCAGATCATTACGCCCACCGACTACATCGGCCCGATCATGGAGCTGGCCACCAACCGGCGCGGCATCTTCGGCCAGATGGAGTACCTGGATCCGCGACGGGTCAACATGCACTTCGAGCTGCCGCTGGCGGAGCTGATCATCGACTTCTACGACCTGCTCAAGAGCCGCAGCTCGGGGTACGCCAGCCTCGACTACCAGTACATCGGCTACCGCGAGGGCGACCTGGTCAAGCTGGACATCCTGGTCAACGGCGAGCCCGTGGATGCGCTCTCCCTGATCGTCCATCGGTCCAATGCGCAGCGCCAGGGAAAGGTCCTGGTCGAGAAGCTGAAGGAGCTGATCCCGCGGCAGCTGTTCGAAGTGCCGGTCCAGGCAGCCATCGGCTCGCATATCATCAGCCGCGAGACGATCCGGGCCATGCGCAAGAACGTGCTGGCCAAGTGCTATGGCGGCGACATCACGCGCAAGCGCAAGCTCCTCGAGAAGCAGAAGGAGGGCAAGCAGCGCATGAAGCGGGTCGGGTCCGTGGAGATCCCGCAGGAGGCCTTCCTGGCGGTGCTGCGCATGAACGAGGCCTCGTAGGTGAGCTTCGAGGAATCGCTGCGCCTCTCCATTGCCGTCGGCCTGACCATCTTCCTGGTCCTGCTGCGCTTCGACTCGGAGCGGATCATGCGCTCCGACTATTTCCGCTACCGATACCCGTGGCTGGGGCCGGTCAGTTACTACGGGCTGGTGATCCTGTTCGCCATCGGCATCGTCTTCATCCTGCCCAACGGGCGGGGGCACCTCTTCCTGACGCCGGCCGAGCCGGGGACCATGCTGCCGCTGCTGCTCGGCTTCGCGGTGGTGGGCATCCTGAACGCGATTGGCTTCGCCTTCCGCTGGTACGGCGGCATCACGCCGTTGCCCACCACGCTGCTCCCTTCACGCCTGCTGGGCGCGGCGGCTTCGGCGGTTGCGGACGAGCTGCAGTTCCGCTCGATCGTGCTGGGGCTGCTGATCTTCGCCGGCATCCCCGGCGGAGTGACCGCCGCAGTGGTGGTGCAGGCGGTGCTCTACGGCGTGGCGCAGCGGCGGCTGCTGCGCGAGCGGCAGTGGTACTTCCTCATCGGCTCGGTGCTGCTCGGCTATGCCTGCGGCTGGGTGACGATCACGGCCAACTCGGTGGTGCCAGCCATGGTCGCGCACTTCCTGGTGATCACGTCGCTGTTCGCCTTCGCCGGCGGGAGACTGCGGCAAAGACCGATCTAGGACGATGGAGGCGTGGCGCGAGCGACAGCTTGCCCCGACTTGCGGATTGTCGGTGGCACGCGACATTCCGTGGAATAAGTGGCCTGGAGTTGCGGCCCGCGACTGCCCGTAGCGTTACGGACCTCGGCGGCCTGGTCTGCGCCAGGCGTGAACGTGGATCGGCCGCCGGTGACCTCCCCAACGGCCCGTGGTCCACGTAACGCTACTGTGGTGCGCGTACCGCAAGTCGGTGAAGCATGACCGCTGACAGTCACCACCTCTACGTCCACGTCCCGTTCTGCCGGCTGGTGTGCGCCTACTGCGACTTCGTGACCGTCGGCGGGCGCGCGGCGGACATGCCGCGCTACGTGGAGGCGCTGCACGCCGAGCTCGCCATGCGGCCGGCATCGGGCGACCTGCAGACGGTCTACCTCGGCGGCGGCACGCCCTCCCTTCTCCCGGCCGAGGCCGTGGCCGGACTCCTCTCGGCGGCGGAGGCGCGCTGGCGCGCGACCCCGCAGGAGGTGACGCTGGAGGCGAACCCCAGCGATCGGGAGCAGCCCGACTGGTCGGGACTGCGGGCAGCCGGCGTGAACCGCATCTCGCTGGGCGTCCAGTCGCTGCGCGACGCCGACCTGGCCACGCTGGCCCGTGGGCACTCGGCGGCGGAGGCGGTGGCGGCCTATCGCGCGGCCCGGGCGGCGGGCTTCGCCAACGTCAGCATCGACCTCATCTTCGGCATTCCGGGCCAGTCCCTGGCCGATTGGCGTGACGGCCTGCGCCGGGCGCTGGCACTCGAGCCGGACCACGTCTCGCTGTACGCGCTGCAGCTCGCCCTGGCGCCCGACGAGTGGGCGGCGCCGCCCCGAGCCGGGGCGCTGCGCTGGCGTCGCCGCCTGGCGGCTCGCCAGGACGACGCCCTGGCCGCCGACCAGTACCGCGCGGCCGAGGAGACGCTCGACGGCGCCGGGTTCCGGCACTACGAGCTCTCGTCGTGGGCGCGTCCCGGCTTCGAGTCGCAGCACAACGGGGCCTACTGGGACCGGCGCCCGTACACGGGCATCGGTGCCGGCGCCCATTCGTACGACGGGCGCGCGGGCCGTGCCTGGAACCAGCGCGACCTGGACGCCTACCTGGCCGATGTCGAGGCGGGCCGGCCGCCGCGCGGCGGGTTCGAGGACCTGGACGAGCCGACCCGCGCCTTCGAGGCGGTGGGGCTGGGCCTGCGCCGGGTCGCGGGCCTGAGCCGTACGGCGTTCGCTGCCGAGTTCGGCAGCGACCCAGTGGAGCGCTACCCGGACGCCGTGGCGGGCGGCCTGGCCGATGGCCTGCTCGAGCTGCAAGGGGATCGGCTGCGGCTGAGCCCGGAGGGGCGATTGCTCGCCTCTGAAGCGCTGCTCGCCTTCCTGCCGGAGCCGGCGACCGTCGGGGCGGCGTGATGCGCTTCCCGCCGCGCACCCTGCAGGCGATTGCCGAAGGCCGGGTGGACCGCGCCTTCCGGCGCTGGGACCGGCCGCGGGCCAGGGCCGGCGGGCAGCAGCTGACGGCGGTGGGCGTCATCGGCTTCACCTCGGTCGAGGCGCTCGGTCGAGAGGCGGTGACCGATGCGGAGGCGCAACGTGCCGGATTCGAGTCGGCCGAGGCCCTGCTGGGCTTCCTGGACCGTCGTGACGGCGGCGAGATCTACCGCATCACGCTCCGCCTGATCGGCGCCGATCCGCGCGTGGCGCTGCGCGAAACGGTGCCTGACGCGGCGGCAATCGACGCGCTGCGCCGGCGCCTGGACCGCCTCGACCGGGCGAGCAGGCACGGCCCGTGGACGCGGCAGGTGCTGGAACTGATCGCCGCGAACCCGGAGCGTCGCGCCGGCGAGCTCGCGGCGGAGATGGGTCGCGAGCGGCTGCCGTTCAAGGCGGACGTGCGCAAGCTGAAGGCGCTGGGGCTGACCGAGAGCCTGCCGATCGGCTACCGGCTGTCGCCGCGCGGTCGGGCGCTGTTGGATTCGTTGACACTCGCAGCGCCGGATTGGTACCATGCGCGCAGCAATTAGCACTCTCGGCCATAGAGTGCTAAATGGGGAGCATCACCGCACGAACAGGGCGGAGGACCCATGGCCGACGAACCGACACAACCAGGACCACGGAACTCTGCGGGCCGCATCAAGCTGACCGAACGGCAGCAGTCGGTGCTGCGTGCCGTGGTCGAGGACTACGTCCTAACCGCCGTGCCGGTCGGCTCCAAGACCCTCGTCAGCCGTCACGGGCTGAACGTCAGCTCGGCAACGGTGCGCAGCGCCATGGCCGAGCTCGAGGCGCTGGGCCTCCTCAGCCATCCGCACACCAGCGCCGGCCGGGTGCCGTCCGACCTGGGCTATCGGCTGTACGTCGAATCGCTGATGCGCGAGGCGGCCCTGGACCGGGTGGACCAGCTGATGATCCGCCATCAGTTCGCCCAGGTACAGCTCACCAGCAACGAGTGGCTGCGCCTGGCGGCGTCGATCCTGGCCGCCACCACCAGCTCGGCTTCGGTCGTCACGCCGGCGAGATCGCGGCGCGCCAGGTTCTCGCACCTCCAGCTGGTGGAGCTGGCCGATCGCACGCGGCTGTGCGTGCTGGTGCTGGCCGACGGCAAGGTCAGCCAGCGCCGCCTGGATCGCACCGTCATGGACCGGCTCGCCGCCGAGAGTGCGGTGAGCCAGGAGGATTTGGACCTCGTGGCGGCGACGCTGAACGCGGATCTGCCAGGCCTGGCCGCGCCGCAGGTCCGACGCAAGGTCGGCCGGCTGGGGCCGCTGGCCGCTCACGTGGCCGAGGTGGTGGCGCAGATGCTGGAGGATGCCGACAGCGTCGGCATCGAGGAGGTGTTCACCGACGGCATCAGCAACGTCCTCGAGCAGCCGGAGTTTGCACAGAGCGCGAAGCTGCGCAGCGTCCTGGACGTCCTGCGCCGTTCCGACTTTCTGGAACAGCTCTTGCCGGTACTGACTCGTGGACAGGGCGTGCACGTCATCATCGGCCACGAGAACACCATCGACGCCATGCACGAGGTGAGCCTGGTCTTCGCCCCCTACGGCGAGCCCGATACGGCCCTCGGCGTGCTCGGCGTGCTCGGCCCGACCCGCATGCCCTATCCGCGGGCGATCCCGACGGTGCGGTACCTGGCCACCCTGATGAACGAGCTGATCACGACCACCCACTATGGCGATGACGCATGACTGACCATCCGACCAACGGCGACGCCCGCGAGGCGACCGCCACCGAAAGTGAGCGGCACGGCAAGGGCCCGTCGCGGGCCGAGCTGATGCGCGAGCTGGACAAGCTGGAGCAGGGCCTGGAGGAGGCGCGTGCCGCCTCCGACGAGAACCTGCGCAACTGGCAGCGCACGGCCGCCGACTTCAGCAACTACAAGCGACGGGTCGACGACGAGCGGGAGACGGTTGCCCGGTTCTCGAACGCCGTGCTCATCGGCAAGCTGCTCAGCGTGCTCGACGACTTCGATCGTGCCCTCGAGAACGTGCCGCCGGACACCGACGACGCGTGGGTCGATGGCGTGCGGCTGGTCGAGCGCAAGCTGCGCGGCGTGCTGGAGTCCGAGGGCGTGACGCCCATCGAGGCCACCGGCCTGCCGTTCGATCCCAACGTCCACGAGGCCGTCGTCCACGAGGAGACGTCCGACCATCCCGACAACCACGTCATCGGCGAGCTGCAGCGCGGCTATCGGCTGCATGACCGGGTGCTGCGCCCGGCGCTCGTGCGAGTAGCGAACAACCCGAAGGAGCACTGACCAATGGCAAAGATCATCGGCATCGACCTGGGCACCACCAACTCCGTGGTCGCGGCCATGGAGGGCGGCGAGCCCCAGGTCATCACCAACGCGGAGGGCGGCCGGATCACACCATCGGTTGTCGCCTTCGCCAAGTCCGGGGAGCGGCTGGTGGGCCAGGTGGCCAAGCGCCAGGCCATCACCAACCCGGAGAACACCATCTTCAGCATCAAGCGCTTCATGGGTCGCCGCTGGGACGACCCCGAGGTCCAGCGCAGCAAGGATCTGGTGCCGTACAAGGTCGAGAAGGATCCCAAGTCGGACGGCGTGGTCGTCACCCTGGCCAATGGGAAGACCTTCAGCCCGCCAGAGATCAGCGCCATGATCCTGCAGAAGCTGAAGAGCGACGCTGAGGCGTACCTGGGCGAGAAGGTGACAGAGGCGGTCATCACCGTCCCGGCCTACTTCGACGACACCCAGCGGCAGGCCACCAAGGACGCCGGTCGCATCGCCGGGCTGGACGTGAAGCGGATCGTCAACGAGCCGACCGCATCGGCGCTGGCCTACGGGCTGGACAAGCAGAAGGAAGAGAAGATCGCCGTCTACGACCTGGGCGGCGGGACGTTTGACATCTCGATCCTCGAGCTGTCCGAGGGCGTCTTCGAGGTGCGCTCGACGAACGGCGACACGCATCTCGGC
Organism: Candidatus Limnocylindria bacterium; assembly: GCA_035701185.1. Taxonomy (GTDB): domain Bacteria; phylum Chloroflexota; class Limnocylindria; order QHBO01; family QHBO01; genus DASSCW01. Next base: position 9,305 of record DASSNX010000090.1, read on the forward strand.
GGCGACGACTTCGACCAGCGCATCATCGAGTGGCTGATCGCCGAGTTCAAGAAGGAGCAGGGGATCGAC